>NZ_CP126625.1:3422716-3733873 GCF_030219325.1 Geothrix sp. | reverse complement strand
CCATCGGCTGGGGGAAGAGAGCGGAAATCCTCTTGAGCCCGCCAGCCCTCGCTGATAACCTCAAAGGTTCGTTCTCCTCCCTGGGAGGGAACCCCCGAGGTGGAACCATGAAGCGCACGTTTCAGCCCAACAACCGTCGCCGCGCCAAGACCCACGGCTTCCTGAGCCGCATGAAGACCAAGAACGGCCGCCTGGTGCTCAAGCGCCGCCGCGCCAAGGGTCGCCACGTCCTGGCGCTCTAGCCGCCGACCGTGATCTACAGAGGCCGCTTCCGTACGGTTCGGCACAAGGACCACGCGGTGCCCACCCCGTTGCCCCGGCCCCTGCTGGGGCAGTCGTCGTGGCTGGACGTGCGGGCCTGGCCCCTGCCCGCAACCGAGGGCCCGCTGCTGCTGGTGACCTCGCCCCGCAAGACGGGCTCCGCCGTCCAGCGCAATCGCTTCCGCCGCCAGGTGAGGATGGCCTTCCTGGCTGGCTCGGAGCCGCTCAGGGGCCAGCCCTGGGTGGTCTGGGTGCGACCCGGGCGCTCGGCGCCGCCGCTTGACACCATCTGCTTCCAGGACATTGAAAGCCAGCTCCGGCTGGCCCTCCGTCGACTCCCCGCCTCGGATACCCCATGAACAACCGCAATGTCCTCCTCTTCGTCGTCGGCAGCATGATCCTGCTCGGCGGCCAGTTCTGGCTGAGCTCCCGCTACGCCAAGCCCGCTCCCAAGGTGGAGACGCAGCAGGCCGCACCGGCCAGCCCCAAGGTCGAGCAGGCCGTGGCACCCACGCCCGTGGCGCTGCCCGCCGCCTCGACCCCGGGCGGCCCGAAGGCCGCGGATCCTGCCGCCACCCACACGGTGGCCTCCCAGGAGCTCAAGCTCACCTGGCAGGTGGCCACCGGGGCCCTCAAGCAGGTGGTCTGGAAGCAGGACGGCACGCGCTTCTTCCCGGAGGCCTTCGCGGGGCTCGGCACCCTGAAGGGGGTCGGGTTCGAGACGGTGCGCCAGGAGTCGGCACCGGCGGGCACCCTCGTCATCTTCGAGAACGCCACCGGCGAACGGCTCAGCTACCTGGTTCCGGAGCGCGGTCACAGCCTGAAGGTGGAGGCGACCTCCCCCGGAAACGCGCCACTGGAGCTGATCCAGAACCCCACCACCGACGCGCCCGTGAAGCAGCTGGGCCGGGTCTTCACGCTCACCGAAAAAGGCATCGAGGCCGTGACCTGGGCGGAGATGCTGCATGATCCCTTCTTCAGCTTCCTGGGCGCCAAGCGCAAGGTGCTGCCACCCTCCTCCGAGCGCCTCGGCCTGGACGCCGGTCTCGGCAAGGACGAGAAGGCCCAGCAGAACCACTACTTCGCCGCCCTCTGGAAGCTGCCGCGCCCCGCGGCCCGCGAGGCCCAGGGCTATGCCCTGCTGCCCCAGGCTGGCCGGGCCGAAGCCCTGCTCTACCTGGGGCCCAAGCAGGCGGAGCCGCTCCTGGCCTTCGAGAAGCCCTTCACCCAGGTCATCGACTACGGCTTCTTCGGCGCCGTGTCCCACCTGCTCTTCTGGATCCTCAAGAAGGTCCACGCCGTCGTGGGCAACTGGGGCTGGTCCATCGTGGTCTTCACGTTCATCATCCGCGTCCTCTTCATGTGGCACCTGTCCGCCAAGCAGACCATCTCCATGCTCCGCATGAAGGACTTCGAGCCGCACCAGAAGGCCATCCAGGCCAAGTACGAGAAGTTCGGCAGCGACATGACGAAGAAGGCCGAGATGCAGAAGGAGCTGATGGCCCTCTACAAGAAGAACGGCCACAACCCCATGGGCGGCTGCCTGCCCATGCTGCTGCAGATGCCCATCTTCCTGGCCCTCTGGTCCATGCTCAACAACGTCTTCGAGCTGCGCCACGCGCCCTTCTTCGGCTGGATCACCGATTTGTCCGTCCGCGACCCCTACTTCATCTACCCCGTGCTGATGGGCGCCTCCATGTTCGCGCAGCAGTACATGACGCCCGCCGTGGGTGATCCCGCCCAGCGCAAGATGATGCTGGTGCTGATGCCCGCGATGATGACCTTCTTCTTCGCCCAGAGCGCCGCCGGCCTGGTGATCTACTATTTCGTGTTCAACCTCATCGGCCTGTTCCAGACCTGGTGGATCATGCGGTCCTATCAGCCCCAGCCCATCACCGTGTAGGAGTCCGCCATGCGGAAGAGCGGCGTCACCCTGGAGTCCGTCCCCGAGCTCATCACCCGCTGGGGCCAGCAGCTCGGCCTGACGCTGGAGGCCCGCTTTTCGCCCTCCGGCGACGAAGAGGCCTTTCCCAACCGCGTGGCGGTTTCCGGCCCGGATGCCTCCCACCTGGGAGCGAACCGCGGCGTGGCCCTGGATGCCCTGCAGTTCCTGATCCATGAGGTCCAGGGCGAGCGCGAGGACCAGAAGCTGGCCTACCTGGACGTGAAGGGTGCCCGCCTGTTCCGCATGCAGGAGGTGATGGCCATGGGCCAGTTCGCCGCCGCCAAGGCCCGCGAGCTGGGCAGCCACACCCTGGGCGCCCTGAGCGCCCGCGAGCGGCGCTGGGTGCATCTCGTCGTAAGCCGCGAAGCGGGCCTGGGTACCGAAAGCGAGGGCACCGGCACCTTCAAGCCGGTGAAGGTGTTCCGGAAGTAGACTGGCTCGGTGCATCCGACCGCCGATCCCATCTGCGCGCCCGCGACCCCGCTGCTGCCCGCTGCGGTGGCGGTGGTGCGGGTCTCCGGGCCCGGCCTGCCCGGTCTGCTGGCCCCCCTCGTCGCGCTGCCGGCCCCCCGGAAGGCCGCCGTGCGCACGCTGGCCTGGGACGGCTTCCGGGAGCGGGCCCTGGTGCTCTTCTTCCCCGGGCCCGACAGCTACACCGGCGAAGACATCGTGGAGTTGCAGACCCACGGCAATCCCCTGCTGGTGCGGCGCCTCCTGGCCCACCTGGGCACCCTGGGCGCACGGTTGGCCGAGCCCGGGGAGTTCACCCGCCGGGCCCTGCTGAACGGCAGGCAGGGCCTGCTGGAGGCCGAGGCCCTGCGGGACCTGGTGGGTGCGGAGACGGACACCCAGCTCCGCCTGGCCCAGGCCCGGGCCGGATCCCTGCCCGACTGGATCTCCGGGGCCCGCCACAGCCTGACCCCCTGGATGGCCCGGGCCGAGGCGGCGGTGGATTACGGGGAAGAAGAGGGAATTTCGTTGAATCAAAAGGACTTGGCCATCGAGCTGGCGCCGCTGGCAGCGCGGTTCCACGTGGAACGGTCCCGGGCCAGGGCCTCCCGGCGCCTCCAGGACGGCCTCCGCCTGGCCCTGGTGGGGCGCCCCAATGCCGGCAAGAGCACCCTCTTCAACGCCCTGGCCGGCGAGGACCGGGCCATCGTCACCGAGATCCCGGGCACCACGCGGGACACCATCGAGGTCCGCTGTGAATGGCGGGGCCTGCCCTTGCGGCTCTTCGACACGGCGGGACTCCGGGAATCCCAGGACCCGGTGGAGCGCCTGGGGATGGCCCGGGTGGGGCCCCTCCTGGAGAACGCCGACCTGATCCTCCACCTGGTGCCCGTCGGCGAGGTGGCCTCGGCCCCGGTGGATGCCGCCCTCCTCCCCTTCCGGGCGAAGGTGCTGGAGGTCCGCACGTTTGCGGACCTGGCGGAGGCCCCAGGCGTGGCCATCGCCGCACAACTGGGGGACCTGGATGCCCTGGAGGCGGCCCTCAAGGAACGACTGCTGGGCGGCCTCGCGCCCGACGCCTGCCTCGGGGCGCTGGCCACCGACCGCCAGGTGGCGCTGCTGGATGACCTGACGCGGCAGCTGGACCTGCTGCTGGAACTGGACCCGGGCTGTCCCCCCGAGCTGCCGGCCTCCCTCCTGCAGGGTGCCTGGGGCCTGCTGGCCCGGCTCACGGGCGAGGATCGGGCCGAAAGCGCCCTGGATGCGCTCTTCAGCGGCTTCTGCCTCGGGAAGTAGGCCGGCCGAAGTAGACTGAGCCCAGGAGTCGCGATGAAGCCCGGGTATGAAGCGGTGATCGGTTTGGAGGTGCACGTCCAGCTGCGGACCCGGTCCAAAATGTTCTGTGCCTGCCGGAACCTGACCGGCGCCCCTCCCAACAGCCTCACCTGCCCGGTGTGTCTTGGGCTGCCCGGTGCCCTGCCGGCCCTGAATGCTGAGGCCGTGCGCATGGCGCTGGCCCTGGGGTTGGCCGTGGAGGCGGAGATCCGGCCTCGCAGTGCCTTCTACCGCAAGCAGTATTTCTATCCGGACCTCCCGAAGGGGTACCAGATCACCCAGGGACCCGTGGCCCTGGTGGAGGCTGGCCACCTGGACATCCCCGGCGATGCCCGGGTGCGGGGAGCGGAAGGTCCCGTGCGGATCCGGATCGAACGGGCCCACCTGGAGGAGGATGCGGGGAAGAGCCACCATGATCTGGAAGGGAGTGCCAGCCACGTGGATCTGAACCGGGCCGGGGTGCCCCTCCTCGAGGTCGTGGGGGCGCCTGACCTTCGCAGCGCCGCCGAGGCCTCCGACTACCTCAAGACCCTCCACCGGCTGGTGGTGGGCCTGGGCATCTGCGACGGGAACCTGGAGGAGGGCAGCTTCCGCTGTGACGCCAATGTCAGCATCCGCCCCTCCGGATCGGCGGCCTTCGGCACCCGCGTCGAGGTGAAGAACCTGAATTCCTTCCGCTTCGTCCGCCAGGCCCTGGAGCACGAGCTCGAGCGGCAGATGGCCCTGCTCGAAGGGGGCGGGGCCGTGCAGATGGAGACCCGGGGTTGGGATGCCGCGGCGGGGGAGACCCGGGCCCAGCGGACCAAGGAGGCGGCCATGGACTATCGCTATTTCCCGGAGCCCGACCTGCCCCTGCTCGCGGTGGAGCCGGCGGAGATCGAGGCCGCCCGGGCGGCCCTGCCCGAGCTGCCGGAGCGGCGCATCCGCCGCTGGCGCGAGGCCCACGGCCTGGGCCTGGACGAGGCCCAGACCCTGGCCCAGAGCCCGGCCTTCGCCGCCTACTTCGAGGCGGTGACGAGTCTGAGCGGCTCGGGTCGCGGTGCCGCCGCCTGGATGCTGGGGGAGGTGAGCCGCACCCTCAACGAGCGGGGGACCACCATCGAAGCCTTCCCCATCACGCCGGAGGCCCTGGCCGGCCTGGTCCGGCTCGTGGAGGCGCGGACCCTGGGCTTCGGCGCCGCCAAGGACCAGGTCTTCCCCGCCCTCCTGGCCGGCGAAGGGCCCGCCGAGGCCATCGTGGCCGCGCGGGGGCTGGCCCAGGTGAGTGATCGGGGGGCCATCGAGGCGCTGGTGGCCCAGGTGCTGGACGCGAACCCGGGCCCCGTGGCCCAGGTCCGGGGTGGCAAGGAGAGCCTCAAGGGCTTCCTCGTGGGCCAGGTCCTCAAGGCGGGCCAGGGACGACTGGATGCGAAGCTTGTCACCGAGGTGTTGGCCGAGGCCCTGGCCAAACCCTGACCCCCGCCCCATGCTGGGCTCATGACGAACGAGATCCCCGCCGCCCTTGAGGCCTACCATCCGGGCGTGGTGCACGTCTGCCAGACGTGCGGGTGTTCCGTCGTGGACGCCGTCGAAACGCCCGGCGAGCCCTTCCGCTGCGTGGATTGCCGCGGGCTGGTGCCGGCTCCGGAGGATGAGCTGACCCGGGCGGCCCTGGAGGATCGCGGTCCCTACGACCTGCCGGACGACCGCCCCACCGTCTGGCGGCTCATCACCGTCATCGCCTTCGCCGTGGTGGCTCTGGCCATCGTGTTCTGGAAGCGGTAGCCAGGACGCGTCTATTCTGAGGGCCGGAGTTCACGATGCCCAAGCCCTGGGGACCCACCACCACCGCCATCCACGCCGGGAAGCGCTTCAACACCACCCGGGCCGTGACCACACCCATCTTCCAGACCTCGGTCTTCCAGCTGATGGAGAACAGCGAGGGCGCCGAGTTCTCCGCCAGCGTCGAACCGCCGGCCTTCTACACGCGGTGGGGCAATCCCAACACCAGCGAGGTCGAGGCGGTACTCGCCGAACTCGAGGGCGCGGAGCGGGCCCTGGCGACGGCCTCCGGCATGGCGGCCTTCGCCCTGGTGTTCGAGGCCCTGCTGAAGCCGGGCGACCACCTGGTGGCCCCCGCCGCCATCTACCTGGGCACGGAACAGCTCATCCGCCGCTGGGAGGCCGAGCGGGGCCTGAAGGTGACCTGGGTGCAGAACACCCTGGACCTGGCCGAGTGGGAGGCCGCGCTCCAGCCGGAGACCCGGATGATCTGGGTGGAGACCCCCTCCAACCCCACCCTGGCCCTGACGGACCTGGCGGGCGTCGCGGCCCTCGGGAAGAAGCACGGTGTCCGCACCGTGGCCGACAACACCTTCCCCAGCCCCATCCACACTCGGCCCCTGGCCTTCGGCATCGACCTCAGCGTGGCTTCCGCCACCAAGTACCTGGGGGGGCACTCGGACCTGGTGGCCGGCGTCATCGCGGGGCCCGAGGCTGACATCGTGGCCTGCTGGCACCTCGCGAAGATCCTGGGTCCCACCCTGGATCCCATGGCCTCCTGGCTGTTGCACCGCGGCCTCAAGACATTGGCCCTGCGGGTGCGGCGGGCTTCCGACAACGCCCAGGCCCTGGCCCAGTGGCTGCTCTGGCAGCCCCACGTAGCCCGGGTGGACTACCCGGGCCTGCCCAGCCATCCCGGGCACGAGATCGCCGTCCGTCAGATGGAGAAGGGGTACGGCGCCATGGTGGGCTTCGAGCTGCGGGCGGGTCTGGTGGCCGGGCAGCGGTTCTGCGAGGCCCTGGAGGTCATCACCCGGGGCGTCAGCCTGGGTGGCGTGGAAAGCCTCATCCAGCACCCCGCCAGCATGAGCCACCTAAAAACGGCCCCGGAGGTCAAGGCTCGCCTGGGCATCACGGACGGCCTGTTGCGCTTCTCGGTGGGCATCGAGGATCAGCCCGACCTCATCGCGGACCTGGAGAAGGGGTTCCAGGCGGCGGCGGTGGCGCGGTGAAGCTGCACCTCAACGGCGACCTCCGGGAGACGCCCGATCTGGGCACCCTGGCGGACCTGGCCCGCTGGCTGGAGCTGCCCGCCTTCGGAAGCGCCATCGAGCTGAATGGCGAGGTCATCCGCCGGGCCGACCACCCCGCCACGCCCTTGAAGGAGGGAGATCGGCTGGAGGTGGTGCGGCTGGTGGGCGGAGGCTAATTCACGAAAAGATTGTAGTTGATGTTTCCGTTAGGGTAAGTCGCGTAGGGATCCACCCGCACCCGGACCACATAGGTGCCGGCCGGCAGGGCGGGCAGGCTGATGACGCCGCTCCCGGAGGAGGAGGCCGTGGCCAGTCGCACCAAGCCGACGCTGTCGAAGAGCTCGAGCACCAAGCCCGCCCCGGAGGTGCTGAGGGTCAAGGTGCGGGCTCCGCCGATGTGGCTGAACCGGAAGGCCTGGGCCTGGTTCCAGTCGAAGGACCACCCGGCCGCATAGGTGGGGAAGGTGCCGGAATCCGTGAAGGGGATCGCCGGCAGGCGCCAGAGGGTGGTGCCGTTCAGGTAGAGCCCCGAGGTGGGGTCCGTGCCGTTGCCCACGTTCTCCAGGGCGAGCTCATCCAGGATCGCGTTGGACGCCGTGGGCCCCGCCAGACGGCGCAGGCCGGTCAGGTAGGTGGGATAGCAGGCGAGCGGTGTGTTGCCGTACTCGTAGCCCAACGAGGCGGTTGCGGGGATGGTGGCGCTCCACAGGGTGCCGAGCCCCGCCTGGCTGTCGCTGAAGACGGCATTGTTCTTCCAGATGCCCCAGAGCGTGCGGGCCACGGAGCCTGCATAGAACTCGCCTCCGCCCGTGGGTATGAAGCCCGTGTGCTGGTCCAGGCGGAAGACCGTGGGCAGGCCGCCTCCCGCGGGCACCTCGTAGCTGGAGGGGTCGTTCCGGAAGGCGCTGGACAGGAAGCTGCTGAAGCCACCCACGAAGGCGATGGCGGGTTCCGAAGCGTCCCCCGGGGCCACGAACCCGTTGTCGTTGTCCCGGCGGACGATCTGGCCGAAGGTGCCATTGGCGTAGGCGAGGCTGTCCTCGGCGAAGAGCAGGCGGGCGCAGGCTTCCAGGAGGAGGCTGTCGTTGTAGGCATCGGCGCCCCGATCCGCCGCCGTCGGTCCGGCATAGCGGACCTCGTGCTGGAAGATGGCCCGCCCGCCCAGGGCGGTGGACTGCTTCAGGATGGCCGACCCGCCCGCGGCCAGGGCGACGGAAGGATAGGTGGTGGTGGTGCCGGGATTCCAGAAGGCGTACAGCTCGGGGAGCTGCAGTGTGGGCTCCAGAGAGCGCATGCCCAGGGCGAAGGTGGTCATCTGGTCGGCGATGGCAAAGGCGCCAGCCTCCCCGGTGGCGTCCAGGGCGCGCAGGGTGAGGTTGCCGCTGGCATTGGCAGCGCTGTCCGCGCTGATGGTGAACCAGGTGGGCACCTGGTTGAAGGCCTCGGCGCTGGCGTAGGTCGCGGTCGGAAGGGCATTCTTGACGCCCCCGTAGAAGGAGAAGCCGCCGCCCGGGGCACTGGCGGGGACTTCGGTCGTCGCGAAGATGGCCACGAAGAAGGTGATGCCCCGGGGGACCGCGAAAGTCCGAGTACCATCGGCCCCCAGGGTCCCGGCGGCCTCCACCCGGCCCGAGGCGCTGTTCACCACCTGGGCGTACGCGTAGCGCGTGGGGAGGGTGGTCGGGGCCGCGCCGAAACCGGCAGTGGAGAGCACCCGCTTCTCGTACTGACCCTGGACGGTGACGGAGACCGCGCTGGGGCCATCGCTCGAACCGCCACAGCCCGCCAGGAGCAGGAGGGTGGCGACCAGGGAACCGGGGCCGAGAGGGGCGTGCTTCACGGGAGACTCCACGGGATGTGGGGAGATGGGGCGAGGCGTCTTTTCAAAGGTCGTGCCAGGGGTTGGGAGGAGGGTCGGCTAGCGCCAGATCTCCCAGTGGCCCGTGGGCCATGTCCCGGTGGCGCGGCAGCGCCAGGATCCCGGCAGAGCCAGCAGTACGGGGCTGCCGCCGGCGGGGGCATCGCTCTGGAAACGGTGGAACTCGTCCACCAGGCCCAGGTCCAGGAAGGCCCGGGCAAGGGTGCCACCACCCTCCACCAGGACCCGGCCCACCCCCCGGGCGGCGAGCTCGTGCAACAGGTGCCGCAAACTGCATCCCCGGCCATCGGGCGGGAGATGCAGGTCCTCCACGCCCCTCAGGGGCACGGGATCCCCGATCACCGCCCGGAAGACGGGCTGTCCGGCCACGGGCGCCCACACCCGCGCGGAAGCGGGGATCTGGCCCCCCTCGTCCATCACCACCCGCGCGAAGCTGCGGTGGGGGGCCGTGGGGGCGGACCAGCGGTCCGTGAGCTGGGGATCATCCACCTCGATGGTATGACGCCCCACCACGATGGCCTCCGAGGCCCGACGCAGGGCGTGGGCCAGGCGCTGGATCTCGGGCGGGGTCACGGGGGTGGTCTGCCCCGCCGGGCCGAGGGCGCCATCGGAGCCCAGGGCCAGCTTGAGCGTCACCCAGGGCAGGCCCGTGCGGATGAGCTTGAAGAAAGGCGCGTGGAAGCGATGACAGGCCTCGCCCAGCAGCCCCTCCTCCACGGTGAGGCCCTGGGCCCGCAGGATGGCCAGGCCGCCCCCGTCCACCCGGGGGTTGGGATCCCGGACGCCCACCACCACCCGGGTGATGCCCGCCTGGATGAGGGCCAGGGTGCAGGGCCCCGTGCGACCCTGGTGGCAGCAAGGTTCGAGGGTGACATAGGCCGTGGCGCCCTTCGGGTCCTCGCCCCGGCCCTCGGCGTCACGCAGGGCCATGATCTCACCGTGGGGATCCCCGGCCCGGGTGTGGACGCCGGCCCCGATGACCTGATCCCCCTTCACCAGGACGCAGCCCACCGGCGGGTTGGGGCTCGAGAGGCCCACCCCCTTGAGGCCCTCCTGCAGGGCCAGGGCCATGAAGCGGGCATCGCCCTCGAGGGCGGCCGGATCGGGCCAGGGCCCGCCCGTGGCCAGGGCCCAGGCGAGTTCGGGGTTCAGGGTGGGCTCAGACATCCAGCAGGCCATCCACGAAGGCCTCGGCATCGAAGGGGATGAGGTCATCCACGCCCTCGCCCACGCCCACGAAGGCGATGGGGAGTCGGAGCCGGTCCAGGATGGACACCACCACGCCGCCCTTGGCGCTGCCATCCAGCTTGGTGAGCACCAGGTCGGTGACTCCCGCCACCTGGGCGAAGGCCTCCGCCTGGACCAGGCCGTTCTGTCCCGTCGTGGCGTCCAGGACCAGCAGCACCCGGTGGGGCGCCGCCGGGATGACCTTCTGGAGGCTCCGGTGGATCTTGTCCAGCTCCTTCATGAGGTGGTCTTTCGTGTGGAGCCTCCCCGCCGTGTCGATGAGCACCCAGGGCGTGCCCTTGGCCAGGGCGCTGGTGGCCCCGTCGAAGGCGATGGCCGCGGGATCGCCGCCCATCTGGTTGCGGATGACGGGCACTCCGGCCCGCTCACCCCAGCGCTCCAGCTGGTCGATGGCCGCCGCCCGGAAGGTGTCGCCCGCCACCACCAGCACGGCCTCGCCCCGGGCCTTGAGGTGGGCCGCCAGCTTGCCCAGGGTGGTGGTCTTGCCCACGCCGTTGACGCCCACCAGCAGCACCACCTGGGTGCCCGACGCGGTGAAGGGCCGGGGCGGCCGCTGGCGCAGCAGCTTGAGCAATTCGTCCCTCAGGATGGCCTTGGGATCGACGTCCCCGGCCCCCTTGAGCTCCTGGCGGAGCCGTGCCATCAGCCGGTCCACGGCCTTCACGCCCAGGTCCGCCTGCAGCAGCAGATCCTCCAGCTCCTCCAGCTGGGCCTCGTCCAGGCGCCGCAGGCCCAGCAGGCGCCCCATGGGCGCCAGCACCAGCTCCTGGGTGCGCTTCAGGCCCTTCTTGAACTGGTTGAACAGGCCACCGAGCAGACCCACGGACACCTCGCGAAGGTCCAGTCTACCGAAGCATTCAGGGTTCCCCGAGGCCGGAATCCGGCTAGCCTGGGCGGCATCCCAGGTAAGACCACCGGAGTCCCCATGCCGCTCCCGCCCATCCCGTCCCCGGATCCCCTGCCCCTGCCCATGCCACCCGCCGTGCTTAAGGCCCTGCTGCTGGCCACCTTCACCCTGCACCTGATGGCGGTGAACCTCGGAGTGGGTGGCAGCCTCCTCGCGGCCGTGCATGCCCTGCGTGGCAAGCCGGAGGACCGCGAGCTGGTGCGGCGCCTGGCCCCCATGCTGCCCGGGGCCGTGACCTTCGCCATCACCCTGGGGGTGGCCCCCCTGCTCTTCCTGCAGCTGACCTACGGCCCCTTCTTCTACACCGCCTCCGTGCTGACGGCCATCCCCTGGGCGGGGCTCCTGGCCCTCCTGATGGCGGGCTACGTGCTGCTGTACCGCTTCGTGGGCTCGGTGGCCTCGGACGCAGTCCGGACCCTGACGGGCATCCTGAGCGCCCTCCTCCTGCTGTCCGTGGGGCTGATGCTGGTGAACGTCACCACGCTCTCCCTCCGCCCCGACCTCTGGGCCGCCCACGCGGCCGCCTCGCCTCACGGCCTCCGCATGAACACCGCGGACCCCACGCTGTGGCCTCGGTACCTCCACATGGTGGCGGGCATCGCGGCCGTGGCGGGCCTGCTGCTGGCGGGCTGGGGGGGCTGGCGGCAGCACGCCTACGCGCGCCGGGCCGGGCTCGTCTGGTTCATCGCCGCCACCGCCAGCCAGGGGGCCTGGGGCACCTGGCTGCTGGTGAAGCAGCCCGCCCCCGTCTTCGACCTGCTGATGAACGCCACCACGGCCCCCAGCCTGACCATGTGGATCTCCATCGCCTGTGGGGGGCTGGCCCTGTTCCTGGCCATCCCCGCCAGCCAGGCCGGGGCCCCGGCCAAGGGGGTCTGGCCCCCGGTCGCCCTGGGCCTGGCCTCGATGCTGGGCATGATCCTGCTGCGGGATCAGGCCCGGGACGCCAGCCTGGCCGCCTTCGGCTTCCAGCCCGGGGCCCTGCCCCACAAGACCGATTGGCTGTCCCTGGGGGTCTTCGGGCTGACGCTGGCGGCCTTGGTGGTGATGCTGGTGATCGTCCTGCGCTGGGCCACCCAGCCGCGGACGGTGGGGGAGGAGCGGCCATGAACCATCCCGTGTGGGACATCCCCCTCCTCGGCAGCGGCTGGCTCATCGGCCTCATCAGCATCATCCACGTCTCCATCGCCCACCTGGTGGTGGGTGCCGGCCTCTGGCTGCCGATCATGGAGGGCCGCGCCCAGCGGGCCGGGGATCTGGAGCTGCAGGCCTGGCTGCGGGGCCGGGCCAAGGCCCTGCTCTGGCTGTCCAGCATCTTCGGGGCGGCCACCGGCGTGGGCATCTGGGTGGCCATCGGCCTCGTGAACCCCACGGCCACCCAGCACCTCATCCGGGCCTTCGTCATGGGTTGGGCCATCGAGTGGCTGATCTTCGTGGGCGAAATGGCCACCCTCATCGTGCTGGTCCGGGCCTACGACCGGCTGCGGCCCCGCCAGCGCCTGGCCGTCTACTGGCTCTATGCGCTCTGCGCCTGGCTGAGCCTCGTGGTCATCAACGGCATCATCACCTTCATGCTGAGCCCGGGAAAGGGCTGGGTCGCCAGCCACGCCATGTGGGACGGCTTCTTCAACGCCACCTACCTGCCCAGCCTCCTGCTGCGGACCTGCGTGGCCCTGGTTCTGGGCGGGCTCTGGGCCCTGGCGGCGGGGGCCACCGCAGGGCCGGCGCTGAAGCCGCGGATCCTGAAGCCCTCGGCCCTCTTCACCCTGGCGGGCGTGCTGCTGGCCGTGGCCTCAGGCTGGTACTACTTCCAGAGCTTCCCCCCGGCCGCGCGGGAGCTGGTGCTGGGCAACCTCAAGGGCGCCACCAGCCTGGCCCGCGGGTTCCGCTGGGCGCTCTGGGGCCTGGGCGCCTTCCTGGTGCCGGGCCTGCTGGTGCTTTGGGCCTTCTTCGCCTCCGCCTCCTTCCGGCGCCCCCTGGCCCTGCTGGGCCTGCTCCTGGCCTGCTGGGGCTTCGGCGGCTTCGAGTGGATCCGTGAGGTGGCCCGCAAGCCCTTCGTCATCCGGGACGTGATGTACTCCAACGGCATCCGGGTGGAGCAGGTGGCGGAGTACCAGAAGGAGGGCTTCCTGCCCCGGAACGCCTGGGCCCGGACCTTCGCCGCCTCGAAGGGGGACACGGACCTGGCCCGGGGCGAGGCCCTCCTGCGGAGCCAGTGCCTGGCCTGCCACACCCGGGACGGCTACCGGGGCCTGAAGGGCCTCACGGCCAGCAACTCCGAGGGGGACAACGTGGCCTTCATCCAGGCCCTTCGCGAGCTGGACCCGGCCCTGAACCCCTACCTGGACCGCATGCCGCCCTTTGCCGGCACTGAACAGGAGGCTGAACTGCTGGGGAAGTATCTCGGGAGCTTGAAGGCTAAGTAGTGTTCCACGTGGAACTACCAGCGCTGCGGGGCCAGGAAGGGCGGCGGCTGGGGTGGAATCAGGACCGGCGCCGCCGCCCCCGTGGCCTGCCAGGTGCGGACCGACCAGGGGGTCTCATCCCAGGTGGCCCGGCCGGAATAGGCCGTGGCGAGGAGGAGCAGGATGTCCACGGGGCGGTTCACCAGGTAGCGCTCCGGAGCCGGCCTCAGGTCCCTTGGATCCAGGGAACTTCCCGAAGCGATGGGGCGCAGGGGGCGTTCTGGCACCTGGACCTGGCCGAGCTGACGGACCTCGCAGGCCAGGGCCCGGGGCGGCGCAAAGGCCTCGGGGACCCTGGCGGGGCCGAAGGCCAGGGGCGGGAGCTGGAGCACCAGGGAGAAGACCTCGGTCAGCATGGTGACCCTCCGGTGGGGAATGTAACGCCCCGGCTCGGGCCAGACAAGGCCCCAACTTGTTTTATATCGATGTTTGGGCCAGCAGGCTAGCGCCGAGGACGGGGCTTGACCTTGGCCTTGGCGGTCGGCTTGGCCCGCTCGGGTCGGTGCCAGCCCACCAGGGCGTGTTCGAAGACCTCCTCCACATGCTTCACGGGGTGGAAGCGCAGCTGCTTGCGCAGCTCAGGGTCGATCTCCTCCAGGTCCTTCTGGTTGGCGTGGGGGATGAGGATGTCCTTGATGCCCACGCGCAGCGCCGCCAGGGACTTCTCCTTGAGGCCGCCGATGGCCAGGGCCTCGCCGCGCAGGTCGATCTCGCCGGTCATGGCCAGGGTGTTCCGCACGGGCACGCCTTTCAGCACGGAGAGCAGCACCGTGGCGATGGCCAGGCCCGCGCTGGGGCCGTCCTTGGGGATGGCGCCCTCGGGGAAGTGCACATGGATGTCCTGCTTCTGGAACACCTCGGGGTCGATCTGGAAGGCCTCGCCCCGGCTGCGGATGTAGCTGAGCGCCGCCTGGGCGCTTTCCTTCATGATGTCGCCCAGCTGGCCCGTGAGGGTGAGCAGGCCCTTGCCCGGCATCTTCAGGGCCTCGACGAAGAGCACGTCGCCGCCCACGGCGGTCCAGGCCAGGCCCGTCACCACGCCCACGCGGGGGGCCTTCAGGCGCTCGTCCTGCAGGAGCTTCACGGGGCCCAGCAGCTCGTGGATGCTCTTGTCGTCCAGGGTGAGCTTCTTCTTTAGGGTGTTCTCCGCCACGCGGCGGGCCACCTTGCGGCAGATGGCGCCGATCTCGCGTTCCAGCTGGCGCAGCCCGGCCTCGCGCGTGTAGCCCGTGATGATGGCCTTGAGGGCGGCCCTGGGGATGGCCACCTGCTTGCGGGTGACGCCGTGCTTCTCCAGCTGCTTGGGGATCAGGTGCTGCTCGGCGATCCCGATCTTCTCCTCCAGCGTGTAGCTGCTGAGGTAGATGATCTCCATGCGGTCCTTGAAGGCCGGGTGGATGGGCTCCAGCTCGTTGGCGTTGGCCAGGAAGAGCACCTGGGACAGATCCAGGGGCACGTTCAGGTAGTGGTCGCGGAAGGTGTGGTTCTGCTCAGGGTCCAGCACCTCCAGCAGGGCCGCGCTGGGGTCGCCGCGCATGTCCCGGCCGATCTTGTCCACCTCATCGAGCATGATCACGGGGTTCATGCTCTTCACCTGATGCAGGGCCTGCACGATGCGGCCCGGCATGGCGCCCACGTAGGTGCGGCGGTGGCCGCGGATCTCGCTTTCGTCGTGGACGCCGCCCAGGGAGATGCGGCTGTACTTGCGGCCCAGGGCCCGGGCGATGGACTTGCCCAGCGAGGTCTTGCCCACGCCCGGGGGTCCCACGAAGCAGAGGATGGTGCCGCGGAGGTCGGGCTTGAGCTTGCGCACGGCCAGGAACTCCAGCAGCCGGTCCTTGATCTTGGCCAGGCCGAAGTGGTCCTCGTCGAGCACGGTCTGGGCCTGCTTGAGGTCCAGGTTGTCCTCGGTCTGGATGCCCCAGGGCAGCTCCGTCATCCACTCCAGGTAGGTCCGCGTCACGGCGGTCTCGCTGGAATCCGGGTGCATGCGCTCCAGCTTCTTGAGGTTGCGCTCGATCTCCACCAGGGACTCGTCGGGCACCTTCATCTTGGCCAGCTTGTCGCGGAAGGCCGTGACCTCCTCGGCCAGCTCCGAGCCCTCGCCCAGCTCCTGCTGGATGGCCTTGAGCTGCTGGCGGAGGTAGTACTCCCGCTGGCTCTTGTCCATCTCGCCGCGGGCTTCCATGGTGATCTTCTGCTGCACCTCGAGGAGCTGGATCTCCCGCATGAGCAGCTCGTTCACGCGCTTCAGACGCAGGCCCGGATGGGCGATCTCCAGCACCTCCTGGGTCTGCTGGAGCTTGAGATCCAGGTTGGAGGCCACCAGGTCCGCCAGGCGGCCCGGATTGTCCAGGTTGCCGGCGATGACCAGCACCTCCTGGGGCAGGGTCTTGCCCAGGGCCACGGCCTTCTCGAGCGTCTGCTTCACGCTGCGCAGCAGGGCGTCCGACTCCAGGTCCGGCGTCTTCAGCTCGGGCTCCGCGAGGGGCTCCACCCGGGCCTTGAAGAGGTTCTCGGTCTCGGTGAAGTACTCCACGCGGACCCGCTGCAGGCCCTGCACCAGGGCGCGGATGCGGCCATCCGGCAGCTTCAGCACGCGCATGATGAGCGCCGCCGTGCCCACCTGGTAGAGGTCCTCGGGGCGCGGGTTGTCCATCTCCGTCTGCTTCTGGGAGAGCAGCAGGATCATGCGGTTCTCCACCAGGGCCGTGTCCACGGCGCGGATGGACTTCTCGCGGCTGATGCTGAGGGGCAGGATCACGTAGGGATAGACCACCACGTCCCGCAGCGGGAGGACGGGCAGCTCCTCCGGCAGCTTCGGCGTCTCGTCGGGTGGGGGGGGCAGGAGGACATCATCGGCCACGGAAAAACCTCGGACCCCAGGATACCCCTACTTTTTCCGGGACTTCATGGCGGCCACGTCCACGGTCTCGCCCGGGAACAGGGCCTGCGGCTGGGGCGTTGCGCTGTCGTGGCCAAGTTTCGGGGCGCCCGTGCCGCGGCCCGTGGCGGCCTCCTTGTGCATGAGGCCCTCCAGGGCCTTCACGAAATCGGGCAGGTCCTTGAACTCGCGGTACACGCTGGCGAAGCGCACGTAGGCCACCTGGTCGAGCCCCTTCAGCTCGTCCATGATGAGCTCGCCCAGTTCGCGGCTGCGGATCTCGCGGTCGGGACGCTCCATGAGCCGGGCGTGGACGTCCCCCACCAGTTGCTCGATGCGGTCCAGCGACACGGGCCGCTTCTGGCAGGCGGCCAGCAGGCCCTTCATGAGCTTCTGCCGCTCGAAGGGCTCCCGACGGCCGTCCTTCTTCAGGATCACCAGGGGCACCTCCTCCACCCGCTCGTAGCTGGTGAAGCGCCGGCCGCAGGAGAGGCACTCGCGGCGGCGGCGGATGGAGTCGCCCTCGCGGGACTCGCGGGAATCCACCACCTTGTCCTCGATGTGCCCGCAGAAGGGACAGTGCATGACGCTCCTGGTGGCTAGACCTCGACGATCCGCGGATTCAGCACCGCCTCGCAGGTGACGGAATTGGCCACGAAGCAGTACTTGTGGGCCTTCTCGAAGAGTTCGGTGACCTTGGCCATGCTGGTGCCCCGCGTGACGCGGATGACCGGGCGCAGGTGCACCTGGGTGACGCGCGTGACCTTGTCCACGGTGTCCAGGATGGCCTCCGCGTGGTCCTCGTAGCCCACCACCTCCACCTTGGCCTTGGCGCAGAGGGCCAGGAAGGTGAGCATGTGGCAGGTGGCGAGCGCCGCGCCTAGCAGGTCTTCGGGGTTCCAGCGGGTGGCGTCGCCCGCGTATTCCGGGGCGCTGCTGACCGACAGGGGGTGCTTGCCGGCGGTCGTGACGGTCGCATTGCGGTTGTAGGTGCCGTCGAGGGTGCTGCCGGTCCAGTGGAGCTGAAGGGGGTAGTGGTGGGCCATGGGGTCCTCCCGGAATGCCTGCGCCCAGGATGCCACAGCCTGCGTGCTAGCCTGGATTTGCCTCCGGAGCCCCATGCCCACGCCCGCCCGCATCCACGTCGCCCACGCCCTGCACGAAGTCTTCGGAGAGGGCGGGCGGGTGCCGGACATCTGGGATCGCGAGCTGGGGGAGGATGCCCAGCTGGCCCAGGCCCTGCTGGGTCTCTGCCTGCGCCGCTGGGGCCGCCTCCAGGCCTGGGTGAAACCCAAGCTGAAGGATCCGGACCGCGGCGTGCCCCTGGGGACGCGGGTGAGCCTGGCCATGGGGCTGGCCCAGCTGGCCTGGCTGCCGGGCGTGAGCGACCACGCCGCCGTGAATGAATCCGTGGATCTGGCGGCGGACCGCGACCTGGGTTTCCTGCCCCACAAGGGGCTGGTGAACGCCCTGCTGCGCCGGGCCGCCAAGGATCGCGCCGCCCTGGCGGCCGAGCTCGAAGTCCTGCCCGCGAGCCTGGACCGCAGCCCCGCCGTGGCGCGCGCCCTGGACGCGGCCCTGGCCCCCCATGGTGCCGAAGGTGAGCTGGAGGCCCTGTGGGCGCGGCTCCAGCAGCCGCCCCGCCCCGACGTCCGCCTGTTGCAGGGAGTGGTTCCCGAGGGGCTGGTTCCCGTGGGGGGCCTGCCTGATTGTCTCTGCCTGATGGAGGGGGCCCCCTTCCCCCGTCTCTGGCTGGAAGCCGGGGACGGCATGGTGCAGGACCGCAGCTCCCAGGCCCTGCTGGCCTACCAGTGGGAGCGGCCGGTGACCCGCATCCTGGACGCCTGCGCCGCGCCCGGCGGCAAGACCACCACCCTGGCCCGCCGCCATCCGGGCGCGGCCATCACAGCCCTTGAGGTGCATCCCAGGCGGGCCGCCCGGCTGCGCCAGACCCTCCAGCAGCGGGGCGTGGAGGCCCAGGTGATCCAGGCGGACGCCGCCGAGTGGCTGGAGGTCTGCGGCGCCACCTTCGACCTCATCCTGCTGGACGCGCCCTGCAGCGGCAGCGGCACCCTGCAGAAACACCCGGAGTGGCCCTGGCTCAAGCACGACGACCTGCCCCGCCTGACGGGCCTCCAGCGACGCCTGCTCAACGCCGCCGCCGACCGCCTGGCCCCCGGCGGGCTGCTCATCTACGCCGTGTGCTCCTGGCTGCCGGAGGAGGGCGTCGCCCACCGGGACTGGCTGGTGGAGGCCCAGCCGGACTTGCATCCGGCCGAGGTATGGCCTGCGGCCCTGGGCGCAGAGGTCGATGGCAACACGGGCCTCAGCGCCACCTTCCGCCCCCACCCCCTGCGCTGGGAGGGCGAGGGCTTCCAGGGCTTCGCGGTCCAGCGGGCCTGATCTCCCAGAGGGGGCCTAGCGCCCGAAGACCTGGAGGGACCAGGCGGTTTCGCCCTCCTTGATAAGGACCACCAGCAGGTCCCTGCGGTCCCAGAAGGCCCAGATCTCGCCCGGCAGGCGCCGCTCCTGGACCACCTTGGCCTGCTTGGCATCAAGGATCTGCAGGATGCTCTCCTTCTTCGCCTTGTCCCAGGAGCCCACCACGGCCTGGTCCTGGAGGACCACGGGATCAAGGAAGCGTCCCCAGGGGCCCTTGAAGAAGCCCATCTGGAAGTCACCGGCCGCCGGGATGGGGCTGCCGGCCTTGCCGCTGGCCAGGTCCACCACGTGGATGCGGTTGTCCTTGGTGATGTAGATGACCTTCCCCTCGTGGACCACGGGCCAGGCCGAGCTCTTCTCCTTGTACTCCCAGGCCTGGGTGCCCGTGTCCAGGTTCAGGCAGGTGAGGCGGGTGCCGCCCATCATGCCCCACTCGATGCCCACGAGCCGGTCTCCGGCCACCCGGAGGAGGCTGGGACCGCCGATGTCGTACTTCCAGCGGGGCCTCCCCGTGGCGGCCTCGAAGGCGTACAGGGTGCCGCCGAAGGCGCTTTGCTGGGCGCCGTAGTGGCCCGCCGAGACCAGCAGGGTGTCGCCCGCCAGCTTGAACATCCACTGGTTGTCGCTGCGGGTGCCGGCCTTCCAGACCTGCTTGCCCGTGGCCAGGTCCACGCCGTAGCAGGCGGCGATGCCGCCGAACAGCGCCAGGCCCTGGTGGACCAGGGGCGGGTTCTCCACCCCGTCCTCAGCCTCGAAGGACCAGAGCAGTCTGCCGTCCTTGCGGTCGTAGGCGTAGAGTTTCCCGGTGCGCCCCTTGAAGAAGGAGCCGCCGAAGGTGCCCACCAGCACCTTGTCCCCCGCCACCACCGGCCCCTTCAGCCCGCCCCGGATCACCACCAGGTTGCCCTTGCCGAAACCCGCGCTGCCCTCCTTCACGATGGGTGTCTTCCAGGCCTGCTGGCCGGTGCGGGCGTCCAGGCAGGTGAGCTCGTACTGGGCATTCATGAGGAAGAGCAGGCCGTCCTCCTCCCGCACGGGGTATCCGTCCACCGCCGCAGACCAGAGCTCGGTGCCATCCGCGAGGCTGAGCCGCTTGAGGGCGTCTTCGTGCCGGAACACCACCGCATCCTGGCCCACGACGAGGCCCGGCATGCCGCCCGTGGCCTTGGCCGACCAGAGGGGCTTGTCCGAGAGCAGGCCCGGGGCCGAGGCCGCCACGGCGGCGGGGGGGGCCTGGGGCGCCGGTGTCGTCTGGGCTTGCAGGCAGAGGGCGCTCAGGCAGGCGGGAAGCCAGGCCGCGCGGCAGCGTCGAAGGACCATGGGAACCTCATCGTGGGCCGGGGTGGCTGCCACGGTGAAGGTGGGCCTGCCGGGCGGGTGTGGGGATGGTCCCAGTCTATAACAACCCCCGGGTCGTCATCCGGCGGCCTCAGCGGGAACAGGTCAGCTTGAGGGCCAGGGCCAGCGGGAGCAGGAGGATCAGGATCACCACGAGCCGGCCCGAGAAGAAGGCGCCGTCCCCATCCGAAGCGGAGGCCTTGGAGGGCTGCAGCGCCGGGGCCCCGAAGAGCGTCGCCTGGAACGAATCCACGCCGATGGAGGAGGGGGGCCGCACCGAGTCGTCCCGGATCTGGATGAGCTTCTGCTCCTCGCGGACCAGCTGTTCCTTGGGTTTGATCTGGTAGGGATTGCGGGTGGTCGTCATGGGCCCTACGCCTCGTCATCCACGCCCATCATGGCGCTGATCTTCTCGAGAATCGGCCAATTCTCTGCCCATTCCGCCTCCGGCGACTCCACCACCGCCATGTACACGCTGCCCGTTCTGTCATTGGCGATGAGGATGTGCCACATGTGGATGGGTGGAGCGGCGGGATCCGTACTGATGAACTCGATGCCGAAGTGATCGAAGGGCCCCAGCTTGCGGCTCACCGTCTTGATGGGCTTGTATTTGGCCGCCACGACCTGGAGGTAGCGCTGGGCGTACTGGGAGGACAGCAGCTTGGCCTTCTGGGGCAGGCCCCGGATCAGGTTGATGCTCACCCCCGTGTGGAAGGCTCCGCCGGGCGGCGTGATCTTCTCCTTGGTGATGAAGCAGGCCGAGATGTCGCCCTTCTGCTCTTCGAGGAAATGCCAGCCCTCCGGCAGGAGGAACACGCCCTTCATGGGCTTGGCCTTGACCCAGCTGAACCCGGCCGGCGCCGGTGGCTGCTCCTCGGCGATCGCTGCGCGGGGGGCCAGGAGGGCCACGAGGATCAGGACCGGTCGGAGGAGGGTGTGCATGGCGTTCCTTGGGGGTGGGAGCCGCGTCTCAGACGATCTTGCAGGGAATCCAGGCGCCCTCATCGAAGCCGTAGATGGCGCACAGGCGGTGATAGCCATCGGCGACGACCACCTTGCCGTTCGCCGTATCCCGCACCAACAGGAGGGGCGAGAGGGGGGTGCCCTTCTCGATCTTCTTCCGGTCCTTCTCCACCCGCGCGTTGCTGACGCCCAGCGAGGACAAGCCCGAGGCCCGGAAGATGTCCTTGGCCTTGAACCGGACCAGGGGGGCCGTCCGCAGGCGCGCCACCAGATCCGCGGCCTGGCCTTCCGGATAGATCAGGCCCAGGTAGGACTCCGCCGCGGGGTAGTCGTGCTCCTCCACGTCGGGCAGCCAGAGGATCTCGGGGGCGTCGGCCATGTCAGCCCTTCCGGGGCGCGGGGCCCAGGGTGGCGCCCTCCAGGATCTTCACCGGGACGATGGTGTGCCGCACGGCATCGCGATCGATGGCGCCCAGGGCGAGGGTGACGGCCTCGTGGGCGATGGCGGGGATGTCCTGGGCCACGGAGGCCAGGCCCGGGTAGAGGTCCACCAGCCCGTCGAAGCCCAGCACGGACACCTGGGTGGGCACGGCCACGCCGAGATCCGCCAGGGCGCCCAGGGCCCCCACGGCCATTTCGTCCGTGGCGCAGAAGATCCCCGTGGGCCGGTGGCCCCGCTGCCAGGCGTCGCGCATGAGGCGGTAACCACCCAGCACCGAGCCGCCACCCCGCAGGATGACCGGGGCCAGGGAGCCCCCGACGTTCTCGGCCAGGGAGGCGGTGAAGCCCGCCGCGCGGTCCACGGCCCACTGGTGCTCGTCGGCCACGGTGAGGTGCAGCAGGTCCCGGTGGCCCAGGGAGAGGAGCTTCGCCGCGGCCAGCCGGCCGCCGCCGATGTCATCGGGCGCCACGCAGGACACGCCGGGGTGATGCCCGATGAGGGCGCCGGGCACACCGCGCCGCCACAGGGTGGCCAGGCGCTGGTCGATGTCGGCGCAGTGGAACATGAGCACCGCGTCCATGCGCCGCCGCACCGGCGTGATGTCCACCGGCAGCTCCACGAACTGGGTGGCGTGGCTCTGCATCTCGCGCAGCAGGGCCCGCCAGATGACGTTGAAGTAGGGCGACAGGCGGTTCTCGCCCGCGCCCACCCAGATGCCCAGGGTGTGCTTGGTGCGCCGCGACAGCTCCCGCGCCACGGGGTCGGGTTCGTAGCCCAGCTTCTTCATCACGGCCAGCACCGTGGCCCGCGTATCCACCGCCACCGTGGGCTTGCCGTTGATGACACGGCTCACGGTCCCGGTCGAAACGCCGGACTGGCGGGCGATCTCGCCGATGGTGATCTTCATGGGGGGCCGCAGGGGTTGGGAAACGGAAGGAAGAAAGCGACTCCCCATGAATACCGTTCGGCTTCCGGAACTGTCAATGCGACGTTGCCGCCCGGGCGACGATTTCGCGTCAGGTGGCGCAATCCGGTGCGTGGGCCGCGCCGTAGAGGCTGAGGTCGTAGTCGTGGACCAGGAACACGGGCGTGGCGCGGGTGAGGAGATCCAGGTGCGCCCGGTAGTTGCGTTCGAAGCGGGCCATGAAGCGCGGGTCCTCCACGAAGTGCGGGGCGTTCTTGGCGGCGATGCCGCCTGCGAGGAAGAGTCCCCCCGTGGGCAGGAACACGGCGCAGAGCTCGGCGCAGACCCGCGCGTAGAGGTCCACGAACAGCGCCATGGCGCGGGCGCAGGCAGGATCGGAGGTCGCCAGGGCCGAGATGGCCGCGGGCTGGTCGGGGGCCGCCAGGGCCAGGATCGCGGTGGCGGCCGGCGTCCAGGGCACACGCTTGGAGTCCAGCAGGAAGCGGAAGAGGTGGGCGAGCCCCACGCCCGAGACCGCCATCTCCGCGCCCGGAGGGCCGGGCAGGCCCTGCTGCAGGTGTCGCCAGAGGGCCAGCGAGTCCTCGTCGAAGACGGGCAGGCCGATGTGGCCGCCCTCGCTGGGGAAGGCCCGGGCGCCCTGGGGCGTACGCACCACGAAACCCACGCCGAGCCCCGTGCCGGCCCCCACCACCAGGGCCAGGCCCTGGGGATCCGCGGCGGGCCGGCTGCCGTCGCCGTGGGCGAGGGGCGTCACCTGGCGGGGATCCCCCAGGTCGAGCTGGAGCACCCCGCAGGACAGGGCGGTGAAGTCGTTGACCAGGTGGACGGGCACGCCGAGGCTGCGCTCCAGGGCGTTGGCATCGATGTCCCAGGGTGCGTTGGTCAGGTGGATGCGGCGGTCCAGGACCGGACCGGCACCACAGAAGGAGGCCCGGGCGGGCCGGAGGGCGGGATCCCCGCCCAGGAAGCGCTGGACGGGTTCGAGGAGCGAGGCCTCCTCCTGGGTGCGGAAGCGGGTCTTGCGCAGCAGGCGGTAGCGGCCGCCCTCCGGGGCCAGGAGGGCCAGGTTGAGGTTGGTGCCGCCCACGTCGGCGACCAGGATCAGATTGTCAGCGCTTGCAGGCACGGAACCTCACCACGACAGGACAGCAGAAGGACTCAGGCACAGGCATCCAGCCTGGGCGGGGACCAATGTGACTTCCATGGTCCCCGGTCCCGCTCCGGGCGTCCACTGGACCCCCCGGCTCGGGTGCTCGGGACAAGCCGTGAGCGCAGTGGGCTTAGGCCGGAGACCGCCAGAAACCAGGGGTTTGGTGCCCTCGGACAAAAAGTCTCCGGACCCCGGAATTACCCGCTTGACAGACCCGTGACGCCGGTTGACCATACCTGCGACCTTCTTGTAACCGTTTACATTTTGTCCGCCATACGACCCCCTGCCCCCCTCCAACTACTCCCCAACCAAGGCAGGCGCGCTTTCCTGGTCTCCGTCGTGTAACCGGTTACAAAGATGATTCCAGACCCTGCCCACCCGGCCCCGTCCCGCCTCCGCACCCCCTCCTGGATGTCCCCCCCATGTCGCTTCTCCCCACCCCCAAAGGAATCGTGACCGCGCCCTCTCCCGAGGCTCACGACCCCCGGACCTCGGCCGAGTGGTGGCGCGGCGCCTCGATCTATCAGATCTATCCCCGCAGCTTCCAGGACACCAACGGCGACGGCGTGGGCGACCTGCCGGGCATCACGGCCCACCTGCCCTACGTGGCCGAGCTGGGCGTGGACGCCATCTGGATCTCACCCTTCTTCACCTCGCCCATGAAGGACTTCGGCTACGACGTGTCGAATTACCGGGACGTGGACCCCACCTTCGGCACCCTGGCGGATTTCGATTGCCTGGTGGCCGAGGCCCACCGCCTGGGCCTGAAGGTGCTCATCGACCAGGTGCTGTCCCATTCCTCGGACCAGCATGCCTGGTTCAAGGAGAGCCGGACCAGCCGCACCAATCCCAAGGCCGACTGGTATGTCTGGGCCGAAGCGCGGCCGGATGGCACGCCGCCCAACAATTGGCAGTCCGTGTTCGGCGGTTCCGCCTGGTCCTGGGAGCCTCGCCGCCGCCAGTACTACCTGCACAACTTCCTGGAGTCCCAGCCCGACCTGAACTTCCACCACGAGCCGGTGCAGGCCGAGATGCTCGACGAGGTCCGCTTCTGGATGGAGCGCGGCGTGGATGGCTTCCGCTTCGACGCCTGCAACTTCCACTTCCACGACAGGAAGCTCCGGAACAACCCGCCCGCCAAGCCCGGCAAGGTGGAGCTGACGTCCGTCCGCGAGGGCAATCCCTACGGCTGCCAGATCCACCGCTTCGACAAGAGCCGCCCGGAGAACCTGCCCTTCCTGAAGCGCCTGCGCAGCCTCATGAACGAGTACGGCGCCATGAGCGTGGGCGAGGTGGGCGACGAGGGCGCCCTGGCCACCATGGCCGAGTACACCGCTGACGGCGACAAGCTGCACATGGCCTACGGCTTCAGCCTCTTCACGGAGGAGTTCAGCGCCGAGCGCATCCGCTCCGTGGTGCAGGAGTACGAGAAGCGCATCCGCCGCGGCGGGGGCTGGGGCTGCTGGTCCCTCTCCAACCACGACAACGTCCGGGTGGTCACCCGCTGGGGCAGGGGCGTGGACGATGCCGGCCTGGCCAAGCTGCTGGTGGCGGTGCTGGGCTCCCTCCGGGGCAGCTTCTGCATCTACCAGGGCGAGGAGCTGGGCCTGCCCGAGGGCGAGGTGCCCTTCGACCGCCTCATCGATCCCTACGGCATCGCCTTCTGGCCCGACTACAAGGGGCGCGACGGCTGCCGCACGCCCATGCCCTGGACCGCCGAGCGGCCCCGCGGCGGCTTCTCCACCGTGGAGCCCTGGCTCCCCATGTCGCCGGACCACCTGGACCGCTCCGTGGCCTCCCAGGACGGCGACGCGCAGTCGGTTCTGGGCTTCTACCGCCAGTTCCTCGCCTGGCGGAAGGACTTGGCTCCGCTCTGGCGCGGCAGCATCCACTTCTATGCCACGCCCGAGCCGATCCTGGCCCTCCGGCGCGACCTGGGTCCGGATCGGATCCTGGCCGTCTTCAACCTCAGTCCCGAGCCCGTCCGGTACACCCTCCCGGCTGCGGCCCTCTGCCTCGAAGGACACGGCCTCGCGCCCTGCCCCTGGGAAGGCCGGGACATCCAGCTCCCCCCCTGGGGAGGGTTCTTCGGCCGCCTGGTCTGACCCCATGCGCCGATCCTTCTCCGCTCTCAGCCACTCACCTGCCGCACTGCGGCATCTCTCACTGGAGGCAAGACCATGAAGTCTCTCTCCCTCATCAAGGCCGCGCTGCCCCTGGCGCTGGTCTGCGGCACCCTCGTGGCCGACGACGTCGTCGAGATCCACGGCTACACCCGCGCCGGCGTCGGCCGTTCCTCGAACGGCGGCGAGCAGGTGTCCTTCTTCCTCGCCAACACCGGTGGCAGCCCCACCGGCGGCCCCGGCTACCGCCTCGGCAACGAGACCGACAACTACCTCGAGCTGGCCGTGGACGTGAAGGCCTACGAGAAGGGCAACACCAACTTCAAACTGCACTTCCGCCCCGCCTTCCGCGAGTACTACCAGGTCCGCGATGCCTCCACCGATGCGGGCGGCAACGTGGACAACAGCAAGGCTGCGAACCCCAACCAGCAGATCTGGATCCGCGAAGCCTGGGGCGAGGCCACCGGCATCTTCGGCAACAGCGGCGCCTTCAAGGATGCCTCCCTGTGGGCTGGCCGGCGCTTCTACATGCGCCAGGATCTCCACATGCGCGACCAGTGGTACTGGAACAACAGCGGCGATGGCGTGGGCCTCGAGAACATCGACTTCGGCTTCATGAAGATGCACTACGCCTACATCCAGCACGACACGGGCAACCTGAGCAGCGACTGGAACAACGGCTCCATCCGGGGCACCCTCAATCCCTACAGCCAGTGGGTGGGCGGCGGCGGCCACAACATCGTCGCCTCGCATGACCTGCGCGTGTCCGACATCAAGCTCTGGTCGGGCGGTTCGCTGACCCTCGGCCTCCAGTACAACGACGCCAGCAACAAGAGCGGCACGGCCGTCACCGGCGCCGGCGGCAACGACAACAAGGGCACCCAGTTCAACGTGATCCTCAACCAGGCCGGCGTCATGGGCGGCGACAACCGCGTCTACGCCACCTATGGCAACGGCTCCACCTACTGGAACTGGTACAACCCCGACGTCAAGACCGAGAACACCTGGTGGCACGTCATGGACGTGTTCTACATCAAGCCCGTGACCAACCTCGAGATGCAGGGCACCGTCCAGTACCGCAAGCAGAACGGCAAGAACTCCATGGCCGGCAGCACCAACACCTGGATCTCCGCCGGCGTCCGCCCCGTCTACTTCTTCACCAAGCACTTCAGCGTCGCCTACGAAGTGGGCATGGACAAGCTGAAGTTCGACAACGAAGACGAATCCCGGAAGCTCCTCAAGAACACCATCGCGCTGCAGTGGAGCCCCCAGGCCTCCTTCTGGAGCCGCCCGGTCATCCGCCTCTTCGCTACCCGCGCGGACTGGAACAAGAACGCCAACAACTGGAACAAGGTGGGTGAAGGCCAGTTCGGCAACTCCCTCCAGGGCATGACCTTCGGCGCCCAGGTGGAAGCCTGGTGGTAATGCCGCAGTGATGGAACGGCCCGTCCCGGTGGACGGGCCGTTTCCTCGCTGGTCCTGAAAGGAAATCGACGTGATGCTCCGTCCCGCGCTGACCACCGTCGCCCTGCTCCTGGCCGGGCTGGCGTGCCATGGCCCCAGCTCGGACGCCAGCCGCTACCCCGTGGACACGACGAGCATCGGGCCCGGGCAGCAGCTGGAGAGCGCCCCCGGCTGGTACGGGGATGCCGTGATCTACCACGTCTGGGTGAAGGCCTTCGCCGATGGCGTCTATTCGGATGGCATCGGCGACCTCCCCGGCCTCCAGGGCAAGCTGGACTACCTGCAGGCTCTGGGCGTCAACACGCTCTGGCTGTCGCCCATCTTCGAGTGCGACAACAAGGGCACGAACATGCATGGGTACGACACGACGGACTACTACGCCGTGAACGACCGCTTCGGCACGAAGGCCGATCTGAAGAACCTGATCGACGCGGTGCATGCCCGCGGCATGCGAATCCTCTTCGACTTCGTGCCCAACCACACCTCCACCAGGCACCCCTGGTTCACCAACGCGGCCACCCGGGACAGCTGGTACATCTGGAACCCAGGCCAGCCCGCCGGCTGGGGCCTCCCCTGGGGCGGCGGCTCGCCGCAGGACGTCTGGCGCTCCGGCGCCTCCGGCTACTTCTACACCTCCTTCAGCACCGACACCCTGGCCGACCTCAACTTCTACAATCCCGCGGTGCAGGCGGAGATGCAGAAGGTGCAAGCCTACTGGCTGGATCGGGGCTTCGACGGCATGCGGGTGGATGCCGTGCGCTACCTCTGCGAGACGGGTCCCGGCCAGCAGGCGGACCAGCCCGACACCCACGCGCGGCTGCGGGTCTTCCGCAGCCTGCTCGACGAGTACGACAGCGGGGACCTGCACCCCCACCCGGGCGGCGACCCGGTGAAGCACGCCAGCAAGGCCATGATCGCCGAGGCCTGGACCAACGACGCCGCCGGCGTGGCGCCCTACTACGGCAACGGGACCAACGAGTTTCACCTGTGCCTGGACTTCAGCGCGCCCTGGGCCATCTCCAACGCCCTCTCCCGGGGCGATGCCACCCAGGTGACCTCCCTGTGGGAATTCGAGCAGAGCCACTACCCCGCGGGGTACCGGTCGGCCGTCTTCGACTCGAACCACGACAACCTCATCTCGCGGCCCGGCACCCAGTACGGCGGCAGCAAGGCCAGGATCATCCTGGCCGAGGCCCTGACCCTGCTCTCGCCCGGCACGCCCATCCTCTACTACGGCAACGAGGTCGGGATGACCGGCCAGTCCGGCACGGACCTCAACCTGCGCCAGCCCATGGACTGGGCCGCCGTCACGGCCCAGACCGGCCAGCCCGATTCCATCCTCAGCTGGTGCAAGTACCTCATCCAGGCGCGGAAGACCTATCCGGCGCTGCGGGGTGGCTACGCCACTCTGGGTACCGATGTCGGTCCCACCAAGGCCCTGGCCTACCTGCGGGACGCCGGCGCCGAGCGCGTGCTGGTGGTGGCGAACCTGGGCGCCGCCACCCAGACCGTGGTCGTGAGCGGACTTACGGCCCACGGCGTGCCCTCGGGCGGACCCGTGCAGGCCATCCTGGGCGACCTCAAGGGCGTGACGGCCCTGGCCGGCGACGCCTACACCGCGGCCAGCATCCCACCCTACGGCGTGCGGGTGCTCTACCTCGCGGGCACCGGCTTCCAGACCACCCTCCACGGCGACCTCCCCTGACCTCTCCGGACTCCCCCATGGCCAACCTCCAGTTCAAAGCCCTGCGCAAGTCCTTCGGCGACTTGGAGATCCTCCACGGGATCGACCTCGAGATCGAGGATGGCGAGTTCATCGTGTTCGTGGGCCCCTCGGGCTGCGGCAAGTCCACGCTGCTGCGCTGCATTGCGGGGCTGGAGGAGATCACCAGCGGCGAGCTGGCCATCGGCGGCCAGCCCATGAACGAGGTGCCGCCCTCCAAGCGCGGCATCGCCATGGTGTTCCAGAGCTATGCCCTCTATCCCCACATGACCGTGGCCGAGAACATGGCCTTCGGTCTGAAGCTGGCCGGACATTCGAAGACGGAGATCACGGAGGCGGTCCAGAAGGCCGCCGAGATCCTCCAGATCGAATCCCTGCTCGATCGCCGTCCCAAGGCGCTGTCGGGGGGACAGCGCCAGCGGGTGGCGATCGGCAGGGCCATTGTCCGCAAGCCCGGGGTCTTCCTCTTCGACGAGCCCCTCTCCAACCTCGACGCGGGCCTCCGCGTGCAGATGCGCGTGGAGCTGGCCCGGCTGCACAAGGACCTGGCCACGACCATGGTCTACGTCACCCACGACCAGGTGGAGGCCATGACCCTGGCCAGCCGCATCGTGGTGCTCAACCAGGGCCGCATCGAGCAGGTGGGCGCGCCGCTGGACCTCTACCGCCGCCCCGCCAACCGCTTCGTGGCGGGCTTCATCGGCTCGCCGAAGATGAACTTCCTGTCCTGCCAGCTGGTCTCGGCCACGGAGGCCCTGGCCACGGTCCGGCTTGAGGACGGCACCCTGCTCACCGCCCAGGTCGATGCCCGGGGCCTGGCCGAGGGCGCGGGTCTCACCCTCGGCATCCGGCCCGAGCGCCTCCTGGCAGATACCACAGGCGGCGAGGGCGCCGTCGCGGCCACGGTGCTCGTGTCCGAGCACCTGGGGGACACCGTCTTCCTCTATGTCCAGGCCCCCGGCGCCCAGGGCCAGCTCACGGTGAAGGCCCCGCCCGAAACGCCGCTCCACTCCGGCGACGCCACCCACCTCCGGTTCCCCGCCAAGCACTGCCACCTGTTCGGCCCGGACGACCGGGCCCTGCCCCGCCTCATCTAGCACCCCCATCCCCTCCGGCCCTTCCGGCCTTCCCAAGGAGACTTCCGTGAGCCATCCAACCTCCCTCCGCAGACTGGCGGCCACCACCGCCACCATCCTCGTCGCGGGCGCCCTGACCCTGGCCCAGGCCGCCGAGAAGGGCAAGCTCCTCATCTGGATCAACGGCGACAAGGGCTACAACGGGCTCCAGAAGGTGGGCGACGAGTTCGCCAAGAAGACCGGCATCAAGGTCGTGGTCGAGCACCCCGAGGACGCCCCCGGCAAGTTCCAGGCGGCGGCCGAGGAGGGCAAGGGCCCCGACATCTGGATGTGGGCCCATGACCGCGTGGGCGAATGGGCCGAGAACGGCGTCATCAACGCCCTGACCCCCGGCAAGAAGATCAAGGAGGACATCGATGCCACCGCCTGGCAGGCCTTCACCATCAAGGGCAAGATCTGGGCGTACCCCGTGGCCATCGAGGCCGTGTCCCTCATCTACAACAAGAACCTCGTCAAGACCCCACCCAAGACCTTCGAGGAGATCTTCGCCCTCGACAAGAAGCTGGCCGCCCAGGGCAAGAAGGCCATCCTCTGGGACTACACCAACACCTACTTCACCATGCCCATGCTGGCGGCCAACGGCGGCTACGCCTTCAAGATGAAGGCGGACGGCACCTACGACGCCAAGGACACGGGCGTGAACAACGCCGGGGCCCTGGTGGGCGCCGAGATGCTCACCCGCCTGGTGAAGGAGGGCGTCATGCCCAAGGGCGCCACCTACGCCGACATGGAAGCCGGCATGGCGCAGGGCAAGATCGCCATGATGATCAGCGGCCCCTGGGCCTGGGACAACCTCAAGAAGGCCAAGATCAACTTCGGCGTGGCCAAGATCCCCAGCGTGGGCGGCAAGCCCGCCGCACCCTTCGTGGGCTACCTGGGCGCCATGATCACCAAGGCCGCCTCCGGCGCCGGCAACGTGGACATCGCCCGCGAGTTCATCGAGAACCACATGCTGAGCCAGAAGGGCCTCGAGACCATGAACGCCGACGTGGCCATCGGCGCCCCCGCCAACAAGGCGGTCTTCGCCAAGATGAAGAACGATCCCTTCATCCAGGTCTCCATGGCCAGCGCCAAGGATGGCGTGGTGATGCCCAACAACCCGCAGATGGGCCGCTTCTGGGCCGCCATGGTCTCGGCCCTGAACAACATGACCGAAGGCCGGCAGACCCCCAAGGAAGCCCTGGACGCCGCCGCCAAGCGGATCCTGAAGTAGCCGCCACCCCGATGCGGGGCGGGCCTCGGCCCGCCCCGCACGCCTCGTTCCGGACCGCGCCATGCCCAAGGCCCTCAAGCGCTTCCTCCAGCCCGCCCTGATGCTCCTCCTGGGCCTGGTGGGGCTGTACTTCATCACCGTCATCTACGCCACGGGTGAAAGCCTGCTGGCCGGCGTGATGCTGGTGACCTTGGCCGCGTTCATCTGGATCTACACCTCGCCGAGGACCTACGCCTACCGCTACCTCTTCCCGGGCATCGGGGCGGCGCTGATCTTCGTGGTCTTCCCGATGCTCTACACAGTGCGCATCGGCTTCACCAACTACAGCTCCAAGAACCTGCTTACCTACAAGCGCGCCACCCAATACCTGCTGGAGGAGACCTACCGCGCCGAAGGCCCCACCTACACCTCCACCCTCCATGCCGAGGGCGGGAGGTGGCGCCTGCGCCTGGAGGATGCGGAAGGGGGCAGCGCCACCCTGGTGACCGAGCCCTTCGTTCTGGGCCCGCCCAAGGCCTGGACCCTCAAGGCCGAACCCCTGGCCGCGCCTCTGGCGGGCGAGGAGATGCCGCTGAAGGATCTCATCGAGCACCAGGAGTTCCTGAAGGGCCTCGCAGTGATGCTGCCCAGCGGGGGCCAGGTGCGCATGACCGGGCTGCGGGAGTTCGCCTCGGCCCGCTCCCTCTACACCCTGAACAAGGACGGCAGCCTCACCAACAACCAGGACCAGAGCCGCCTGAACCCCGACTTCAAGACCGGCTTCTACGTGACCGCCAGCGGTGACCCCGTGGATCCCGGCTTCCAGGTAGACATCGGCTGGCAGCACTACGTGGAGATCTTCACGGACGCCGCCCTGCGCGAACCCTTCGTGCGGATCTTCGTCTGGACCCTCGTGTTTTCGGCCCTCACGGTGGTGTTCTGCACGGCCCTGGGCATGGTGCTGGCGGTGCTCCTGAACTGGGAGAACCTGCGCTTCCGCTCGGTGTACCGGCTGCTGCTCTTCCTGCCCTACGCCATCCCGGGCTTCATCTCCATCCTGGTGTTCAAGGGCCTCTTCAACAACAACACGGGCGAGATCAACCTCGTGCTGGGCACCCTCTTCGGGCTGAAACCCACCTGGTTCTCGGATCCCTTCCTGGCCAAGACGATGATCCTCATCGTCAATACCTGGCTGGGTTTCCCCTACATGATGGTGGTCTGCATGGGCCTCATCAAGGCCATTCCCAACGACCTCTACGAGGCCTCGGCGGTGGCAGGCGCGGGACCGCTCACCAACTTCTTCAAGATCACCATGCCCCTGATCCTGAAGCCCCTGACGCCCCTGCTCATCTCCTCCTTCGCCTTCAACTTCAACAACTTCGTGCTCATCAGCCTGCTCACGGGCGGTCTGCCGGACTTCCTGAACACGTCGGTGCCCGCGGGCACCACGGACATCCTCGTGTCCTACACCTACCGCATGGCCTTCCAGGATTCGGGTCAGAAGTTCGGCCTGGGCGCGGCCATTTCCACGGTCGTCTTCCTCATGGTGGCCGCCATCTCCGTCATCCAGATCCGGTCGACCAAGATCGCCGAAGACACGAAGCGCTGAAGGGAGGAGCCATGGCCATCGTCATCGACAAGTCCCAGCGCTGGCGCGTCATCGCCGCCCACGCCTTCCTCATCTTCCTCTGCGCCCTGGTGCTGTTCCCGGTGCTGGTGACCATCTCCATCTCGTTCCGCCCCGGCAACTTCGCCACGGGGAGCCTGATTCCCAAGGAGATCAGCCTCGAGCACTGGCGCTTCGCCCTGGGCCTGCCCGTGACCAACGCCGATGGCCGCGTGATCATCCCCGACCTGCCGGTGCTGCGCTGGCTCTGGAATTCCGTGAAGGTGGCCACCCTGTCGGCCGCCGTGGCCGTGCTGCTCTCCACCACGGCCGCCTACGCCTTCGCCCGCCTCAAGTTCGCCGGCAAGAAGGCCTCGCTCATGGGCCTCATGCTCATGCAGATGTTCCCCACGGTGCTGGCCCTCATCGCCATCCACTCGATCTTCTCGCGCCTGGGCCACACCTTCCCGCTCTTCGGCATCGACAGCCCCTGGGCCCTGGTCCTTTCGTATTCGGGCGGCATCGCGCTGCACATCTGGACCATCAAGGGCTTCTACGAAACCATCCCCGCCGAGATCGAAGAGGCGGCCACCGTGGACGGCGCCACGCCCTGGCAGGCCTTCTGGCGGGTGCTGCTGCCCATGGCCCTGCCCATCCTCATGGTGGTCTTCCTGCTGGCCTTCATCGGCGCCGTGAACGAGTACCCGGTGGCCTCCATCCTGCTGCGCAGCCAGGACCAGCTCACCATCGCCGTGGGCTCCAAGCAGTTCCTCTACGCCCAGAAGTACCTCTGGGGCGACTTCGCGGCGGCGGCCGTCCTTTCCGGCCTGCCCATCGCCATCGTCTTCATCCTCGTCCAGCGGTGGATGATCTCCGGCCTCACCTCCGGCGCCAACAAGGGCTGATCTTCCCCAACCCGAGGGCCCTCGCCCTCCCACCCCCCACAAGGAGCCACGCATGAGCCTCCGCTCGAGCCTCCTCAAGGCGATCGCCGTGATCGCCCTGGCCATCTCCCCCGCGATCGCCGCTCCTCCCGACGGCAAGATCGAGATCAACTACCACCGCTGCGACGGCAACTACGTCAAGTGGGGTGTGCACCTCTGGAAGAGCCCCAACATGCCGCTTCCCGACATCGAGTGGCCCAATCCCATGATGCCCACGGGCACCAACGACTTCGGCGTCTACTGGCACGTGGACCTGGAGGAGTTCAACACCGGCTCCAAGTCCCAGGTGAACTACATCATCCACAAGGGCGACATCAAGGAGCAGGGCGCCAAGGACATGGCCTTCGACGGCCGGGCCCACAAGGCGATCTGGGTGGTGACGGGAGACCGCACCATCTATTTCTCCAAGGAAGAGGCCCTGAAGGACCACGTCTGCAAGAAGTAGTTTGGAAGGGCTCCAGAGCTTCGCTCCGGAGCAGGGCTTTCGCCAGGGGAGGGGATTCGACCTTCCCTGGCGCGTTTCTCCGAATCTGAGCCCAGGGGGTTCCATGCGCATTGCCACCCGTTCTCTCCTTCTGGCCGCGGGCCTTTTCGCGGCCAGTCTGCGCTGCGTCGCCCAGGAACCCCAGTCGATCCCCGGCACCTTCGCCGAGAACCCCATCGTCTACTTCGTGATGACGGACCGCTTCGTGAACGGCAACCCGGCCAACGACCAGAGCTACGGCCGGCAGCGGGAAACCACCCCCAAGGCGGACGTGGGCACCTTCCACGGCGGCGACCTCAAGGGCCTCACCCTGAAGCTCAAGGAGGGCTGGTTCAGGGAGCTGGGCGTGAATGCCCTCTGGATCACGGCACCCTACGAGCAGATCCACGGCTGGGTGCAGGGCGGGCAGAAGGAGTTCAAGCACTACGCCTACCACGGCTACTACGCCCTGGACTACACGGTGCTGGACAAGAACATGGGCACCCCCGACGAGCTGCGGGAGCTGGTGGACACGGCCCACGCCCAGGGCATCCGCATCCTCTTCGACATCGTCCTGAACCACCCCGGCTACCTGGACATCCAGACCGCCAAGGATCTGAAGGTGGACGTCCTCTGGCCGGACTGGGAGAAGGACGCCAACCTCCTGCGGAACTACCACAACTACATCGACTACAACTCCTTCAAGTTCGGTGACTGGTGGGGCCGCCCCTGGGTGCGCGCGGGCCTGCCCGGCTACATCGACGGCGGCCGCGACGACCTCACCATGCAGCTGGCCTACCTGCCGGACTTCCGCACGGAGAGCACCGAGTTCGTGAAGCTCCCGAAGTTCCTCAAGGAGAAGGCCGACACCCGGGCCGTGGACCTGCCCAACACCACGGTGCGCGGCTACCTCATCAAGTGGCTCACGGACTGGGTGCGCGAGTTCGGCATCGACGGCTTCCGCTGCGACACGGTGAAGCATGTGGAGGCCGAGGCCTGGGCGCAGCTCAAGGCTGAGGCCGCCAAGGCCCTGGCCGAGTTCAAGGCCAAGAACCCCACCCGCAAGGTGGACGACGCCCCCTTCTGGATGGTGGGCGAGTACTGGGGCGTGGGGCCCACCAAGCACAAGCTCACGGCCTCGGGCTTCGACGCCATGATCAACTTCGACTTCCAGCAGCAGGAGGGCGGCTTCGCCAAGCCCGAGAAGCTCTTCAAGAGCTATGCTGCGGCCCAGGCCGGCAAGCCCGTCCACATGCTGAACTACATCTCCTCGCACGACACCGAGCTCTTCGAGCGCGAGCGCCTCATCGAAGGCGGCACGGCCCTGCTCCTGGCGCCTGGCGGCGTGCAGATCTTCTACGGCGACGAAACCGCCCGGCCCCTGGGCATCGCGCCGCGCACCGACCAGCAGCAGGCCACCCGCTCCGACATGAACTGGGACAAGGTGGATGCCAAGGTCCTGGCCCACTGGCGCAAGCTGGGCACCTTCCGGGCCCGCCACCGCGCCCTGGCCACCGGCGAGCACAGGCAGCTGGGCGAGGCGCCCTACACTTTCAGCCGCGTGGAGGCCGCCAGCGGCGACCGCGTGGTGGTGGCCCTGGACGCCAAGGGCCCGGTGAGCCTCAGCGTGGCCGGCGTCTTCGAAGACGGCCAGACCCTGCGCGACGCCTACACCGGCCGCACCGCCCAGGTCACCGGCGGCAAGGTCGCCCTCCAGGCCGAGTCGGTCGTCCTGCTCGAACGCGTCGCGACAGCCGCCCATTGATCTTTTCCTCTCGCGCCATTCGCAAGAATGGCGCGCAGTGCCTTGATGAACGACGAAGGAGTCCTCATGTCTGTGAAGAAGCTGCCCCGGGTCGCATATTTCTGCATGGAGTACGCCCTCGATAGCCCGTTCAAGATCTACGCGGGGGGCCTGGGCATCCTGGCCGGCGACTACCTCAAGGGCGTGAAGGACCACGGCTATCCCATGGTGGGCATCGGCATCCGCTGGAAGCAGGGCTACGGCGAGCAGATGGTGGACGCGGAGTCCGGCAAGGTCTACGACGCCTACCGCAGCGGCAACCACGAGTTCCTGGAGGACACGGGCGTTCTCGTCGAGATCGAGATCAAGGGCAAGCCCGTGAAGATCAAGGTCTGGCGCGTGAACACCTTCGGGGTGGACTCCCTCTACCTGCTGGACACGGACATCGAAGAGAACGACGGCGAGTCCCGCTGGATCACGGGCCAGCTCTACGGCTGGTTTGGCGAGGAGCGCGTGGCCCAGGAGATGGTGCTGGGCATCGGCGGCGTGCGGGCCCTGCAGGCCCTGCGCATCAAGCCCGATGTCTACCACTTCAACGAGGGCCACGCCCTGTTCGCCGGCTTCGAGCTCATGCACCAGCGCATGGTCAAGGGGGCCACCTTTGATGCCGCCCTGGCCAAAACCCGTGAAGAGGTGGTCTTCACCACCCACACGCCCATCGTGCAGGGCAACGAGTCCCACCCCATCGACCGCTTCCTGTACATGGGCGCCAACCTGGGCCTCAACAAGGCTCAGCTCAAGCAGCTGGGCGGCAGCCCCTTCAACATGACCGTGGGGGCCCTGCACCTCTCCCGCATCGCCAATGCCGTGGCCGACCTGCACCGGGTGACCGCCAACAAGATGTGGAAGGACATCTCCGGCCGCTGCGAGATCATCGGCATCACGAACGCCATCCACCGCCCCACCTGGGTGGATCCCCGGATGCTGGACCTGGCCGCCGCCTGCGACGGCTCGAAGAAGGCCAAGGAGGCCCTCTGGAAGGCGCACCTGGACAACAAGAAGAAGCTCATCGCCTTCGTGGAGCAGCGCACCGGCGTGAAGCTTGACCCCGAGCAGCTGCTCATCGGCTTCTCCCGCCGGGCCGCGCCCTACAAGCGCTCCAACTTCATCTTCACGGACCGCAAGTTCATCGAACCTCTGCTCAAGAGCGGCAGGCTGCAGATCGTCTTCTCCGGCAAGGCCCATCCCCTGGATGACAATGGCAAGAAGATCGTGGAGAACATCCTCGAGATGTCCAAGCGCTACCCCAACAGCGTGGTGTTCCTCGAGAACTACGACATGGAGATCGGCCGTATGCTCACCCGCGGCTCGGACGTGTGGCTGAACAACCCCCGCCGGCCCAAGGAGGCCTCCGGCACCTCGGGCATGAAGGCGGCCATGAACGGCGTGCTGAACCTCTCCATCCTGGATGGCTGGTGGCCCGAGGCCTGCCAGCACGGCGTGAACGGCTGGCAGTTCGGCGATGGCTTCGAGAGCGAGGAGGAGGCGGTGCTGGACAAGCACGACTTCAAGGCCTTCAAGAAGGTGCTGGCCGACGAGGTGCTGCCCACCTACTACGACCGCCACGGCACCTGGGTGGACATGATGGTCGCCTCCATCCAGAGCACCCGGGATGCCTTCGGCGTCCAGCGCATGCTCGACGAGTACTACAGCCGGATGTACAAGCGGGCCACCCGCTAGGTTCCAGCCCTGTTTCGATCTGGAGGTCCCATGACACGCCTGCTAGCTTCCCTCTCGGCCTCCGGATTGATCCTGCTCCTCGCCTGCGGTGGAGGCGGCGGTGGCGGGGGCTCCACGCCCTCCACGCCGAACGCGATGGCCATGGACAAGGATGCCAACGCCACGCCCGCGGACACCAGTTTCTACGGCGTGCCCAACACCCAGCTGGGCGCCCTCCTCAGCGGCGCCAACGTCACGTTCAACTACTGGAACCCCAACGCCGGCGCAGTGAGCCTGTACCTGTACGCCAGCTGGAACGACGCCCTGAGCTCACCTGCGGCCAGCGTGGCCATGACCCGGGGCGCCGGCGGCGTCTGGTCCACGGGCTCCATCCCCCTCCCGGCCCAGACCTTCTACGTCTACAAGGTGGGCAGCGAGTACGTGCTGGATCCCTACGCCAAATCCATGGCCCAGTGGGTCCACGCCAACGGCACCACCATCCCCGGGGACAGCATCGGCAAGGGCGCCATCCTCAGTCCGGCGACCACCCTGCCGGATGGCGGCTGGGCCTATGTGGGCGCGGCGAACTACTTCGACGGCTCCCGGATGAAGGGCCCGGATGGCACCACCGTGGTGCCCTACGCCTACGCCTCCAACCGGGACGCCATCGTCTACGAGGCGGGCATCCGCGACCTCACCGTGGACCCGAACCTGGGCGCCGCCTTTGCGAACGGCACCACCTGGGGCACCTACAAGGGCCTGGTGGCCATGCTGCCCCACATCCAGAAGCTGGGCGTCACCCATGTTCAGCTGCTCTGCCCCCTGGCCAACTACAACTACGACCAGACCAAGATCCGCACCCGCGAGCTGGACATCACCAAGACCGTGGGCGCCAACTACAACTGGGGCTACGACCCCCAGAACTACTTCACGCCCTCGGGCATGTACTCCGCCAACCCCCTGGATCCCGCCGCCCGCATCAACGAGCTGAAGACCCTCATCAACGAGATCCACAAGCAGGGCATGGGGGTCATCCTGGACGTGGTCTACAACCACACGGCCAACAACAATGTCCTGGGCGACTCGGGCATCCAGGGCTACTTCTACCGGAGCACGAGCAACAACGGCGCCGGCAGCCAGGACGTGCGCTCCGACGCCAAGATGGTGCGCAAGGTGATCGTGGACTCCGTGGCCCACTGGGTGGGCGAGTACAAGGTGGATGGCTTCCGCTTCGACCTCATGGGCGTGCTGGACACCCAGACCGTGCAGTCCGCCTACAATGCCGCCGCGGCCCTCAACCCGAAGGTGGTCTTCCTGGGCGAGGGCTGGAACGGCTTCTACAGTGGCGTGGCCACCGACTACAACGGTGCCGCCACCAGCGGGGCGGACCAGGTGCACGCGACCGCCTTCACCGGCCAGAACATCGCCATGTTCTCCGACAGCTACCGGCAGATCTTCAAGAACGGCTATCCCAGCGATGGCGCCGCGGCCTTCCTGTCGGGCGCGGGCCAGAGCCCCGCCAACCTCTTCTCTAACGTTGCCGGACTGCCCACCAACGGCTTCGCGCCGGGCTCCACCAACAACGTGGTGAGCTACCTCACCTGCCACGACAACCTCTGCCTCTACGACGTCCTCGCCATGGCCACCAACGTGACCAAGGATGCCACCGGCGACGCGGAGCTCCTGAAGCGGGCCAAGGTGGGCTATGCCGTGCTGCTCACCTCCCAGGGCCTGGCCTTCCTCCACGCCGGGGACGAGATGTTCCGCACCAAGGAGACCACCGGCGGCTATGCCAACACCAAGTCCAGCACCGGCTCCCACCGCTCCTTCGTGGACAACTCCTACAACGCCTCGGACGCCATCAACCTGGTGAAGTGGTCCACGGTCTATGCCAGCGATCCGATCACCGGCGGTTTCACGAACTACGACGCCACCCAGAACGGCTACAAGCTCTACAGCTATGTCCAGGGCCTCACGGCCATCCGGAAGAGCACGAACGCCTTCCGCCTGCCGGATGGCGTCCGCGCCGCCAACCTCACCCGCATCGACCCGGTGGGCGTCGGTTCCAGCACCCTGGCATTCGGCTACAAGTGTGTGGCCTCCACCGTGGATGCCTCGACCTTCTTCGTGTTCCACAACGCCGGCACCAGCGCCCAGTCCTTCAATGCGGGCATGGACCTCAGCACCGCCTCCCTGCTGGCGGATGGCGTCCAGGCGGGCCTGACCCCCATCCCCCTGGGAAGCACGGCCGTCACCATCATCACCACCGGCGGGACCAGCACCGTCACCCTCCCCGCCCTCACCTCGGCCATCATCCGGAAGTAGCCGCCTCAGATAGAGGCAAGGAAAGGTTTCATAAGCCCTTCGCCCGGCCTACCTCAGCCCGGTGAAGGCGACCTCGACCTTCCGCCGTCCCGGGAAGCCCGGCAGCGCTTCGCTGCTGCGGCTGGCGGCGGTGCCCTCGAAGACATAGGGCCGCAGAAGCACCTTGGTGCTGGGAGGCGCGAAGTAGAGGGTGGCTGCCTCCCCATGCAGGGCCTGGGCCGTGAGGTAGCCCACCAGGGCATGCTCGGCCGAGTGGTAGCCGCTCTTCCACTGGTGGATCTTGGGACCCTGCCAGGGCTCGAAGTCGGGGGCACCCCCGGTGCCGCCCCAGACCTCGTGGTTCACGGGATCCACCATGCGCTTGAACCAGAAGTCCGCCGTGCGGGGCAGGGGCGCGGCCTGGGCCGGGTCCGTCAGCGCCAGGGTGGCCGCCAGCTGGTCCAGCTCCGCGTAGATCCACCACTCCTTCCCGGTGCCGACGCTGCCGTCCGGCCGCAGCCGCGAGCCCCAGGTGCCAGACTCCGGCAGGTAGGCCTGTTTCAGCACCGCCCTCGCGCCGCTGGTGGCCAGGCCCACCAGGGCCTGATCCTGCGTGAGCCGCCCGATGCGCTCCAGCATCCAGTAGGCCTTGGCGCTGTGGCCGAAGTCCGTGTGCCGCGAGCCCAGCTGCTTCTGGGCCGGGTCGTGGATGGTGCCCCAGAAGAGGTGGCGCTCCGCGTCGTGGTAGTCGCGCACCATGGCCTGGGCCAGGCGCTTGAGGTCGGCCGTCCATTCCCTGCGGTCCGCCGCGGGCAGGATGGGCGTGAGCAGAAGCAGGTAGGCGTTCACCTGGTCCAGCTGGGCCACCAGCTCCTGGCGCAGGTGCTCGCCGTCCGGGCCCTCCTTCTTCACCCAGCGCAGGGCCTGCCACTGGGGGTTCCAGTACTGGGCGAAGATGTGGCGCTTGAGCTTCTTGATGTCGCGCAGCGTGGCCTCGTCCCGGGTCAGGTAGTAGTACATGGCCAGGCCCAGCTGGGCATAGGCCAGGTCCTGGGTGGTGCGGGCCAGCACCTCGGGCTTTGGGACGCCCTTTTCCCAGTAGGACACGGCGCTGCCGGTCTTCGGATCGAGGGCCCGCCTGCGGATGAAGGCCGCGCCGTCCCGGGCCAGGGCCAGCATCTTGGGATCACCTGTCAGGTGGTAGGCCACGCCGTAGAAGTAGGTCTGGCGCGACTTCATGCGCACGTACTCACGGCCGAACTGTTCCTTGATCCAGCCCGGCGCCTCCGCCAGCTCCGCGGGCGGCTTCGCCCAGTCCACGGCCTTGCCGTCGTTGGCGCGGAAGGTGGGGAAGTCGCCCCGGGGCGAGCCCCAGGCGTCCGGCACGTTCCAGAACGGCAGCAGGTCCTCGCTGAAATGCCTCAGCCACCGCTCGCCCCTGGGCAGGTCCGCCGGGATCTGCGCGGCGGGGCTGGTCTGTGCCACGGCCGGGAGCGCGGCTCCACCCAGCAGGATGAGGACGGGCAGCAGCAGGGATCGCAGCACAGGTGCCTCCTGGAAGGGAAGAGCCCCTGCATTCCAGCAGGTCCACAGGGACAATCCAATGAATGGCGGTGAATTTCTGAAAAGGAATTTTTAAAGCGGAGGGCAACAGAGAAGCGGAGGAAAGCGGAAAAGAACCATCTCCGCTTTTCTCCGCGAACCTCCGCCTATTGGGGCTTTTCCCTGATCCGCCTACTTCGAGATGACGCGCACCATCTCCAGCACCTTGCTGGAGTAGCCCCACTCGTTGTCGTACCAGCTGACCACCTTCACGAAGGTGCCATCCAGCGCCATGCCGGCCTCGGCGTCGAAGACCGACGTGCAGCTCTCGCCGCGGAAGTCGGTGCTCACCACCTTCTGGTCGGTGTAGCCCAGCACGCCCTTCATGGGGCCCTCGGAGGCGGCCTTCATGGCGGCGCAGATGGCCTCGTAGGTGGTCTCCTTGTTCAGCTCGACCGTGAGATCCACCACGGACACATCGCTGGTGGGCACGCGGAAGGCCATGCCCGTGAGCTTCTTGTTCAGCTCGGGGATGACCTTGCCCACGGCCTTGGCCGCGCCGGTGCTGCTGGGGATGATGTTCTCCAGGATGCCGCGGCCGCCGCGCCAGTCCTTGTTGCTGGGGCCGTCCACGGTCTTCTGGGTGGCGGTGGCCGCATGCACGGTGGTCATGAGGCCGCGCTTGATGCCGAAGGCGTCGTTGAGCACCTTGGCCACGGGGGCCAGGCAGTTGGTGGTGCAGGAGGCGTTGCTGATGATGGCCTGGCCCGCGTAGGTCTTGTCGTTCACGCCGAAGACGAACATGGGGGTGTCGTCCTTGCTGGGGGCGCTCTGGATGACCTTCTTGGCGCCGGCGGCGAGGTGCTTCTGACAGGTCTCCTGCGTGAGGAAGAGGCCCGTGCACTCGATGACCACGTCCGCGCCGATCTCGTTCCACTTCAGCTCGGCGGGATCCTTCACGGCCGTGAGGCGGATCTTCTTGCCGTTCACGATCAGCGTGGTGCCCTCCACGGCGATGGTGCCCTTGAAGCGGCCGTGCACGGAATCGTACTGCAGCATGTAGGCGAGGTACTCCGGCTCCAGCAGATCGTTGATGCCCACGATCTCGATGTCCTGGAAGTTCTGCACCGCGGCGCGGAACACCATGCGTCCGATGCGGCCGAAGCCGTTGATGCCTACTTTGATGGCCATGGGTCTGCTCCTGGGAAAGAAGGGTCGATCGGCGCCGGCGGGCCAAGGCCCGACAGGCCAACCTTCATGATGGCCCTCCCATCGCCAGGCTCCAAGGGGGTCTTGGGGCCGGCAAGTTCCGCATGCCCGGGATTCGCGCCTCGAGGCGGCATGGAAGGCCCAGGGAAGACCACCGGGCGATCAGGTGGACAGGTTCGCCCGGGCGTAGGGCGCAGACGCCGTGCCGGGCGCCACCGCCACGTCCGCCGGAAAGCCCCGGGGCCCGAGGTCCACGCCGGGGAGCGTCCAGGGCAGGTGGGCCACGCCGGTGGCATCGGGCTGGTGGGCCCAACCGCCAGCATCCACACGGGGGCCGCCAGGGCCTCCCTCCGGGGGACGCGAGAACCGGCCGGGGAGGTGCGTCAGGAGCCCACGGGCCTACATGAGTGACGCCACTCGCTCGGCAAGCGCCCCGATGGTGCGGCTGGGGTTGACGCCCAGGGCCCGGGGGATGATGGCGCCATCGGCCACGTAGAGGCCCTCGTGGCCGAAGACCCGGCCTGCGTGGTCCACCACCCCATCGGAGGGTCCGCGGCCCATGATGCAGCCACCCAGGGGGTGTGGGGTGACGAGGTGATGCGCCACATTCCAGTTCACAGGCGCGTGGAAGGTGCCGCCGGTGGCCTCGGTCAGCCGCTTGTGCATGGCGATGATCGCGTCCACCACAGGCTTGCCGCTGGGCAGTTCCCAGTCCAGATGCAGGCTCCGCCGTCCGAAGATCCAGAACCGGCGGCGGAGGGCCATGACGCCTTCGGCCCGGTCCATGCCTTGGGCGAACCAGGGCATCACGTGCGGGAAGGGCTCGGGATGAGCCCGGAGCAGCCGCTGGAGGACGTCCACCAGCAGCTTGGCGCGCAGGTTGCGAATCCGGCCTCCGCCCAGGTTCCGGGCTTGATCCGCCAGCAGGTTCGGGAAGCCCCCATCCTCGATCCAGAAGCGCTCGCCCTGGCTGCCATCCAGAAAGGAGATGGTGCTGGAGATGGTGGGTCCCTTGCTGGGGTGGAGGGGCGCCATGTCCGGATAGAAGGCCGGGGTGAGGAAATCGCCATTGCTACACCAGCCCTCGCCCAGTCTGGGGCTCAGGCGTTCCAGGGTGCGGTGCTCGTCACGGCAGCGCAGCAGGAGTTCCGTGGAGCCGAGGGAGCCCGCGGACACCACCACCTGGCGGGCCTTCTCCTCCCCGGGGATCAGTTGTCCGTTCTGGATGCGGTCGAAGTGGACGACATAGCCTCCCCCGGGGCAGGGCTCAATGTTGCGCACAAGGTGGAGGGGTCGCACGTCCATTCCGTGCCGAACGCCCATGGGAATGTAGTTGCGGTCCAGGGTGTTCTTGGCGTCGGCTTCGCAGCCGATGTCGCAGTTGCCAAGGTGCACGCAGGTTCCCTGCTCCTCGCCCTGGGCGTTGACAAAGCGGCGGGAGATCTCCACCCGTTCGGTGGATCCGTCCGGGGCATAGCGCCACTGGGGATCAAAGGACACGGCCAGCTCCAGGGGCCGGAACCGTGCCGGCTCGCCGATGGCGGCGGCGGAACGCTGCATGAACTTCATGCGCTCGGTCCACTGCCCCTCGGGAATGGGCATGACGTTCATGAATGCGGCCACCCGGTCGTAGTGGGGCTTGAGTTCCGCATAGGTCAGCTCCGGTGGCCAGCCTCCCTCAAAGGCCGAGGGCGGAGCCTCGGTGCTGATGTTGGCGTAGATGAGGGAGCCGCCGCCCACGGCGGCGCCCTGAACCACGCTCATGTGCTGGAAATTCCTGAAATCGATCCAGCCGTTCTCCCGCTCGGGGGCCGACTGGTTCCAGAGCCAGGGATCACCGATGCCCCGGGGATAGGCGCTACGGCCAGGCTTATCGGCCTTGTCCCACCAGCGCCCCCGCTCCAGCATCAGTACCTTGGCGCCCTTTTCCGCCATGCGGCTGCCCACGATGGCGCCTCCGAACCCGCTTCCGATGACGAGCACGTCCCAGACCATGTTCACCTCAGGTGTTTGCCGTAGGTACTCCAGAGCTCGCCCAGGAAGAAGGTCCCGAACTTGGCGAGGGTGCTCACCCGCTGGGCGGGGTCAGCATTCGGGACCTCAACCGTGCTCAGGAGCTTGAGCAGATCCGTCATGCCCAGGCTGAGGACCCCCGCCCCCACCACCTCCCCCTTGGCATCGGGGCCCCTGTGGAGCTTGGTGTAGAGGGTGGTGGTGTCCTTCCACATGTCGAAGCCCGGATCCTGGCGCACCACCTTGTGCCCGGCCAGATAGTGGGGCTCGCCATCCTTCTCGAAGGCCAGCTCGTAGACCATGTACTGGGTGTTCGGCTCATCGGTGGGCGAGAACAGCCGGAAGACGCCATGGTGGGCCTCGAGCGGGGCTCCGAAGGGGGCGTAGTCGATGGTGCCGCTGAGGCTGCCCAGGTGTGTCGGGTCAGACAGGAAGCGGTCCAGATCCTGGATGAAGACCGTGGCATGCATGGCGAGGGTCGGGCCCTGGGCGTCAGCGCCGGCCTGCGGATCCTGCTGGCCAAGGCTGAAGGGACCCGACATGGTTTCGCGGAAGGAGAGTCCGGGAGCTGCATCGATCATGGTGGTGACCTCCGGAGTGAGGGGAAGCCCGACGGGGCTGCAGCGGCTCAGGTAGTCTGTGGCGGCGCGGTGGCCCAGGGCGACGAGGGACTCCGCCCGCACTCGGCCCAGATAGAAATCCGGGTCCAGGGGCAGGGCCTGGGCGGGCTTAATGACATGCAGCTGGATGGGCTGGCGCTGGCCGAAGGGCGAGTCGCCCCGCTGGATCCGGTCGTTGAGATCGCGAATGCGGTCAAGCTCTTCGAAGAGCGCGCCGTTCGCGCTCATTTCGATCATGTGGACGTATTGGGGAAAGGCCCCGTCCCGGTAAGTCGGCGTGTTGCCGATGCACCAGAGCAGCCAGAGTTCCTCGGCTCCGCGCTTCACCGCCTCCCACAGGTTCGTGTCCTTGATCCACACCGCGTCCGTATAGGTCATGCCCTTCCAGTGGACGGCGGGCATGAAGGCGGGCAGGGACATGGCGGCCACCAGCAGGTCGGGTTCCAGGGCCGTGTGCTCCACCACCTCCAGGGTTTTCCGAGTGAAGTTGCAGAGATTGAAGGTGGCGCTCAGGCCTTCGCAGGCCCCGATCGAATCGAAGTCGATGCCGAGGCTGGGGAAGACTTTGTCGCGCACGCCGTCCGCGTCGCCCAGGGCGGGCCAGGCGCCCTTCAGGTAGTCCGCCAGGGGCAGCAGCGAGATGAAGTCCCCGAGCTCCAGAGCCCGCCAGCGCTGGACCATCTCGAGGGGTGTCAGTCCCGAGAGGAGCATGGCCAGGTTCAGCGTGCCCCCGGAAGCGCCATCGAAGTGCTGGAACCGGACACCCGCCTCGTCCAGGGCCAAGAGGACGCCCGCCTGCCAGGCCACGCGCATCCCGCCCCCCGCCAGCAGCAGGGACCGACGGGGCCCCTCGCCCGGAGGCGCGGCGAAGTGACAGCGGGTCATGGCAGCCGTCCCGGAAGGTGGCGCAGGTAGGCGAAGAACAGCACCGCCGAGAGCAGGTCGAAACCGGCCACCAGCATCGCGAGCGGGCCAAAGAGGCCATGGAGGAACCCCAGGCCCACGGCGATGGAGGCGCCCAGTTTCTGGAGGGCAGCCCACCGCAGGGGCAGTGTCTGCTGGGGCTCCGGTGCCCGAAGCGACTGGAAGGCCAGGCCGCCGAAGAGGACCATGAACATCCCCACGATGCCGAAGAAGTGGCGCGCGCCGGGGTTGTCCGGTCCGCCCACCAGGTGAAGGACGACGGCGGGCAGCAGCATCTGGGTGACCCCGCTGATCAGGGTGAGGACCGCGATGATCAGCAGGACCAGTCGGAGCCGTGGCGAGGTCATCAAGCCGCCTTTGCCGCGAAGTAGCCCGCGCTCTGGCGCAGCAGGATCACGGCCATGTTCAGCCACTCCAGATTCCAGAGGATCACCTTGATCCGGTTGTAGTGGACCCACGGGATCAGCAGTTCCTGGAGGCGGGCCAGCGTGGGAGCGTGGCTGGCCAGCTCGTCATTGATGGGCTTCAAGTAGGTGACGTGCACCCCTGTGGCGGCCACCAGAAGGATGAGAGCGAGCAGGGCCCAGACCCTGAAGGGGGTATGCCAGAGCTGCCAGATCAGCAGGGACTCGCAGATCACCATCAGGGTGACGAGGAAGGTGAACAGGCGCGTGGCGGCGGCCACCTGGGGCAGCATGACCACGGCCATGTTGTCGGGTGTGAGAAGGGGTGCCGACGGGAACGACATGACCCACATGAACCAGCCCACGCCCATGTAGATGGAGACGCAGCCCAGCATCAGGCCCAGATTCGTGGCGATGGTCCAGGGCTGCTTCATTGGGATCTCCTTCCGTTCGCGGTTGGGGCCGGCGGCCAGTCCTGGCCCAGGCCAAGGTTCACCACGCTCTCGAACCCTTCGGGGCGGGCGGTGATGGGGTTTGGCTCCGAGTAGAACCAGCCTTCCACGTGATCATCCAGGACACCTTGGGCGGAGGGGATGAAGGCCGCGAAGAGGGCGTCCTTCCCGATCCCCAGGCCCTTCAGGGCCGCCAGACGCGGATGGTCGCCGATGAGCAGTTCCGCGATGCCCTTCTTGAACATCGTCAGCCCGGCCTTGGCCTTGAAGTGCAGGTTGGACTTCCAGATCATGCCCCTGTAGGCGCAATAGTTGGAGGCAGACACCGAAAGGGGAAGCCAGGCTCGGCCCGGTCGCTGGATGGAGATCCGGATGCCCAGCTGGCCATCCAGATCGTACTGGCTGCTCACGGTTTGATCCGTGATCTGGTAGTCCAGGCTGCCCTGGTGCTTGGGCATGCCCCAGATGCCCTTGCCGCCCTTGGTGGAGATCTCCGTACTCACCGGCAGTTCCACCACGAATTGGCCGGTGTTGAAGAACCAGGGCAGGAGGGCCGGAAGGAGACGGGGGGCGGGTTTGGGTCCCCGGGTACAGGCGATGCCCACACTGAACTCGATGTACTTTCCGATGCTGGTCTTGCGGTAGTCCATCACCGAGACCACCAGAAGCCCCCTGTTCCAAAAACGCAAAGGATGGATTTCGTTGCCCGGAAGCAGGGCCCTGGCCTTGTCTGCATCGATGGGGAAGACCGCAAAGAGGGCCGGACTTTCCTCACACAGCACGGGCAGCTGGAAGGGAATGCCATCCACCAGTGCATGGCGGCCAGTGGCGCGAAGAACTCGGGAGGGAACGCCCATGGGTACCGCCTCAACCTTGGCCCTGCAGGGCCGAAAGAATCACGGGGAAGACATCCTCGCTGGCCGCCTGGCCCATGAAAATGTCCAGATGGCTGTAGCGCGGGAACAGATGAAGGCGGTGACGCCCCGGCTGCCGGGCATCGAAGAAGGCATGGGCCCGCACTTGGCTCTCTGGCAGGAAGCAGCGGTTCAGCTCCCCCGCGAGGAAGGTCCAGCGGGCTTCGGTGCGCAGCGGGCCAGCAGCGTAATCCGCAGGCAGGCCCGGACGCCCATCCACACTCACCAGGTGGCCGGCCCGGACGCATGTGCGAATCTGCTCGAAGAAGCTGAGGGGCACGCGGGCGAACTCGCGCCGCAGCCAGTCCAGGGTGGCCTCATTGAGGTTCTCGTGACGCCACAGGGCGGGATGGCCCGACCCGTAGGTAAAGCTCACCAGCTTGCTGACGGCGTTCTCGCGTTCGAAGTGCGTGTACACCGCCACCGCCCGGATGAGCTTGGCCTTCCAGTCCGGCGCGTACTCGCCCCACTGGGGATCGAGGCCATCCATGATCCGGTGGACCAGGGGCAGGGTGAAGGCCAGCTTGAACCGGGAGAAGGCTGGAATGACCGGGCACAGGGACACGGCGTTGGTGACGATGGTGTCCACCTCGGGCACCAGCCCGGCCAGGGCCGACATGGCGAAGCTGGTGGAGCCCTGGCAGTGGATGATGGCCTTCATCTGGTTGCGGCCCGTCACTTCGATCACTTTCTGCACGGCCTTCGGATGGTCGTAGAGGGCCGCCTGGTCCAGTGTCCAATTGCAGGGCGGCAGGTCGATGCTGGCGCGCCAATCCTCTAACCAGACGTCGTAGCCCTCGGCCACCAGGCGCTGGACCAGGTTCTCCTTCACCGGAGCCTGGAAGATGCTGGAGCGGACTCCAGCGCCATGCACGAGCATCACGGGACCCTTCGGGGCCTCGTCGGCCAGGCCCAGCCGGCGCAAGCGCAGGGCGCGCCCGTCACCGGCGGTGAAGGGGATGGAAGTCTCGGGAAGGATCGTCATGGTCGCCGTCCCGGCACCTGGATCGGTGCTTCGATGTATTCCGGTCCTGTGAAGGCAGGATCATCCGGCTCCAGGCGAGGTCCCGTGGGGTCTGCCGCGCCAGCCCTCCAGCGGCGGGAGATGCGCCGGAACCCAATGGGATGGATGCTCAGGGCGCCGTCCGACCCGATCTGGAGGCGGAGGAAGTTCTTCCAGTCCGGAATCGCGAGGCCGCTGGAGGCTTCGGTCCAGTGGCGGCCGAAGACGTTGAGGGAGAGGGCCAGGTAGAGCCCGAAGAGCAGGGCCCCCAGGATCGCCCCGCCCAGGAACACCAGGGCACCGCCAAGAAGGAGCTGGTTCCAGCTCTGGTAGGTCTGGCCCCAGGCCACCACCGTGAGACGGGTGGCTCCCCAGCCCAGGACGAAACAGAGCAGCAGGTGGCCGAGCCCGTGGGCCAGGCCTGCGATCCACCGGAAGCGCCGGCTCTCGGGAGACGCGAAGAGGATGAAGGCACCCAGAAGGCCCAGCATCAGGAATGCGCCCCCGGGACGTCGCAGGACTTCCAGCAGTGCTTGGCCCAGGGCGGAGCCGAACTCCGAGAAACGGAACCCGGAAAGGTCCACCTGCAATGTCCAATCGATCAGCAGGTAGCAGAGCCCGATGAGCAGGCCCAGGGGCCAATGGAGCAGGGGGAACTTCAGGTTGCCCCAGACGAGGGCCCGAGATTCGGAGGTCGGGGGCCAGACGCTCTTGAGCTGAGAGCCATCGGCCAAGGGGGTCTGGGACCACGGATGGGAGGCATGCATGAACGCACCGCCGCCGCCGGCCACGATTTTCTGGCGGCCATCGGGGTGGGCGTGGCGGCGGTAGTGGTGGAGGTCCCCGGCCAGCATCACGGCCACCTGGTTCTTGAACAGCTTGCGTTCCAGGTAGTCCAGGTTGGAGCGGATGGGCTGCGATCCGGGGGAATCAGACTGGGGCCGCTCCCAGGATGCCCGATCCCAGTGGCCGGTATCTCGTTCCTGCTGGTAGATCCAGTGGGGTTCGGGCAGGCAGAGGATGATGCGGTCCCCCTCGGGGATGGTCCTGGCGACCTGCTCGAAGTACTCGACCTGGGGGGCATCCAGGTCCGAATCCAGTTGGACATCCACACCCATCAGCCACCAGCCATGGGGCAGCTTCAGGGCGAAGTAGCTCCGCGTCTGGCGGCTCTGCCAGGCGGCGAACCAGCTCTTGCCGATGAACAGCCGGGTGAAGGCCACCAAGCTGTCGTACCAGTCGTGGTTTCCGGGAATGGCGAATACGTGGGGAGCCTGCTTCTGGTCGGGACTCAACGCCATGGCGGTTTCGAAGGGGCCCACCAGGCGCTTCTCATACTGGGCCCGATTGGCTACGGGGTAGACTTCGTCCCCGCCAAACAGGAGCACCTGGCCCCTGGGCAGGGTCCGCGTGCCGGTCCCCTCGGGCAGATGCAGGCCGGGCTGGGCCAGGTGGTAGGCCAAGGTGTAGGTGGAATCCCACCCGTCGCCCGTATCCGCCACATAGTCGAAGGTGAATGTGTCCCCAGCGCTGTAGTCGTAGGTTTCGATGGGTCCGGCGGCCAGGGCCTCCAGAATCCGATGATCCGCCTGCCGGCCCAGCACCGTGGAGATGACCACCTGGATCGCCGTGGCGGCGAGCTGGGCCGGATGGAACCAGTCCGTCATGGGCTGCGGCTCCACCGGTACCAGCGTGGACGGGGAATGACCCGTCCAGTCTGGTGGTGTGGGCAGGGGTGCACCGGACGGCACAGGGTAGGTCAAGCCGCCCTCAATTCTTGCTCGCGGACCTGCGTTCCAGGTTCCGTGCCGAACCCGAGCCAAAGCCCACGGTCAAAGCAAAGATCCAGGCTGCGCCGGGTCTTCAGAGAGGCAGCCCCGGGTCGCCCAGGTCTGACTTCCGGGTTGCCTTGACCCGACACACTCGGGGCTGACGTGGAGGGGGCGGTCATTCGGCACCAGGGGTGGCAGGACACCGGAAGCCACAGCAAGGTATGGACCAACTTCATTCGCCAGAACCAAGGCCCTGTATGTCCACGACATAGTAAAAAGCAGCAAAATTCCAGAATGGAAATTTAATGACCCAGCCCCATCGGGGAACCAGCCACTCAACGCGTGCTTTTCCAGCAGTTACACTGATTTCACCCAGGGTGGGGCCATTTCGACCCAAGGGTCCCAGGGCCGTCGAAATTCAAGGCCTGGGCTGGGGCCCATGATCGGGCCCCAGTCAGGGGGCCGGCCGCAGGCTTGACGCCAGTGGCCGGACCTCAGGCCCGGAACAGGGGCCGGTAGCTCTCCCGGTGGTGGTAGGCCAGGAAGCCGTTGGCCAGCACCAGGAAGATGGCCACGGGCAGGCCCTCGGGGCCCAGGAAGGCGTGGATCAGCAGGATGTTCACGATGATGGGGGCCAGCAGCACCGTGGCCAGGGGCACGAAGCGGCCCGTCACCAGGGCCAGCCCGCAGGTCAGCTCGAGGACCTTCACCGTGGGCATGAGGTAGCGCGCGGCCTCCAGGCCGGCGCTGAAGGTCTTCATGGCTCCCGTGGGCTCCGGGGGCGTGATGAGCTTGAACAGGTAGGTCACCGAGGCGAAGAGGAACAGCAGCCCCATGAGCGTGCGGACGATGATGACGGCGATCTTCACGGCGGCTCCTGGGCCGAGGCCCGAAAGGCGGGCGGCCCGCGGCCCCCGCGACATTGATGCAAAAAATCACATCAATGGTAGCCGGGGCCGGGGCCGCCGCAAGGGCCGGAATCGGGCCGTCGCTACTGGGCCTTGGCCTTGGCCAGGACCTTTTGGCGCAGCTCCTGGAACTCCGCCTCGCTGATGAGCCCGTCCTTCTTCAGCTTCTCCAGCTTCTCCAGCTCCGTCCGCAGGTCGAAGGCCGGGGCGCTCGGCGCGGCCAAGGGGGCGCTGGCGGGGCTGGCCTTCGATGCCTCGGTGCGGAGGACGGAGCGCCCGGCCTTCAGGTCCTCCAGGGTGCCCACGGCTTCCACCTTGCCGTCCACGAAGCGCACGAACAGGGAGCGGCTGTTGATCTTGATGGCGCCGTAGCGGTCGTAGGCCTCGTACTCGTGCAGGTCGGTGTGGAGATCGACTTCGGTGCGCTTCGTGGGGTTGCCCACCCGCTCAAGGACCTCCCGCTTGGTCATCCCGACCTTGATCTTGGTGACGTCCAGGTCGGGCCGGGTGCAACCCACGGACAAGAAGGCGGGGACGATGAGCAGGGCGGCGGCTCGGCGCATGGGGGACTCCAGGTGCAGGCGGGGATGGAAGGGCAGGCCCGGGGGGCCGCTCCCTAATGGTGGCCGGATTTCTTCGCGGGCGCCTGGCGGACCCGCTCGAGGGCATCGGTCACCCACTGCCGGCCGATGTCCGCAAAGGCCTGCTTGAGCCGCGGCCACTCCCCGCTGAACTTCACGCCCACCGGCGACTTCAGGAAGCGGTCGATGTCGAGCCGGTCCTCGGGGGTCAGGGTCTTCGGATCCAGCGCGGGGTCGTTGAAGGCCTTCCGGCAGCCGTTGCTCCGGAAGTGGACGAGCAGTGCCTTCAGCTCATCCACGGTGAAGGCCGCCTCCAGGGTCCGGGCCAGGCGGACGTACAGCTCATCCTTGGTGACCTCCCGGGCGAAGGCCTCGATCTGGGCGCCGGGCAGGTTCGGGTTCTGCGCCTTGAAGGTCTGGAGCTGGCCCTGGATGGCGGCGGAGAACCGCTGCTTGGCCCCGTAGGCCTCGATGACCTCCTGGGCCAGGTCGAGGCCGCTCTGGGGCTCCGGTGCCTGGGCCAGGAGGCATGGTGCGAGGGCGAAGAGCAGGGCCGCGCGGGTGCGGGGGCTGGGCAAGGGGGCCTCCGGGGAGGAAGGGGTGGGGGGCGGGTGGCCCAGGGCCAAGGCAGGGGCGGACGGACCGGGTCGTGAAGGCCGTGGCGAAGGGTCCTGACGCGGGATCAGGACGCCTTTTCCGCCGCCTGGATGTTGCAACCCTTCACCGGAGCCGACATCCAGGCCGGGGTCAGCGAGGGCATCCGCTCGAAGTAGCGGACCTTCGACCCGCTTCCGCTCGGCTGGATGGAGACGGTGGCATCCGCTCCGGCGAAGGGATGCATGTAGCTGATCAGGTATCCGTCGCCATCGAGGAGGGTGCTGATGTTGGCGAGCTCCTTCGACCATTCTCTGGAGATCCGGCTTGCCACCTCCCTGGGTGACAACGGCGTGGTGAATTCGAGGACCGGCGTTCGTTGCGTCAGCGTGTGGGGTGAAGCGCAGCCCAGCAGGAAACCGAGGGTGGCGATGGCGCAGACACGGGGGGGGCTCGTGATCAAGGAATGCTCCAGAGGAGAAAGGGCTGCAGGTGGGGTAGGGCGCAGCCACTCAGAGTCAGGAGGGATTTGAGGGCCATGAAGGGTCCCCAAAAGCCCCAGGATGCTTGGGGCCAGGGAGGCCGATGGTTTGGCGGGTCTCGCGAATGGGACCCATCGGACCATGGCCGAGACCCCGCGACCGATGCCCAGCATACAGCCGAACCCCCGATGAACAGCCAGCCGCCCCCTGCACCTGCGAACAGGACGAAGCGGCCCGGGCCCGAGGGCGAGAGGATCAACGCCGGCGATGGGACCGCGGCCGGTTGGTCGGCCCGGGTGGAGGTCTCCACGAATGGATCACTTCAACCGGTTGGCAAGCATGAACACGAACCCCGTCACGAAAACCGATCGCATCTCACCAACGGCTCCAGGGTTGTTTTGGAACGAGTTGTCACCGGGTGGCCCGACGGAGGCTGATCGACTCTGCCTGTGCCGCGGCGCCAAGCGAAGCTCAGGACGCGCGAAGAGGAGAGGGTGCGGAAGGCAGGGGGGCGGGGTCCGGGCTGAGCGGAGGGTCAGGCCCCGCAACAGGCGTCCCCTGAGGTTCCACGGGCCTGGATGGGAGGGCATGGGACCGATCCGTAGGAACAGAACACGCAGCAGTCCCCTGGTTTTGGACGAAGCATGACGGCGCAATGGGTGCATTGATAGAACCACCGGCAGGTTTCGGTCGGCATGGTCTCGGGCCTGGAGTGGCCGCACCCAGGACAGGTGATGACGGATTCCAGGACGGGCCCGCTCATTGGCCCTGAGGCGGCTGCCACAGCTCGATCTTGTTTCCCTCGGGATCGATGACCCAGGCGAACTTGCCATACTCGGAATCGTCCGTGTTTTCGAGCACGTGGCAGCCCTCCTCTATCAAGGCCTTGACCAGGGCGTGGAGGTCTTCCACGCGGTAGTTGACCATGAAGGGAGCGGGGCTCGGGGCGAAGTGGTCGCTTTCCTGCGGATCGATCATCCAGGCCGTGGTGCCTGCCACCGGCTTGCCCTCGGCGTCAGTCCAGTCGAAGGCGGCTCCGCCCCAGGCCTGGACATCGATGCCCAGGTGCCGCTTGTACCAGGCCCGCAGGGATGGGGCGTCCTTGGCCTTGAAGAAGATGCCGCCGATGCCAGTGACTCGTTTCATGGGACCTCCGGTGCGCGGTGGTGGGGAGTGGAATGCTTCTGCTGGCTGCGGCTCTGCTGCAGGAGGGTGATGCCGGCGGCGTCCGAATTGAGCCAAGGGCCAGCCCGCATGAGCATGATGACGGGAATGTTCAATGGGTTGGAATGGGAAGGCCGCGTTGGCGCAGGAAGCTCAATTTGTCCCAGTAGCCACGCTGGAACACGATCAGGCCACCAACAACATGAAAGAACCCACAACCCCGGAGGCCGAGCGGGTCTCGCCATTCGAGGATGGCCCATTCACCGTCCTCGAAGATGGCCTCTACGATGCAAACCATCTTCGCAGTGGCAAACCCGGCGGTGAACATTTGGTAGATTTCGGGACGGCCCTGAACGGGCCGTTCGGCGACTTGGTGGTTGATGGCGGTTTCCGAGTAGAAGGAGGCCAAGGCTGCCGCATCAGCCCTGTTGAAGGCATCGACCCACGCGGCAACCACTTCTTTGGGTTTCATGGTCCGGGCGTCCTATGAATGGGGGCTAACGAAGGCGCTCACCGGCGCTGCTGCCTGCGGCAGCTCCGAGTGCAACGATGGGCAGGCACATCTTTCATGCCTGCCAGGCTACGGCGTTCCGGTCTTCAAAGGCCCGACGACCTTGTACGCATTGAGGATGACGCCAGACGGCGTGGCGTGCGTGCTGACGAGCTCGAAGGAGCGGGCCGGGGTTCCCTCCGCGAAGAAGCGCTTCCCCGTGCCCAACAGCACCGGCGAGACGATCAGCACAACCTCATCCGCCAGGCCATGTTCGAGCACCGTCGAGGTCAGCGTGGAGCTGCCCGAGAGGATGAGGCCCGGGCCCTCCTGCGACTTGATGCGGCGAATGTCCTCGACGAGGTCCGGTCCAAGGCCCTCGAAGGGGCCCCAGTCAAGGCTTTCCGGACGGTGGGTCGCGATGTACTTCGTGGCCGCATTGAGGCGGTCCCCGATCGGACTGCTCGGCGCCTTCGGCCAGAAGCCCGACCAGATGTCGTAGGTGCGACGGCCCAGCAGCAGATCGAAGCGCTCGCCATGGGCGGCCGTGACGGCTTCCCGGCCAGCGGGGGTCCGATAGGGCGCGGTCCAGTCGCTGTAGGGGAAATCACCACCATCGGCCGAATGCTGGATCACGCCGTCCAGCGAGATGTGTTCGATGATCTTGAGCTGTCTCATGGGAGCCTCCGTGATCTGGGGTGCCAACACCAAGGTCTCGACATCAAGGGGTGTGTGCCGTCTGCCCAGCGCAGAATGAGCCGGCTGGGGCCCGGCCTGAGCGGCGGGTCAGGTGCCGCGGAGGTATGCGGGTGCGTGAGCCTGGTTTTCAAAGCCGCCGTACCGAACTGAGGATGGATAGTATTCTGCGCCAGACTGGACTTTACCGGCGGCCTCTTCCCCGGCGACGCTCGCAATAAAGGCAAGCATGAGATCCGTGCCCGCCGACACGCCTGCGGACGACCAAACGCTGCCGTCTTGGACGTACCGCTGCTCCACGACCGAGACGTCTCCGAGTGCCCGCAGGCGGTCCAGCGAACCCCAGTGAGTGGTGGCCGTCTTGCCGGATAGCAGACCGGCCGCGTGCAGCAGGAACGAGCCCGTGCAGACGGACAGCACGGCCTTGCAGCTCTTTGCTTGAGTCGCGACGAAATCAATGAGCACGGGGTTGTTCACCTCGTGCCGCGTGCCTTGACCCCCGGGGATGAGCAAGTAGTCGAGCGCTGGGCAGTCGGCGAAGGAGGTGTGGGGGTTGATGGACAGCCCCTTCGCACAAACGACCGCATCGAGAGACTGGCTCACGATGAGGCAGGTGTCGGGACCGTCGGCAAGCTTGCTCCACATCCGGAGCATTTCCCAGGGGCCCACGAAGTCGAGCTCCTCAACTTGATTGAAGACCAGGACGCCAAAGCTCATCGCGCTCATATCGGGCCCCTAGGGGAGGAAGCTCCGTGGTCGCACCCGCACCGAGCCAGCGAGCGAAGCCGAGGAATTAAGAAGGTGGCAGAGAGCGGAAGGCAATGCAGGCGGGGTCCGACTTGAGCGGAGGGTTAGGCAGCCAGGCACCGACGATAGTTTCATTCCGTGGGTACAGTGTCTTGTTGGAATATTTCCTTTACGGAGGGCCGGAGCAGAATGACGAATGTGCAGACCCCGAGGACCGTTCCGATTGGGTTGCACAACCCGCACATCAATCCGGCGATTATGAGGCAGAAAAGGTAATGCTTCCGTTTCGCGATCGAATAGCCAGCATATGCAATTGAGGCTCCGAACAGCCAGCCGAGACAAACGGCAAGTACTCCGACGGCGAAAAACATGATTCCAAAACCGGGTGGAGGGGCGCTTTTGGCGGCTTCACGGAATGGTCCGGTTCCGTGCATCACCGACCAACCGATAAAGGCGTGAAACAAGAAAAACGATGAAAGTAGGCAAGTGAGCCCTGCCATTACATAATGGAAAATCGTCAAAAGCTTCAAATGCTGAACATCGTTGGTCATTTTTGCCTCAGTAGGGATGCCTAACTAGTATTAGACGACAGGGTTCGGGAGGGGATTTGTCGTCTAAGTTGGGAGAGGGTTGATTGGAAATGGTTCCCCGACTGGGCGCGCGGTCGGGAGCGGGATTCGGGATCACGCGCGCCCAGCCTACCAGCCCGTGGCTGGCGCTTGTTCGGCCCTGTGACCAGCGCCACGGCCCTATTTGACGGTCTTGAAGGTGGGCCTGGTGGGGGCGTTGGCCACGGCCTGGCCGAGGTCGAAGGTGAACTGGGCCTGCTGCACCATGCCGCGCAGGTCCCAGGCGGGGTCGTACTCGTCCGTGACCTGGTGGTAGCGCTTGCCGTAGGCGGAAGCCTTGGCCTTGAGGGCGGCCGGGTCGGCGCCCAGGAAGTCGCGGCCGCCGCCCACGGAAAGGGCGGGCACGCCGGCCTGCACGAAGCTGTAGTGGTCCGAGCGGAAGTAGCCCCCGCCGGTGTCGGGATGGGTGGGGGCCACCGTCAGGTTCGAGGCCCTGGCCACGGCCTCGGCCACCTCGCCCAGGGTGCTGCGCTCGCGGAAGGGCAGGCCGATATCCCGGGTGGGGGCCACGAAGTTGAGGCTGTCCAGGTTGAGATCCGCGGCGGTCTTCGCCAGGGGCCAGAGGGGCGCCTCGGCGTAGGCCCGGGAGCCCAGCAGGCCCTGCTCCTCGGCGCACACGAACAGGAACATCTGGCTGCGCTTGGCGGGGGCGTGGCGGGCCGCCTGGGCCATGGCCAGCAGGGCCGCGCAGCCCGAGGCGTTGTCGATGGCCCCGTTGTAGATGGTGTCGGCTTCGTGGCCGGGCACGGCGGGCGCGTGGGTGTCCACGGCCAGGCCCGGGCCCTTGCCCAGGTGGTCCCAGTGGGCGCTGTAGACCACCAGTTCCTCTTTCAGGACGGGATCGGTGCCCGGCACCACGCCCGCCACGTTGAACTGCGCCACGGTGCGGACCTCGCTGCGCAGCGTGCCCTGCAGGCGCAGGTCCAGGGCCAGGGGCCGGAAGTCGCGGCGCTGGGCCTGGGCCCGCAGGGCGTCCAGGTCCTGGCCGCCCTGCTTCGCCAGGGCCTTCGCCACCTCCTCCGTGACCCAGCCCTGCAGCCCGGTGCCGCGGGGGCCCTGGGCGAGGGAGAAGCGCTCCGCCTCCCAGCTGGGCCGCACCACGGTCCAGCCGTAGGTGGCCGAAGCCGGGGTGTGGACCAGCAGGACGCCCAGGGCGCCGTGCTGCGCGGCCATCTCGAACTTCTTCGTCCAGCGACCGTAGGCGCTCAGGTTGGCGCCATCGAAGAGGCCCGGCTCCTCGGCGGTGGGGGCGGGCTCGTTCACCAGCATGAGCAGCACCTTGCCCCGCAGGTCCAGGCCCTTGTAGTCGTCCCAGCGCCACTCGGGCGCGTCGATGCCGAAGCCCGCGAACACCACGGGCGCGTCGAAGGTCTGCTCGGCCTGGGCCACGCCGGAACCGAAGACGATCTCGCTGCCGAAGGTCGGCGTGGCGCAGGCGCCGCCACCCAGGAAGCTCAGCGTGCTGCGCCCGGGCAGGGCCTTCAGGCCCAGCAGGGACACCGGCTGGCGGTAGGATGCGCCGTTCCCCGGCCGCAGGCCCAGGCTCTGCAGCTGGGTCTCCAGGTAGCGCACCGTGAGCTCGGCGCCGCGCTGGCCCGTGCCCCGGCCCTCCAGCAGGTCATCGGCCAGGAAGGCCAGGTGGGCGCGCAGGGGCCCCTCCTGCACCTTGGGCGCCGGGTGGGCCGTCTGGGCGAGCAGGCTGGTGGCGGCCAGGATGGGCAGCAGAAAACGCATGAAGGCTCCCGGGGGAGCCTTCAGCATACCTCGTGTGTTGTGGTGTGATCAGATCTGGCTGGCGCTGGCGGGAATGGTGACGCCCGCCACGCCGGCCACCTTGGCGTTGGCCAGCAGCTTGCCACCGGTGCCCGCGCCCAGGCCCAGCACGGCGCCCTGGCGGACGGCGGCCTCGGTGGTGGCCACGGTGGGGACCTTGGCGGCGGCCATGCGCTGGATGAGGAAGGCGGCGCCGCCGGTGCCATCGCCGGCCACCTTGTCGCCGGCCACGAGCACCACGGCATCGGGGTGGCGGCTGCCCAGGGTGCTGAGGGCCTTGCCCATGTCCTGCTGGCCCTTCACGTCCACCACGATGAGCTTCATGCCGGGCATGGCGCCGGCGATGGCATCGATGGCGCCCTTGTGGTTGGCGGAATCGCAGACCACGGCCACGGTGGCGACCGAGGGCCAGGCGCTGCGCACGGCCTTGCCGAGGGCGTCGTACTCGCCGGCGGCCAGGGTGGTGGTCATCAGGGCGGCGGCGGACAGAAGGGTCACAAGCTTCATGGTTCGATCTCCTTGGGGCCATCCGGGCACACGCCGGACCGGGCACATGGAGGACTCATCGACCCCTCCCGGGGGGTCTTGACCGAACAGGGTGGAAAAGGCATCTTTCCAACCCCAATCCGCAGACCACTCCCGATGGGGGACCCCCGCCCCGGAGCCTCCAGGGGGTGGTCTGTCCCGGACCTTAGTTGGAAAGGGCTCCGGCCGGAAGGCTGACGCCGGCCACGCCGGCCGCCTTGGCGTTGCCGAGGACCTTGCCACCGGTGCCGGGCCCCACGGCGAAGACGGCGCCCTGCTTGACGGCCTGTTCGGTGGTGCCCACGGTGGGGATCTTGGCGGCGCCCAGGCGCTGGATGAGGAAGGCGGCGGCGCTGCTGCCGTCCCCGGCCACCTTGTCCCCAGCCACCAGCACCACCGCATCGGGGTGGCGCCCGGTCAGCGTGGCCACGGCCTTGCCGATGTCCTGCTGGCCCTTCACGTCCATCACGATGACCTTCATGCCCGCCATGGCCCCGGTGATGGCCTCGATGACCCCCTTGCTGCCGGCGGTGTCGCAGACCAGGGCCACGGTGCCGCACTGGGGCCAGGCCTGGCGGAGGGTCCGGGCCAGGGCGTCGTAGTCGCCGGCCACCAGGGGGGCGGCCAGCAGGAAGGGGGTGCAGAGCAGCGTTCGGCGTTTCATGGCGGGTCCTCCCGGGGCGCCCGGGCGACAGCAGCTTCGCGGGGACGGATCAGGTAGGTCATCGGCCGCCATCCTCCCACCATGATTTTTCCGGCACCGAAGGCGCCCTAGGCGGGACGGCCCCCGCCCAGCTGGTACTGCACGGCGCCCAACAGGGCCACGGGGGCGGTGACCGCGCGGAGGATGCTGCGGCCCAGGCTCACGGGCTGCCAGCCGGCGGCGCGCAGGGCCGCGAACTCCCCGTCCGTGATGCCGCCCTCGGGGCCGCTGGTGAAGGCCAGGGGCTCGGACCGCCAGGGGGGATTGGCCTGGCCCGTGGCCAGCTCGTAGGCCACCCACTTCTGGGGTGCCTCCCAGGTCGGCAGGGCCGCGAAGGGCATGGGGGGCCGCAGCTCCGGCAGGCGGCTGCGGTGGCTCTGCTCGCAGGCGGACTGGATGAGGCGCGCCCACCGCTCCATGCGCGCGGCGGTCTTGGTGGCGTCGAACTCGCTGCGCTGGTAGACCACGGGCTGGATGAGCGTGACCCCCAGCTCCACCAGGGGCGGCAACCACTCGTCGAAGAGGCTCAGCTGCGCGGGCAGGGGCAGGCAGGCCTGGAGGGCCACGGGGGGCTCCCGGTCCTCCTGCAGGGGCGCCACCAGGCGCGCCACGGCCCGGCCCCGGTCCAGCTCGGCCAGGTCCGCCGTCCAGGCCTGGGCGCCCAGCACCAGCTCCAGGGCGGCGCCGGGCTTCAGGCGCAGGGCCTTGAGGTGGCGGGCCGCCTCGGCGTCCAGGGGTACGAGGGCGTTCTCGGCGGCGGGCAGCGGCGCCAGGAAGAAGCGGGGCAGGCTCATGGGGACATGATGAGGGATTCCCCCGGCTCCGTGTTGGGCCGTGGTGAGGCAGGCTGCGACATCGCCGGGCGGAGGATGGGGCAAGGATCCACGCGGGGGCGCTTCAACCAATTCCGATGCCTTGGGGTCAGAAGAGATGCCCACTTGGCACGGGCCGTGAAATGAACACCAGCGGGGCCGTCGCCCCCCACCCAAAAGGATCTGCCATGAACCTCCGCCGTCTCTCCGCCGCCCTGATCGGTTCCCTCGTCGCGGGCGCCTCCCTCTTCGCCCAGGCGCCCCAGCCGGGCACCCAGACCACCACCCCCAAGCGCGAAGCCCGCGCCGAGAAGCGCGCCGAGAAGCAGCAGCAGCGCATCGCCAAGGGCGTGGCCAACGGCTCGCTGACGCCCAAGGAGACCGCCCGCCTGGAGCGCCAGGAGGGGAAGATCAACAAGGACATCGCCAAGGCCGAGGCCGACGGCAAGATCACGAAGAAGGAAGCCGCCAAGATCGAGGGCGAGCAGAACCGCGAGAGCCGCCGCATCAAGCGCGAGAAGCACGACGCCCAGACCCGCAAGTAGGACGGTGTCCAGGTGACGGAGGGGGCCCCGCGGGGCCCCTTCCGTCGTACCCGGCAGGCCCCTGGCCAACCCAGGTAAGCTGGGGAGTCTGGAGGATCCTTGGTCGACGCCCTGCTCCAAGCTGCGCCCTGGTGGGCGTGGGTCGGCTTCCACGCCTTCGTGTTCCTGATGCTGGCCCTGGACCTGGGGGTGTTCAACCGCCGGATCCACGCCCCCTCCGTGCGCGAGGCGGGCATCTGGAGCGCCGTCTGGATCACCCTGGCGCTGATCTTCAACGGCCTCATCTGGCAGGCCGAGGGCACGCAGAAGGGCCTGGAGTGGTTCACGGGCTACGTGCTGGAGAAGTCCCTCAGCGTGGACAACCTCTTCGTGTTCGTGCTGGTCTTCCGCAGCTTCCAGGTGGACCTCCGCCACCAGCACCGGGTGCTGTTCTGGGGCGTGCTGGGCGCGCTGATCATGCGGGCGGGGATGATCCTGGCGGGCACGGCCCTGCTGAACCGCTTCGAGTGGATGATGTATGTCTTCGGCGGCTTCCTGGTCTACACCGGGCTGAAGATGCTGCTGGTGGCCGAGGAGGATTCGGATCCCACGCAGTACCCGCTGGTGCGGGCCTTCCGCCGCCTGGTGCCCTACGACGAGACCGGGGGCCACGAGCGCTTCTGGGTGCTGCGGGAGGGCCGTCGCCTCGCCACGCCCATGCTGCTGGTGCTCATCACCATCGAGGTGACGGACCTGGTCTTCGCCGTGGACTCCATCCCCGCGGTGCTGGCCGTGAGCCGCGATCCCTTCGTGGTCTACACCTCGAACATCTTCGCGATCCTGGGTCTGCGCAGCCTCTACTTCCTGCTGGCCAAGATGATGGACCGCTTCCACCGGCTGAAGACGGGGCTGGCCGTGGTGCTGGCCTTCGTGGGTGTGAAGATGTGCATCGCCCAGTGGGTGCACATCCCGGTGCAGATCAGCCTCCTGGTCATCGCGGCGGTGCTGGCGGGCAGCGTCGTGGCCAGCCTGGCCTGGCCCGCCGAGCAGGACGGGGCGGAGTGATGGAAGTCTGGCGCCACGATCTGGAAACCGCCCCGGCCTCGGGCCCCTTCGTCGTGACCCTGGGCACCTTCGATGGCGTCCATGCGGGGCACCGGGAACTGCTGCAGATCGCGGCGGGCCGGGCCCGGCTGCTGGGTCAGCGCGCCGCCGTGGTGACCTTCGACCCGCACCCCACCCTGGTGGTGGCGCCCGAGCGCAAGCCGAAGCTGCTCATGACCCTCGAGCAGCGGCTGGCGGCCTTCGAGGCGGCGGGCATGGACCTGGCCTGGGTGATCCCCTTCAGCCGGGCCTTCTCCGAGCTGAGCCCCGAGGCCTTCCTGGATCGGCTCCAGGGCATCCTTGCGCCAGTGGAGCTGCACGTGGGCCGCGCCTTCCAGTTCGGCCGGGACCGCAGCGGCAGCGTGGAGACCCTTGAGGCCTGGGGCGCGGCCCATGGCTGCGAGGTGCGCACCCTGGCCCTGCGGGCGCCGGATGGCGGCCGCCTGTCCAGCACGCGCATCCGCGAGGCTCTGGACGCGGGTGACGCGGAGGCGGCGGCGGCCCTGCTGGGCCATCCCTACGCCCTCACCGGCGTGGTGGTGGAGGGCGACCGGCGCGGCCGCCACCTGGGCTTCCCCACGGCGAACCTGGCCTGGGAGCAGGAGCAGCTGCCGGCCTTCGGCGTCTACGTCACCGAGGTGCTCCTTCCCCACCAGGGCGGTGTGCGCCTGGGGCTCACGAACGTGGGCGAAAAGCCCACCTTCGAGGGCCGCCGCCTCACGGTGGAGACCCACCTGCCCGGCTTTGATGGCGACCTCTACGGCACCCGTCTGACCGTGCGGTTCCTGCACCGCATCCGCGGCGAGGTGAAGTTCGGTTCGGTCGATGAGCTGAGAGTCCAGATCGCCCAGGACGTGGCCGAAGGCAAGACCTGGTGGAAGGCCCACGGGGAATAGGGTGGCTGGCCCAGGCCTCTAGCTGGCGGCGTCCACGCGCCAGCGGGTGAGGGGGCGCTCGGCCAGGTCCCAGACCTGGAGCCCCAGGGGCAGGCGGGTCACGCTCAGGCGCTGCCGGATCTCGGCCTTGGCTGCATCCAGGCTCTCGGCCTCGATGGGGCCGTATTCCATGAAGTAGCCGCTGAACTTGTAACCAAATCTGCGTGAAGGGGTCCGCATGGGGGCTCCATCTGTCCCGTTTACCCAGTATTCGTTTTTAATTCGCCTTTGTCAAGGCCCGAGGCGAAAAATTCGTGGGTCCGGCAGCCTGGCCTCGATCCAGTGTCCAGCCAGGGGTTGGACAGGGACTGTCGAAGGGCACTCTTAGCGGAGGCGGATGACCACCTGGCCGCGAAGCGGGGGCAGCAGGGGCCTGGGCAGGGGCAGGCCGAGCACGATGCGGTCGTCGTCGCAGTCGTAGCGACCGTAGGCGCGGCGGCGCTCCCAGCGCTCGTCCCGATCCTCCCAGCGCCGGTCGTCCCAGTGCCGGGCCTCCCAGCGGGGATAGGGCGCGCAATAGGGGCGCTCGACCACCACGACCCGGCGGGGGCCACGCCCGTGCTCGTGGGCGGAAAGGGGCAGGGTCGCAAGGACCGCGAGGGCAAGCAGGACCAGGCTTCGCATGGGACCTCCTACATGGGGCGGGAGGGTGCTGGCCCCATGCACCTTGGATTTCACGAGCCGTGCCAAGGTTAAAACATCAACGAAAACAGCAATTTGGATCGTCGGCCAAACGGGAGCGGACGCGAACTGCAACGCAGCGGCGCCACCCTGTGGCAAGAGGCGCCCTCAAGTCGCTTAACGCTCCCGCCGGTCGCCCACCATCACCGCGGGCACGCCGGCCACGATGGCCCAGTCCGGCACGTCCTTCGTCACCACGGCGCCCATGGCCACCACCGCGTGGTCGCCGATGCTGACGCCGTCCGTGATGCCGGCGTTGGCGCCGATCCAGACATCCCGGCCAAGCCGGATGCCGCGGGAGCGCACCGGCTGGTCCTTGATGTCGCGGTCGGGCTTCAGGCCGTGGTCGAAGGCATAGATGGCCGCGCCGCTGGCGATGCGGGTGCCGTCGCCGACGGCGAGGCCCTTGCGGCCGCCGTCCAGCCGGGCCCCGGCGTTCACACTCACGTCGTTCCCCAACAGGATCGGTCCGTGCAGGAAGGCCTGCGCGGCGATGGCGCAGCGGTCACCGATCACCACGGCCCGCCCCGGCTCGCCGAAGATGGCCGCATCGGGCGCGATGAAGCAGCCCGCCCCGAGCTGGACGGTCTCCTGGGCCAGGAGCCGCGCCTGCACCTCGGCCTGCCAGGGTTCGGCCCAGGCGCGGTGCCGGGCCTTGAGCGCGAAGTAGAGCCAGGGCATCCAGGCCAGGCGCCGCTTGTGCTGGTCCCGCAGGGCTTCCGGATCGCGCATGGCGTCATGGTAGCGGTACGACCCGCTCGGGAAGGCTACTTGAGCGCGGCCTCGATGGCGGCCTTCAGCTCGGCGCTGTCCGGGGCCACCTTGCTGCTGAAGGCCTGGATCACCTGGCCGTCCTTTCCCACCAGGTACTTGTGGAAGTTCCAGGCGGGCTCGCCGTGTTTGGCGGTGAGGAACTGGTAGAGGGGCGCTTGGTTCGCGCCCTTCACCTCGAGCTTCTCGAAGAGTGGGAAGGTCACGCCGTAGTTCTTCTGGCAGAAGCTTTCGATCTGGGCGGCGCTGCCTGGCTCCTGCCCGCCGAACTGGTTGCAGGGGAAGCCCAGCACCACCAGGCCGCGCTCCTTCTGCTCCAGGTAGAGCTTCTGCAGCCCGGCGTACTGGGGGGTGTAGCCGCACTCGCTGGCCACGTTCACGGCGAGGACGACCTTGCCCTTGTAGGCGGCCAGGGACTGGGGCTTGCCGTCCAGGGTGTTGAGGGAGATGTCGTGCAGGGACATGGGGGCCTTCCTTTCGGCGGCGGGCAGAGAGAGGACGCTGAGCAGGGCGAGGGAGAGAACGGGGCGCATGGGGACTCCGGGGCGCTTCCTTGGGTGCCGGCGGCGGCTCCGCCGTTCCAGGGCGGACCACCGGTCCGGCCCGCCGGATGGGCGGTCCGGAGGGGCCGTCCGGCGACCCCCGCCCCGGAAGGCCAAGCCTCGGGCATGCTGGAGACCATGCGAATCGGTGCCCTCCAGCAGCACTTCCGGGCGCGCCTGCGGAAGCGGACGCCCTGGGCCATCGTGCTGATCTTCGCCGCCCTCTTCACGGCCCTGCAGTTCCTGGTGGTGCCGGCCGCCGTGCAGATGCGCCAGCCGGGGGCTCTGGCGAACGCCCTGCTCATGCCCTTCCTGGTGTCCTTTTCCTACGGCTTCCTGGCGCCCCTGCCCTGGCGCTGGAGCGGCGACGACCGGTCCCGCCCGGCCTTCGGGCGCGGCCTGCTCCAGGCGCTCGTCTTCAACGCCCTGGTGATCTTCCTGCTGGTGGCCATCAGCTGGTTCCTGGTGCGCAACGCCAGCCTGAAGGCCGAGGCCCTGGGCATGGCCCAGGGTCACAAGGTGAGTTTCCAATCCGTCCTGGGCCTCAACCTCCTGGTGGGCGGGCCCATGATGACCATCCTGGGCGCGATCATCTCCTTCTCGGTCATCTCGGAGGAGGAGAAGGCCGCCGCCGAAACCCGGCTGGAGGAGGCCCAGTGGGTGCTCCTGCGCGGCCAGCTGAGCCCCCATGTCCTGTTCAATTCCCTCAACGGCCTGGCCGAGCTGGTGCGCCAGGATCCGGGGGCCGCCGAGCAGGGCATCCTCGACCTGTCCGAGCTGTACCGGGCCCTGCTGCGCCACGGCGACCGGGCCCGGGCCCCCCTGGCCGAGGAGCGGGCCCTGGTGCAGCGTTTCCTGGCCGTGGAGGGGCTGCGGCTCGGGGAGCGGCTGCGGGTGCAATGGGACTGGGACGCGGGGCTCGACCAGGCTGAGGCCCCGCCCTTCCTCATCCAGCCCCTGGTGGAGAACGCCCTGAAGCACGGCATCGCCCCCCATCCCGAGGGCGGCACGCTGGAGATCTCCATGCGCCGCCACAACGGGGGACTGGTCCTGCGGGTCTCGAATACGGGCCGCGCCCTGGGCCTGGTGCCGGGAGCGGGTGTGGGCCTGTCGAACCTGGAGGCGAGGCTGCGCCTGGCCTACGGTGCGGGCGCCGCCCTCCACCTGCGCAGTGAGGGCCCCCGCACGGTGGCGACCGTCGAACTGCCCAGCCTGGAGATGCGCCGATGAAGAGCCTGCGGGTGGCCCTGGCCGATGATGAGCCCCTGGCGCGGGCGCGGCTGGCGCGGCTGCTGCGGGAGGCCGGCTGCGACGTGAGGGCGGAGCTGGCGGACGGCCCCTCGGTGCTGGCCTGGCTGCAGGAGCCCCGCGAGGTGGACGCGCTGTTCCTGGACATCCAGATGCCCGGGGCCACGGGCCTCGAGGTGGCCGCCGAGCTGGGGGACTGCCGCCACTGCCCGCCGGTGGTCTTCGTCACGGCCCACTCGGAGCACGCGGTCCGGGCCTTCGAAGCCGCGGCCGTGGACTACATCATGAAGCCCATCTCCGCCGAACGGCTGGCCAAGACCCTGGCCCGGCTGCGGGAGGGGGGCCTGCGGCGCGGCGAGGCCCCGGCGGCCCTCCCCCAGCGCTTCCCGGTGAAGGCCGGGGAGGGTCATGTCTTCCTGGACCTGAAACGCACCACCCACTTCGAGGTGGAGGAGGAGGTGGTCTGGGCCTGGGCTGGCGGCAGCCGCCACCGCACCTCCTGGACCACCCTGGCCGAGGTGGAGGGTGCCTTCCCCGGGGCGGGACTGCTGCGCATCCAGCGGCACCTGCTCCTGCGGCCCGAGGCCGTGCTGGGCCTGCGCCCCCTGGAGGGCGGCCGGGCCTCGGTGCGGGTGGCGGAGGGGCTGGACCTGGAGGTCAGCCGCAGCGTCACGCCCAGGATCAAGGAGCTGCTGGGGCTCTGAGGGTGCCTTAAGGCACGCCATGGGGCGTAGGATCTTCGCAGGAGCCGCGCGCCCCATGTCCGAACCGATCCAGATCCATTCGAAGGGCGGCGCCTCCAGCACCGCCGGGGCGTTCCGGGTGGTGCTCCTCTATGCCGGGTTCTCCGGGCTATGGATCCTCCTGTCGGACCGCGTGGTGGAGGCCCTGATCCAGGACCCGGCCACCATGACCCTGGTGAGCATCCTGAAGGGCTGGTTCTTCGTGGCCGTGACCGCGATCATGCTCTTCGTCATGGTCCGGCGCCTGGTGGACAAGGTGGCCAGCCGCGAGGCCCGGCTCCAGTCCCTGCTCCGCGCCATCCCCGACCTGGTCTGGCTGAAGGACCCCGAGGGCGTGTACCTGGGCTGCAACCGGGCCTTCGAGCGCTTCTTCGGGGCGAAGGAGGCCGACATCCTCGGCAAGACGGACCATGACTTCGTCTCCCGGGAGCTGGCCGACTTCTTCCGCCAGAAGGACCGGGACGTCATCGCCGCGGGGGAGACGCGAGTGAACGAGGAGTGGGTCACCCTGGCGGAGACCGGCCAGGAGATCCTGCTGGAGACCCTCAAGACGCCCATGTACGACGCGGAGGGCCGGCTCACCGGCGTACTTGGCATCGGCCGGGACATCACCGAGCACCACCGCATGGTCGCCGAGCAGGCCCGCCTCGAGGCCCAGCTGCAGCAGGCCCAGAAGATGGAGTTGGTGGGCCGCTTCGCGGGCAGCGTCGCCCACGACTACAACAACATGCTGGGCGTCATCCTGGCCAACGCCGACCTGGCCCTCTACCAGATGCCCCAGGTCCAGCCGGAGCGGAAGTACCTGGAGGAGATCCAGCGGGCCTCCCGCCACTCGGCGAACCTCACCCGCCAGCTCCTGGCCTTCGCACGCCGGCAGCCGGTGGAGCCCTGCCTGCTGGACCTGAACCTCTCCGTGGCGGGCATGCAGGGGGTGCTGGGGCGGCTGGTGGGTCCCGAGATCCGGCTGGTGTGGACCGTGGCGCCCTCCCTCTGGGAGGTCCGGATGGACCCCACCCAGCTGGACCAGGTGCTGACCAATCTCGTGGTGAACGCCCGGGATGCCATCGCGGGCCGGGGGCGCATCGAGGTGGCCACGGCCAACCGCACCCTGGACGACGCCGACTGCGCCATCCTGCCGGGGATCCAACCGGGGGACCATGTCTGCCTGAGCGTCGCGGACAGCGGCTGCGGCCTGGCGCCGGAGCTGGTGGAGCGGATCTTCGAGCCCTTCTTCACCACCAAGCCCGCCGGCCGGGGGACGGGGCTGGGCCTCGCCACGGTGCACGGCATCGTGAAGCAGAACCACGGGGCCATCCAGGTGGAGAGCGAGCCCGGGAAGGGTGCCACCTTCCGGGTCTATTTCCCGAGGGCCTGAGGGCGGCCTACTTCCGGAGCTTCAGCAGGTCCAGGACGATCACCAGGGCCATGAGGGAGGCCAGCAGGAGGAAGCCGCCGGTGAGGATCTTCTCCTTGAGCTCGATGGTGAGGTCCTTGCGGCGCAGCTTCTCGAAGGTGAGAAGGGCCATGTGGCCGCCGTCCAGGGCGGGGATGGGCAGCGCATTGAGCAGGGCCAGCTGCAGGCTGATGGCGCCGCACATGAAGAGGAAGTCCATGAGGGAGGCCTTGGCGGCCCGGCTGCCCTGGCGGATGATGCCGATGGGGCCGGCCACCTCGGCGCTTCGGGCCTGGAAGGTGACGAGCTTCTTCAGGAAGCCGAAGACCTGGCCGCTGAGGCGCCAGGAGGTGCTCAGGGCGTAGCCGCCGCCCTCCAGGAAGTCGCCGGCCCGGTAGGCACGGCGCTCCAGGGGCATGGGCAGGGGCAGGGGCATGAAGCCCAGGCGGCCCTTCCCGCCGTCGAGGCGGGGGACGAGGGCCAGCTCCAGGGGCTTGCCCTCCCGGGTCAGGTGGAAGGGCAGGGGCTGGCCGGCATGGGCCTGGATGACGGCCACCGCCGCATCCCACTCGGCGCCGGGGAAATGCAGGTCGCCGATGCCGCGCAGCTCGTCGCCGACCTTCAAGCCGCCCTGGTCGGCGGCACCGCCGGACACGACCTCGATGACCGTCCAGGATTCCTGGCGCTTGGTGACCCGGGCCTGGTCGGCCCCCACGAAGGTGAAGAGCACCAGGGTGGTGGCCAGGTTGGCGAGGATGCCGCCGCTGTAGAAGAGCATCCGCTTGCCGTAGGGCTGCTTGAGGAAGCCGTAGGGATCGTCGGCGCCGGGCTCCTCGGGGTTGAAGCCGGCCAGCTTCACGTAGCCGCCCAGGGGCAGGGCCGAGAGGCGCACGTCGGTCTCCCGCCACTTGAAGCCCAGGAGGCGGGGGCCGAAGCCCAGGGAGAAGACCTCCACGGGCATGCCCATGTACTTGGCGGCCAGGAAGTGGCCGCCCTCATGCAGGAAGACGAGGCCGCCCAGCATGAGCACGGGGCCCCAGAAGCCCGCCCCGGGCACCTTGAGCGCGAAGACGGACACTGCCGCCAACGCCACGCAGAACGAAAAGGGAAAAGGGAGACGGCGCATGGACATCCGGAAGGATCAGGTCCGGGCTTGGACCCAACCTTCAGCATGACGCCTTGCGGCCCCGTCCGCACCCAGCACTTCTTCCAGGGACCCTGCCGGAACGACGGGAATCCGGGCGAGGGTCTCGCGGTTGCAGGCCTGGATGTCCCAGAATCGGAGCCGCCCTTGGAGGAAAGCGGCGACTGCCACCTCATTGGCGGCATTCAGGAGGGCCGGGGCCGTGCCTCCCGCCCGGAGGGCCTCGAAGGCCAGGCCCAGACAGGGGAAGCGATCCAGGTCCGGGGGCTCGAAGGTCCAGGCGCGGGCCCCGTCCCAGGCATAGGGGGCCACGGGGCCCGGCTGCTTCTCCGGGTAGAGGAGGCAGTACTGGATGGGCACCTTCATGTCGTTGGCGCAGACCTGCAGCTGGTAGCTGCCGTCGTGGAAGCCGACCATGGCGTGGACCTGGCTCTGGGGATGCACGGTGACCGCCACCTGATCGGCGTGGAGGCCGAAGAGCACCGAGGCCTCGATGACCTCCAGCCCCTTGTTCATGAGGGTGGCGCTGTCGATGGTGATCTTAGGGCCCATCTTCCAGGTGGGATGGTTCAGGGCCTGGGCCACCGTGGCCTCCTGGATGCGCGCCAGGGGCCAGTCGCGGAAGGGCCCGCCGCTGGCGGTGATGCGCACCTCCCGGATGGTGGCGGGATCCCGGTCCGCCAGCAGCTGGTGCAGGGCGGCGTGCTCGCTGTCCACGGGCAGCAGCTCCCCTCCTCCGGCCAGGGCGGCCTCGTGCATGAGGGCCCCCCCCACCACCAGCGATTCCTTGTTGGCCACGCAGACCCGGCGCCCGGCCCGCAGGGCGGCTTCGGTGCTGGCCAGCCCGGCGCTGCCCACCACGGCGGCCACCACGGTGTCGGCATCCGCGTGGAGGGCGCAGGCCAGGAGCCCCTCGGCCCCCCAGTGGAGGTCAGGCTGGTAGGGCAGGACGGACCGCAGCCAGTGGGCGTCCTCCCGCGTGCCCACCGAGACGCAGCGGGGCCGGAAGGCCTCGCACTGCGCCTTCAGCAGGTCCCGGTTCCGACCCGCCGCCAGGGCCACCACCGACAGCCGTTCCGGGTGGGCCAGCACCACGTCCAGGGTGGAGGTGCCGATGCTCCCGGTGGAGCCGAGGAGGGCGAGGGATCGCACCTAGTTGAATCCCTTGACGAAGTGCAGGTAGGCGTAGAGCGCCGGGGCGGCGAAGACCAGGCTGTCCACGCGGTCGAGCATGCCGCCGTGGCCGGGGATGGACACGCCGCCGGCATTGGAATCCTTCACGCCGGCACTGCGCTTCCAGGTGCTCTCGACCAGGTCGCCCAGCTGCCCCACGGTACCCAGCAGCAGGGCCAGGGCCACGATGTCCACGGCGGTCCACTCGGGACAGACGGTGACCTGCATGAGGAAGGCACCGAGCAGGTTGCCCCCCAGGTTGCCGAAGGCGCCCTCCCAGCTCTTCTTGGGGCTGACCCGCGGAGCCAGCTTGTGCTTGCCGAAGAAGCTGCCCACGAAGTAGGCGGCCGTGTCCCCGAACCACGTGATGATGAAGAGGGAGAGGATCAGCCGGCTGCCGGTCCTGGGCAGGGAGCCCTGGAGCGTGAAGAGCTTCAGCTGGAGCCCCAGCCCCAGGCCCAGGTACAGGGCGCCGAGCCAGGTGATGGCCTGGCTGGGCAGGGCCTCCTCCAGCTTCCCGTCGAAGAACAGGGCGCCGAAGTGGATGATGAAGGCGCCGAAGCCGAGCACCAGCCAGAGGGGCAGGGGATCCTGATGACCGGTGGAGAGGAAGAAGTGGCCGAGGAAGCCCCAGGCCACCAACACGCCCGCCACGAGCGAGGGATTGAAGCCCCGGGCCCGGGCGATGAGCGTCATCTCCCGCATGCCCATGACGATGGCCCCCGCCATGACCGCCAGGAAGGTCCAGGGTGCCCAGGGCTGATCCCCGAACCAGAGGAGGCTGAAGAAGAAGACGCCGAAGACCAGGGCCGTCGTCACGCGCACAGTCATGTTCTTGGTATCCACCTTGGGCGTGGTCCGTTCCATCAGATCCCCCCGAAGCGCCGTTCGCGCTGGGCATAGTCCTCAAGGGCTGCCTGCAGTTCCGCGGGACCGAAGTCCGGCCAGAGGAGGTCGGTCAGGTAGAGCTCCGCGTAGGCGGACTGCCAGAGCAGGAAGTTGGAGATGCGGTGCTCGCCGCTGGTCCGGATGAGGAGATCCACGTCGGGCACCCCGGCGGTCCAGAGGCGGGCGGACAGGGCGTTTTCATCGATCGCTTCCGGACGGAGACCGTCCTCCACGCAGCGTCGCGCGGCCTGGGCCAGTTCCAGGCGCGAGCCGTAGTTCACGGCCAGGTGGAAGGTCATGCCCGTGTTCTGGGCCGTGGCCTCCTCCAGGGTCCGCATGTCCGCCAGGATGCCCACGGGCATGCCCTCGGTGGCGCCCAGGTGGTGGAAGCGGATGCCCTTCCGGGCCAACTGGTGGACGAACATGCGCAGGTACATGCGCAGCAGGGCCATGAGGGCCGCGACCTCCTGGGCCGGGCGCTTCCAGTTCTCGGTGGAGAAGGCATAGAGGCTGAGGTGCCGGATGCCGGCCTCGGAGGCCGCCTCGAGGATGCGCTCCACGGTCTGGACTCCGGCCTTGTGCCCCTTGATGCGGGGCCATCCCCGCTGGGCCGCCCAGCGGCCGTTGCCGTCCATAATGATTGCGACATGGGTCGGGACGGTCATCGTGTGCCTAAAGGCCCGAAGTGCCAGGGAAGTCCGCGTGGGCGGCCTCGAGTATGCCCGGAGGGCATACCGAGATAATGATCGCGACATGGGTCGGGACGGTCATCGCGTCGGGAACCTCAAAAAGTGGAAAAGGTCATGCTAGCACGGGGCTTGCCGTTGAATCGGAGAGGCGCCTTGTGCCACGGCCCGCCGTGGTAGGCTGAATTCCACTATTTTCCTGGCGAACCCATGGTTCAGTTCAATACCCGTGCCAATGAGATCCTGCTCAAGCTGGTCTATTACGGGCCAGGCCTGTCGGGAAAGACGACCAATCTGCAATCCCTGCACGCCATGTGCTCGGACCAGCAGCGCGGTGAAATGTTCTCCGTCAACACCCAGGAGGACCGCACCCTCTTCTTCGACCTGCTGCCCATCAATCTGGGCTACATCTACGGCAACGCCATCCACCTGCAGATCTACACGGTGCCGGGGCAGGTGCAGTACGACGCCAGCCGCCGCGTGGTGCTGGGCGGGGCCGATGGCGTGGTCTTCGTGGCGGATTCCAGCGAAGAGAAGATGCAGGACAACGTGGACTCGCTGTCGAACCTCTACCACAACCTCAACGCCAACCGCCTGAACATCAAGCAGATCCCCTTCGTCATCCAGTACAACAAGCGCGACCTTCCGGATGCCATGGCCGTGGGCGTCATGAACCGCCGGCTGAACTTCCGCAGCGTGCCCTACTTCGAATCCGTGGCCAACCGCGGCAACGGCGTGCTGGACACCTTCCTGTCCATCACCCGCGAGACCGTGGGCTACACCTTCAAGAAGTACCACCTGGACAAGAAGATCAAGGACTTCGACGAGATGCTGAACCTCATCGAGTCCAACGTGCGCTCCAGCATGCGGGAGCTCCCGCCGCCCCAGGACGCGCCCCTGGCCCCCGCCGTGGAGTCCACGGTCCTGCGCCACAGCAACGTCAGCGTGGCGGACCTGGTTCCGGGCAAGGTCGCCGACGCGCAGGAACTGCTGGAGGACGCCCTCAAGTCCAACATGGAGACGGCGCGGCTCTATTCCGAGCTGAAGCAGGCCAAGGACACGCTCGAGAAGAAGAATGAGGAGCTGAGCCAGCTCTACACCCAGCTGGATCGCGCGAACCAGGACAACCTCAAGACCCGGAAGTATCTGGAAGGCCTCGTGCAGAACATCGGCGAGGCGGTCATCTCGTATTCCCCGGACGGGAAGATCCTCACCTGGAACATGGCGGCGGAGCGCATCTTCGGCTACTCCCGCCCCGAGATCGTCGGGCGCAACATGGCCCAGCTGACGCCGGACAACCTGCTGGGTGAGCTGGACCAGGTGGCGCAGCAGATCGGCCGCGGGCAGGTGATCCGGGACATGGTCACCACGCGGCTCCGCAAGGGGGGCCTCGCGTTTCCGGCCCACATCACCTACGCGCCGGTCCGCGGGACCGAAGACCGGGTGCTGGCCTACTCCGCCCTCGTGCGCGACATGAGCGAGCAGAAGGACCTGGAGGACCGGCTCGTGCACTCGCAGAAGCACGAGGCCCTGGGCCGCCTGGTTCCGTCGCTGTTCCACGAAGTGGCCAACCGCCTCACCCCCGTGCTCCTGGAGTCGCGGCTGCTCGCCGAATCGGCCATGGATCCCCACCAGGCCGAGCAGGCCTCGCGGCTGGTGAAGGCGGTGGACTCCATCCAGACGCTGCTCCATCCCCTGCTGACCGTCCTCAATCCACCCAGCGCCAGGCCCCTGCCGGCGCAGCTGAACCTGCTGGTGCAGGAGTCGATCTCCCTGGTGGAGGCCAAGGCCCAGCGGATGGGCGTCTCCCTGGAGCTGAACCTGGATCCCGCGCTGCCCATGACCGCGGTGGATCCCGGGCTCATGGTGCAGGCGCTCACCAACCTCCTGCTGAACGGCCTGCAGGCCATGGCGCTCAGCCCCATGAAGCGGTTGCGGGTGGCGACCCGGACCAGCGGCGAGGCCCTGCAGGTGGTGGTCCAGGACACGGGCACGGCCCTCGGCGAGGCCCAGCAGGCGGGGCTGTTCGACGCGGCCAACGCCACGACCACCGAGGCGCTGGGCCTGCCCATCGCCGACATCATCGTCCGGCAGCACGGCGGCCGTCTCAGCACCCGCAGTCAGGAGGGCCTGGGAAACGCCTTCCTGCTCGAACTGCCCAGTGTGGTGCTGCCCCCGGCGTCACAGGTCCCCGCGCCTGCGGCCGCGCCCAGGGGACTCAAGGGGGCGCGCGCCCTCGTGGTGGACGACGAAGCCTTCCTTCTCGAGTGCCTCGTGGATGCCCTGGGCGCCTGGGGCCTGGAGGTCGCCTCCAGCACCCGGGGCGACGAGGCCATCCAGAGCCTCGAATCCGGCAGCTTCGATGTGATCGTGTCCGACATCCGGATGCCGGGCCTATCGGGCATGGATCTCTTCGAGTGGCTCAAGGCCCATCGGCCGGTCATGACGCAGCGGATCCTCTACACCACCGGGGATGCCTTCGACGCGAAGACCCGCGAATTCCTGGAGGCAAGCCAGGTGCCGTACCTGGGTAAGCCCTTCGATCTAAAGCAGCTCAAGCAAAGTCTTGAGCGACTGCTAGAGACTCCGGTCGAGGCGTGAGGTTGTCGCCTGCTGCATAATGGGGGCTTCCACCGCACCCTCACCGAGGAGTCCTTTATGCAGCGACGTTGGGCCATGGCCCTCATCCTAGCCTCGGGCCTCCTGGCCCAGACGCCACCCGCCGAACCGCCGCCAGCCCCGGCCCAGGTGCCCGCGCCCGAAGCGAAACCCGCCGAGGTGAACCCCGAGGTTCCCGCGGCCAAGCCCTTCGACCAGCTCCGCCCCACCCAGCGCAAGCTGGCCTACACCCTGCACCGGGCCGCCCTGGCCGCCCATGAGCTGGGCACCTACCGCAGCCACCCCCGGGCCATCGAGGTGCGGGAGACCCTCAAGGCGCTGGTGAATGCCAAGCTCGACATCCCCGAGAAGGCCTCGGCCGTCCTGCCGGCGGCGGAGGCGTACCTCGGGAAGCTGCGCGCCAACCACGGCCTCTACGATGCCGAGGGGAAGAAGCTCCTCCTCGAAGGCACCTGGAAGGATCTGCAGGCCGCGGCCCGCGCCGCTGCCAAGACCGGCCCCAAGGGCCTGGAACCCCGGCTGGCCAAGATCAAGGGCCTGCTCCTCGACCCCAAGGTCGACGCCGCCGCGCCCAGCTGGGCCGAGCCGGAGGCGCTCGCCAAGGGCAAGAAGGCCAAGGCTCCCAAGGGACCCAAGGCCCCCGAGGGCTTCTCGGAGCAGAAGGCCATCACCGCCCTGTGGGTGAAGCGGGCCAAGGCCTGGATCGAAGACACCCCGCAGGAAGTCGAGATCAACGGCGAGAAGAAGACCCGCCGCAAGGCCGACCCCGTGCAGACCAAGGCCCTGAACGACCTGGCGGCCTGGCTGGACAAGGACGACCTGGACCTGCTGCGCGATCCCGGCTTCGGCTGGCTGGATCTGCGCCGCCTGGGCGCCACGCCCGGCGCCACCCTGCTGGCCCGGGCCGGCGACATCGCGGCTTCCAAGAGCCCCGAGGGCCCCGTCGGTGAACTGGCCTTGCTGCCGGCCTTCGTGCCCGTCGTCGGAGACGCGAAGTTCGCCAAGGGCGAAGAGAAGCGGACCGAACTCGCCGAGGTGAAGCTGGGACCCGCCCCCGCCACCGCCGCCGACCAGTGCGCGGCCTTCGAGAAGCTGGGCTGCAGCCGCGACATCGACGTCAAATAGGTTCGGATCCATGCAGAAAACGGGGCGCATCGCGCCCCGTTTTCTGTCTGTTCCCGGGGCCCCGGAATCGGTTCAGAACCTGTAGGTCACCCCGGCCTGCAGGGAATTGGCGGAGGGATCCCAGGCGGTCTGATTGGCATAATGAGTGCGGACGAAGCGGAGCTCGGTCCCCACGGATCGGTTGAAGTTGTATCCGAATCCCGCGGCGTACCCGAATCGAGAGGAGGACTGGGTTCCCGATGTCGCCGGGGACGAGCCCACGGCCGGCGTCGTGGTGTCCACGGTCCAACGGTGGAGTCCCAGGCCTGCGGTCAGGTAGAGGCCGTCGGGCTTTCCACCGGGAAAGTAGAGATAGTCACCACCCAGGCTGAGGTCGTGGGCCTTGGTCTTGAAGCCGTTGAAGGCGCCCTCGGGAAAGAACACCGCGTCGAATCTCGGCCGGAGGACATGGCCCCCGCCAAGGTCGAAGGTGACATGGGCACCCAGCCCTGCTCCGGGCTTGTTGTCGACGGCGGTCTTCAGGTCTCCGTTGGGGAGGCTGGCATGGAGCTGGAGGCCAAATCTCGGCTCCTCCGCGCTGGCGGTAGCCGGGCCGAGGGCGAGCATGGCCGCAGACACGACGGCCAGCTGGATGTTGCGCGACATGGTGTCTCCTTGGGATGCCACTGGGTGCCAGTGGGGCATGGACAACCACCTGTGAGCCTACATCTCCAAAGGTTCACACCTTGTGGTTGTCAATGAAGCCTACTCCTCGCCCTTGCGCTGCTTCCCCTCGGGATCGAACTGGTAGCCCACGCTGCGGATGGTGTGGACCCACTTCGGGTGGTGCGGGTCGTCCTCCATCACGCGGCGGATGCGGACGATGAAGTTGTCCACGGTGCGGCTGGTGGGGTAGGCGTCCTCGCCCCAAACCTTGTCCAGGATGTCGGTGCGGCTCACCACCTGGCCCGGCCGCTCCATGAGCAGCTTCAGGATCATGGATTCCTTCACGCCCAGTTGGAAGGCGCCGCCGGGGCCCTCGCCGCAGAAATTGTCGAAGTCCACCCAGTAGGGGCCGAAGGGCTGCCGGCTGCTGATCTCGCGGCTCTTGTACCAGGACTCGCGGCGCAGGATGGCCCTCACCCGCAGCAGCAGCTCCCGCACCTGGAAGGGCTTGCCCAGGTAGTCGTCGGCCCCGGTCTCGAAGCCGTGGACGCGGTCATCGTCGGTGTTCTTGGCCGTGAGGAAGAGGATGGGCGTGAAGTTCTTGGCCTCGCGCACCTTCTCGCAGATGGTGAAGCCGTCCATGCCGGGCAGCATCACGTCGAGGATCACCAGGTCGTAGGTCTCGGCCAGGATCTGCTTCAGGGCCTGGTCCCCACGGGGGATCCAGGTGCAGGCGAGCCCTTCCAGCTCCAGGTTGAGCTTGATGCCCTCGGCGAGGCTGAGCTCGTCTTCCACCAGCAGGATCTTGGGCTCGGACATGGGGAGGACTCCGGGGATCTGTTGATCCTACTAGAATGGACCCTTCGGAGCGCCCATGGACCCCTACCTCAGCATCGTCATCCCCATCTACAACGAGGAGGAGAATATCCCCACGCTGTGGGGGCGGCTGTCCCGGGTCATGGCGGAGCACTTCACCGATCCGGCCAGGCCCTGGGAGGTCATCTTCACGGATGACGGCAGCCGGGACCGCAGCCTGTCCATGCTCATCGACCTCGCCAAGACCGAGCCCCGGATCAAGATCGTGGAGTTCAACCGCAACTACGGCCAGCACAGCGCCATCTTCGGCGCCTTCGCCGAGGTGCAGGGGCAGATCGTGGTGACCCTCGATGCCGACCTGCAGAACCCGCCCGAGGAGATCCCCAAGCTGGTGGCCAAGGTGGAGGAGGGCTTCGACGTGGTGGGCGGCTGGCGCCAGGGCCGCCAGGAGAACGACAGCTTCTTCCGCACCATGCCCAGCAAGATCGTCAACGCGGTCACCCGCAAGACCACCGGCGTGAAGCTGCACGACTACGGCTGCATGCTGCGGGCCTACAGCCGCGAGGTGGTGAACGCCATGCTGCTCTGCAAGGAGCGTTCGAGCTTCATCCCCGCCCTGGCCAACAGCTTCGCCAAGCGCATCACGGAGGTGCCCGTGGCCCACGCCGAGCGGGCCGCCGGGGAGAGCAAGTACGGCCTCTGGAAGCTCATCAACCTCCAGTTCGACCTGCTCACCAGCTTCAGCCTCCTGCCCCTGCAGATGCTCAGCGTCTTCGGCGTCATCACCGCCGGCGTGGGCTTCCTGCTCTTCCTGGGCCTGGTGGTCTACCGCTTCCTGCATCCCGAGGGCACGGCCCAGGGCGTGTTCACGCTGTTCGCCATCCTCTTCTTCTTCGTGGGCTGCCAGTTCATCGCCTTCGGCCTGCTGGGCGAGTACATCGGCCGCATCTACCAGGAAGTGCGCGACCGGCCCCGCTACATGGTGAAGAAGATCCACCAGGCGAAGTGAACCAGGGCACAGCCGCCGCCTGACATGCTGGGGGCATGAGCGCTCCGGGCACGCGGTCCTTCGGTCCTTCCTTCACGGCGCTCTGGTGGTTCTACTTCCTGTCCTTCGTGGCAGGCTTCCTGCTCTTCCCGGTGGTGCCCCTCCACCTCCGGGACCTGGGCGCCGCCATCGCCGAAAGCGGGCGCTTCCAGTCGGCCTTCTGGCTCGGCTCGGGGCTGGGCTGCCTGGTCTCGGGGCCCCTGGGCGACCGCGTCGGCCAGCGCCCCCTGCTGAGCTGGGCCACCCTGGCCGCCGCGGGTTTCTTCGTGGCCTATGCCTTCCTGCCGGTGCGCTGGGCCTTCTTCCTGCTGGCGCCGCTCCACGGGCTGATGTGGTCCGCGCTAAGGACCGGAGCCCTGGCCTGGGTCGGGGGCTCGCTGATCCCGGAGCGCCGCGGGGAGGGTCTGGCCCTCTTCGGCATGGCGGCGCCCGCGGGCGTGGCCATCGGACCCCTGCTGGGGGTCTGGCTCTATCCGCGAGTGGGCTTCCAGGCCATCTGCCTGGCCTTTGCCGTCGTGCTCGCGGGCCTGTTCCTGGTGGTCCGCAACCTGCCCGGCGGGGAGCGGGTCAGCGCGGTCCAGCCCCGACGGGGCCTGGGCTGGCCTGATCCCTGGGTCTTCGGTCCCGCGCTGATCCTCTTCCTGCTCTGCCTGGGCGACGGGCCCATGGCGCCCTACTCCGCGCAGGAGGCCCGGGGCCTCGGCCTGTACTGGCCCTCGGCCTACCTCACCTGCTTCGCCATCGGCATGGTGGGCATGCGGCTGCTGCTGGGCCTGAGCGGCCGGCGGGTGTCGCCCGCCCGCCTGATCCCCTGGATGCTGGCCCTGGCCCTCCTGGGGAACCTGCTGCTGGGCGTGATGCCCGGCGGACAGACGCGGCACATCCTGTCGGGGCTGCTCTACGGCTCAGGCTTCGGCATGAGCCAGACCCTGATGTTCACCCACGTCATCGGGCGGGCGAAGGCCGACCGCCATGGCGCGGCGGTGGGCGCCCTCTACTTCGCCTTCGATGCGGGCATCGCCCTGGGCAGCCTGGGGCTCGGCTGGGTGATGCAGGCCGCCGGCTTCCGCTGGGGCTGGACCCTGGGGGCCCTGCTGGTGGTGCCCGCCATCCTGCTCAGCCTGCGGCTGAAGGAGCCGGAGACCGCTGTAGGCTGATCGTCCATTCGGAGACGCCGACCATGCCCTGGGATCCCGTCCAGTACCTGAGCTTCGATGCGGAGCGGCTGCGGCCCGCCCTGGACCTGCTGGCGCGCGTCCCGCTGGAGGCCCCGGAATCCGTGGTGGACCTGGGCTGCGGGCCCGGCCACGTCGCGCGGATCCTGCAGACCCGCTGGCCCGGGGCCCGCCTGACCGGCGTGGACGGCTCCCCGGAGATGCTGCAGCAGGCGGCCGGGGCCCTTCCCGGGGCCCGGTGGATCCTGGCGGATCTCGCGGATTGGCAGCCCGATCACCCTGTGGACCTCATCTACGCCAATGCCTCCCTGCACTGGCTGGATGGGCACGACGCGCTGTTCCCCCGCCTGCTGACCTTCCTGAAGCCCGGCGGCTGCCTGGCGGTCCAGATGCCCCGCAACCACGGGCGGCCCTCCCACCTCGCAGCCTTCGAGGTGGCGGAGGCCGGTCCCTGGCGGGAGCGCCTCGGGCCCCTCCTCCGCAGGCAGCCCGTGGCGGAGCCGGAGGCCTATGTGCGCTGGCTCGAACCCTGGGCCCCGCACCTGGACGTCTGGCAGACCGACTACCTCCACCGCCTCGAGGGGCCGGATCCCGTGGCGGCCTGGACCCGGGGCAGCCTCCTCGTCCCGCTGATGGACGCCCTGCGTGATGAGGAGCGGGGCGCCTTCCTGGAGGCCTACCGGCAGCGCCTCCGCGAGGCCTATCCGATGGACGGGACGGGGCGGACGCCGTTCTGGTTCCAGCGGCTCTTCATCGTGGCGAAGCGGGAAACACCAGGGTGACCACCAGGCCTGTGCCCACGGCCGGATCCGAGAGCTGGACCTCGGCGCCCAGGGCCTGGGCCACCTCCTGGACGATGGACAGGCCCAGGCCGCAGCCCGGCGTGTCGTCGTCATGGAGGCGGCAGAAGCGCTCGAACACGCGGGCCCGGTCCTCCGGCGGGATGCCCGGCCCGTTGTCCTCCACGCGCAGGATCACCAGCTCCTCCATGCGCCGCACGGCCACGGTGACCACGCCCCCCGCGGGGGTGTAGCGCAGGGCGTTGTCCACCAGGTTCGCCACCAGCTCGTGGAGCATGGAGGAGGAGGCCAGAATCTCCACCCGGTCCGTCTGGAGGTCGAGGCCCAGGTCGATGTCCTTGGCCTGGGCCAGGGCCGCCTGCTCCTCCAGCACCCGCTGCACCAGGTCCACCAGGTTCACGGGCACCGGCGGGCGGGGATGCTGCACTCCGGCTTCCGCCGTGGATAGGCTCAGGAGCTGGTTCACCAGGCGGGTGCCGCTTCTCACGCCCTGGAAGATGGCCCTGAGGGCCTCGTCCTTCTGGCCGGGCTCGGGGCTGCGCAGGCCGAAGTTGACCTGGGTCTGCAGGACCGTGAACGGCGTGCGCAGCTGGTGCGAGGCGTTGGCGATGAAGCGGCTGCGCACCGCCATCTGGGCGTCGAGACGCTGGACGTAGCCATTGATGGCGCCCACCAGGGGCTGGAGTTCGTGGGGGACGGGACCTGGATCGAGGGGTTCGAGGGAACCCGGGGTGCGCTCGCGGACCTTGTCGCCCAGGCGCACGATGCCCTTGAGGCCCCGGCGCAGGGAAATCCAGGCGAGGACGGCCACCAGGGCCAACATCCAGGCCTCCTGGCGGAGGCTGGTGGCCCAGATCTGCCGGACCAGGCGCCGGTGGGCCTGGTAGGTCTGGGCGACCTCGATCACCACGGGGCCCTCGTCCGGGGCCGCGAAGACGGGCTGGGCGTAGGCCACCACGCGCACGGGCTGATCGCGCACCACGGCGCTGAAGTGGAGCGACTCCTCGGGCTTCAGGCTGCTGGGCGGCGGCGGCAGCTCGGCGTAACCCGACAGCAGGACCCCCCGGGCCGAGGCGATGCGGTAGAAGACCCGGTCCTGTTCGGTGGACTGGAACAGCTCCAGGGCGGCGGGCGGGATGGCGACCTCCAGCACGCCGTCCTCGTACTGGATCTGCTGCGCGATGATGCGGGCCGAGCCCAGCAGCAGGCGGTCCTGCACCACGGTGGCGGTGTTCAGGGCTTCCCGCCGCGCGAACCAGATGTTCAAAAGGGCCGAGGCCCCGAGAGGGACCAGCAGCCACAGCAGCAGGCGGGCCCGGAGGCTGGAGAACATCCTACTGCTCATAGCGGGGCTTCAGGAGGTAGCCGAGGCCCCGCAGGGTCACGATCACCGCGTCGCCGCCCTCCAGCTTCTTCCGCACCCGGTGGACGTAGATCTCGATGGCGTCGGGATTCACGTCCTCGTCGAAGGAGAAGAGGCTGTCGGCCAGGGCCTTCTTGCTCACGGTCTTGCCGGATTTCATGATCAGCATCTCCAGGACCGCATGCTCACGGGGCGTCAGGGCAAGTCCCGAGCCCGCCAGGGAGAACTCGCGGGAGTTGCTGTCATAGACCAGGGAGCCGCAGGTGAGGATGGGGTTCTTCTGCTGGTTGGCGCGGCGCAGGAGCGCCCGCATGCGGGCCTCCAGCTCATGCACCTCGAAGGGCTTGGCCATGTAGTCGTCGGCGCCGATGTCCAGGCCCTCCACCCGGTCCCGGGTGCCATCGTAGGCCGTGAGGATCAGCACCGGCACGGGGTTGTGGCGGCCCCGAAGGCGCTTCAGGACGTCGCGTCCGTCGAGGCCGGGCAGGGCAATGTCGAGGATGACCAGGTCATAGGTCTCGGTGCGCAGCAGCTGATCCGCGTCGCCGCCATCGTAGGCGCACTCCACCGTGTACTTGTCGGCCTGGAGCGTCCGCGCCAGCCACTCCGAGAGGGCGCGGTTGTCCTCGACGAGCAGGATCTTCATGGGGCGCGGGCTCCGGGTTGGCGTTCACTTGACGGCGTTGACGAATTCCAGGGTATAGGTGCTGCCCAGGTCGATGGTCTTCCCCTGGACGGATTTCTCGGTGCGGGTGAGCACCTTCAGGACGTGGGCCGGGCCGTTGGCGGGCATGCGGCCATCGGGGATGAAGATGGGCTTGCTGCGGGCGAGGGCCTTCACGTAGGTGGCCTTGTCGCCGGCGTAGAAGGAGGGTGGCACCTGGGCGGCGATTTCAGAGGCGGTGTGGGTCTGGATGTAGCGGAGGGCCTTCACCAGGGCGTTGACGAGTTTTTGCACCTCGGGTTTGTGCCGCTCCACCCAGGCCGTCTGCATGTAGAGGCAGGCCGCGGGGTAGGGTCCACCCAGGGCCCTGGCCGTGTCCTCGGGGGTGCGCAGGTCCACCAGCACCCGGGCCTGGCCGCTGTTGATCATCCGCGAGGCCGTGGGCTCCGTGGTCATGCCCGCCTGGATGGCGCCCTTGGTCATGGCGTCGATGAAGCTGTCCCCGGTGCCCACGGGCACGAAGGCCACCTGGTTCAGCTTCAGGCCCGCGGAGAGCACCAGGTAGCGGGACAGGAACTGGGTGGAGGAGCCGAGCCCCGTCACGCCCAGCGTGCTGTCCTTCAGGTCGGCCAGGGTGCGCACGGGCCCCTTCATCCGGGTGGAGACGAGCTCGACCTCGCCGGGCGCCTGGGCGAACTGGACCACGGAGATCACGGCCTTGCCCTTGGACTGCATGTAGATGGTGTGGTCGTAGAAGCCCACCACGCCCTGGACCGAGCCCACCAGCAGCACGTCCACGCCGTGGATCCCCGACCACTCGCTGCGCAGCTCGACGTCGAGCCCCTCCGCCGTGAAGTAGCCGAGCTGCTCGGCCAGCTTGACCGGCAGGTAGATGACCTTGTCGATGCCGCCCACCATCAGCGTGATGCGCTCGGCGGCGAAAGCCGGAAGCGTTCCCGTCACCAGGAACAAGGCGAGCATCGATGACGTGAACGCGCGCCTCATGGGACCTCCCGTCGAGCGGCCAACCCCAAGGATGGTCGAACCCGGGGCGCGCGGCGTTCCCGGCGTGACGGAAAGCACATCCGCTCGGGCTGAAAGGTGGCTGAAAGCTTGGCCGCCCAAGATTCCGGACTGTCACTTGCCACTCGTCCGTTCCTTTTCCCCGGGCCCTCCGGCCAGCCGCCACGCCCGGGCCACCCATCCCCCCATCTCCCTCAAGGAGCGTTATGAAGACCTCAGCCCTCGCAAGCCTGTCCGCCCTCCTGGTGGCCGGGTGCCTCCAGGCCCAGTCCCCCGACGTGCAGGCGGAACTCGCCAGGCAGAACGTCCGCATCGCCGAACTGGAGAAGAAGGCCGCCGCCAAGGCCGATACGGTTTCCAGCCTGGCCTTCCCCGAGTACCTGACCCCCTACGTCCTCATCGATCTGACCCTGCTTTCCAAGAGCAATGTCACCGCGGATGGCCGGTCGAAGATCGACATGGGCGAACCCTTCTTCAGCGGCAACCGCTGGGGGCTCAAGGGCTCGATCAAGACCAACGTCGAGGGGCTGAACGTCATCTACAAGCTGGAGAGCGAATACTTCCTCTTCGACGGCGAGCAGGGCAAGGCCAACGTCCTGTTCAACCGCGATGCCTGGATCGGCATCAGCGGCAAGCTCGGCAAGCTGACCTTCGGCCGCCAGAACACCCTGGCCCGCGATTTCGCGGTGATCTACTGCGATCCCTTCAACCACGCCGAAGTGAACTACGACGAGGGTGGCTGGACCAACAACTCCAACTTCAAGTCCCTGGTCTACTACGCCGGCGGCGTCAGCATCAGTCCCGTCAATGGCGGCCCCGCCCAGACCCGCCAGGACAAGGGCATCGTCTGGAAGTATGCCCCCGCCGACGGGTTCTGCTATGGCGCCTCCTACAACCTGAACTACGAGTCCAGCAACAACACCAAGAACTCCACCGCCTCGGTCGCCACGGGCTTCAACGCCCCGACCTGGCACATGTCCGCCTTCTACACCACCACCAACAACACCGGTGCCACCAACGCCACCGTCGTGCCCTTCAGCCAGACATCCATGTCCATCGGCGGCAACATCAACCTGACCAAGGCCCTGAAGATCAACGCCGGCTACTTCCACTACACTTCCGACCAGAACCCTGGCAAGCCGACCCGCACCGACAACGCCTACACCGTGTCCGGTTCCTACCAGTTCTCGCCCCAGTGGGCCGGGTTCCTGGGCTACCAGGTGATCAAGGTGGACAGCGCCGCCCTGGCCCTGAATGCCGCCGGTGTCTACACCATCCCCAACGCTTTTGCCTTTCCCAACACCTCGGGCACTGCCGCCTACGTCAACGGTGGCAAGAACGTCGCCTATGCCGCCTTCCGCAACTACCTGCGCAAGGGCATCGAGTTCTATGGCGTTTTCACCTACATGAAGCTGACGGACTCCTTTAAGCTGTCCACCGGCGTGCCCAAGGATTCCCAGACCGAAATGGGCCTCGGCCTGCGCATGTCCCTCTGATCTCCTTGACGGGATACCTTCATGACCACTCCTGATTCCAACAAATCCAACGGCTGGCAAGGGGCGAAGCCCATCCAGCTGCTGGTCACCCTCGCCGTAGGGTGTCTCCTTTATTTCGGCCTGCCGAAGGTCACCCAGGTCCCCGACGCGAAGTTCTTCACGGGCAGTGTCAGCGCCAAGGGCGCCGCCAAGCCGGCCGACAAGGCCAAGCCCGGCGACAAGGGCGCCAAGACCGAAGCCAAGCCCGCGAAGCCTGAGAGCAAGCCTGAAGCCAAGGTGGATGCCAAGGCCAAGGCCGAGCCCAAGGCCGCCAAGAAGCCCGCCCTGTCCGCCAAGGAGCAGATGCAGAAGGAGGCCGAGGAGGCCGCCAAGGCCAAGCTGGAGGCTGCCGCCAAGGTCAAGGCCGACGCCGAGGCCAAGGTGAAAGCCGAAGCGGATGCCAAGGCCAAGGCCGAATCCGAGAAGGTACGCCGGGAGGACTGGACCCGCGGCCTGCACCTCTTCGCCATCTTCGTGGCGACCATCCTGGGCATCATCCTGCGGCCCCTGCCCATGGGCGCCGTGGCCATCATCGGGGTCGCGCTCACGGCCATCACCGGCACCCTGCCGGTGGCAGACAGCCTCAGCGGCTTCGCCGAGAAGACTCTCTGGCTCATCATCGTGGCCTTCATGTTCGCCCGGGGCTTCATCAAGACCGGCCTCGGCACCCGCATCGCCTATTTCTTCATGAAGCTGCTGGGCAAGCGGACCCTGGGCCTGGCCTACGGTCTCGCCGCCACCGAGTTCGTGCTCGGCCCAGTGGTGCCCAGCAACACAGCCCGCACCGCCGGCATCATGATGCCGATCGTGCGCTCCCTGGCCCGGGCCTACGGCAGCAACCCCGAGGACGGCACCGCCCGCAAGATCGGCGCCTACCTGTTCATGGCCTGCTTCAACATCGACATCATCATCAGCGCCATGTTCCTCACGGCCATGGCCGCGAACCCCATGACCCAGAAGTTCGCGGCGGACTTCGGCATCACCATCACCTGGAACAGCTGGTTCGTGGCGGCCATCGTGCCGGGCCTCGTGGGCCTGCTGGTGATCCCCTACCTGCTCTACAAGCTCTACAAGCCGGAGATCACCGAGACGCCCGAAGCCGTCGAGATGGCCAAGGCGAAGCTGAAGGAGATGGGCAAGCCCTCCATGGCCGAGTGGCTGATGGTGGCGGTTTTCGCCTTCGTCCTGGTGTTGTGGGTGATCGGCGAGAAGTCCTTCGGCATCGACGGCACCACCGCCGCCCTGCTGGGCCTGGGCCTGCTGCTGCTCACGGGCGTGCTCAACTGGAAGGATGTGTTGGAAGAGCACAACGCCTGGGACGTGCTGATCTGGACCGGGGCCCTCATCATGATGGCGGGCTTCCTCAACAAGATCGGCATGATCCCCTGGTTCAGCAAAGTCATGGGCGCCGCCATGGCGGGCCACAGCTGGCACTTCGGTTTCCTGGTGCTCGCCCTGACCTACTTCTATGCCCACTACTTCTTCGCCAGCATGACCGCCCATGCGGGCGCCATGTATGCCGCCTTCCTGGGCGTGTCCATCGCCCTCGGAGCCCCGCCCATGCTGGCGGCCCTGGTGCTCTGCTTCTTCTCCAACCTGCATGCCAGCATGACCCACTACGGGACAGGACCGGCTGCCGCCATGTTCGGCATGGGCTACGTGCCCATCGGCACCTGGTGGCGACTGGGCTTCATCGTCAGCGTCGTCAACATCCTCATCTGGGTGCTGGTCGGCGGCGCCTGGTGGAAGTTCCTCCACCTCTGGTAGTCCTGCATATGCTCTAGCGGGGAGGCGTCCTTGGGCGCCTCCCCCTTTCCGCAAGGCGAGGCCAGCATGCAAGCAAGCGCCCTCAGCGGCATCCGGGTCCTGGAACTGGGTCAGCTCATCGCCGGCCCCTTCGCCGCGAAGACCCTGGGCGAGTTCGGCGCCGAGGTCATCAAGATCGAGCCGCCGGGCCTGGGCGATCCCCTGCGCAAGTGGCGTCTGCTGAAGGACGGCACCTCCGTCTGGTGGCAGGTCCAGTCGCGCAACAAGCAGTCCGTCGCCCTGGACCTCCGCAGACCCGAGGCCCAGGAGATCATCCGCGGCCTGGTGAAAGAGACGGACGTGCTCATCGAGAACTTCCGCCCCGGCACCCTCGAAGGCTGGGGTCTGGGCTGGGAGGAGCTCCACGCCCTCAACCCCGGGCTGATCATGCTGCGCATCTCAGGCTACGGGCAGACGGGGCCCTACCGCGACCGCTCGGGCTTCGGCGTCATCGGTGAGGCCATGGGCGGCCTGCGCTATCTCACGGCGGAGCCAGGCCGCACGCCCGTGCGGGTGGGCGTGTCCATGGGCGATTCCCTGGCGGCCCTGCACGGCGTCATCGGCGTGCTGCTGGCGCTCCGGCACCGCGAGGTGAACGGCGGCGAGGGCCAGGTCATCGACATCGCGCTCTACGAAGCGGTCTTCAACATGATGGAGAGCCTGCTGCCGGAGTACAGCGCCTTTGGCGTGGTGCGCGAGCCCTCGGGCAGCGCCCTGCCCGGCATCGCCCCCACCAACGCCTACCGCTGCGCGGATGGCGGCTTCGCGCTCATCGCGGGCAATGGCGACGGCATCTTCAAGCGCCTCATGGTGCGCATCGGCCGGAGCGACCTGGCCGAGGATCCGGGCCTGGCCAGCAACGAGGGCCGCGCGGCCCGGGCCGAGGAGCTGGATGCGGCCATCGGCGCCTGGTCCGCCACGCGGTCCCTGGACGAGGTGCTCGCCACGCTGGACGAGGCGCGGGTGCCCTCGGGCCGCATCTACAACGCGCGGGACATTTCGGAGGATCCCCACTTCCGCGCGCGGGACATGATCCTGGAGACCCGCCTGCCCGATGGCCAGGTCATCGAGGTTCCGGGCATCGTGCCCAAGCTGAGTCTCACGCCGGGGCGGGTCGGGGGGCCCGCTCCGGCCCTGGGGGCGGACACGGAGGCGGTGCTCAAGCGGGCCGGCGTCTCCGAGGCCGCCTTTGCCGAGCTGCGCGCCAAGGGCGTTCTTTGAGGAGGGATCCCATGACCGGTGCGGGACAGCGTCTGTTCATCCAGGAAGTCGGCACCCGGGACGGATTCCAGATCGAGGCCCGGTTCATCCCCACGGCCGACAAGATCGCCCTCATCGACACCCTGAGCCTCTGCGGCCTGGCCAAGATCGAGGTGACCTCCTTCACCTCGCCCAAGGCGATCCCGGCCCTGGCCGACGCCGACGAGGTGATGCGCAGCCTCCGCCGCCAGCCGGGCGTGGTCTACACGGCCCTGGTGCCGAACCTGCGCGGGGCCGAGCGGGCCATCGCCGCGGGCACCGATGAGCTGAACCTGGTGATGTCCGCCAGCGAGACCCACAACCTGCTGAACCTCCGCATGACCCGCGAGCAATCCCTGGCGCGGCTGCTGGAGGTGGTGGACCTGGCCCAGGGCGCCGGCGTGGCCCTGAACGTCTCCCTCTCCACCAGCTTCGGCTGCCCCATGGAGGGCGTGGTGCCCGAGGACGTGGTCCTGGGCCTCGCAGGGCGGTTCCTGGCCGCGGGCGTGGGCGGCATCACCCTCTGCGATACCACCGGCATGGCCCACCCGGGCCAAGTGGCCTCCCTCTGCCGGGCCTTCCGGACCCGCTTCCCCGGGGCCGGGGCCACCCTGCACCTGCACAACACCCGGGGCATGGGCCTGGCCAATGCCCTGGCCGGCCTGGGCGCGGGCATCGACCGCTTCGACGCCTCCCTGGGCGGCCTGGGCGGCTGCCCCTACGCGCCCGGCGCCACGGGGAACATCTGCACCGAGGACCTCGTCCACATGCTGCAGGCCATGGGCCTCGCCCTGGATGTGGACCTGGCGGGCCTGCTGATGGCCGCCCGCACCCTGCCCGGCATGGTGGGCCACGAGGTGCCAGGTCAGGTGCTGCGGGCCGGACGGAGCCTGGACCTGCATCCGGTGCCGGCCAGCCTGGAGGAGATCCGGGCCCGGGCCCTGGCCCAGACCCAGGCCTGATCAGCCGCCTTCGCCCTCGCCGGTCCAGCCTTCGCCATCCTCCTCCTGGGGCTTCTCGGGCACGCGGTAGCTTTCGCTGGCCCAGGCGCCGAGGTCGCGGGTCTGGCAGCGCTCCGAGCAGAAGGGCTTGAAGGGGTTCCCCTCCCAGGAAGTGGGGGTGCGGCAGGTGGGGCAGGGTCGAAGCGCCATGGTCTTCAGCATATCCGTAGCCATCAAGACATCAAGCAAGAAGAAAATATGAGTGATTTTTAGAAGATCATGTTGACAATCCTGCCCTAACCCTTATCCTCAAAAGCACCGGTCTGGGCGAGGCCCCGACTGGCCTCCAGGAGGAACGACATGGGCAAGATCATCGGCATTGACCTCGGCACCACCAACAGCTGCGTGGCCGTCATGGAAGGCGGCGTCCCCAAGGTGATCCCGAACCCCGAGGGCGCGAACACCACGCCCTCCGTGGTGGGCTTCAACCCCAAGACCAGCGAGCGGCTGGTGGGCACCTCCGCCAAGCGTCAGGCGGTGGCCCAGCCCAAGATCACCATCTATTCCATCAAGCGCTTCATGGGCCTGCCCTTCGCCGACTCGGACCGCGAGCAGAAGCTGGTGCCCTACACGGTGGAGCGCGCCGACAAGGGCGGCTGCGCCATCGACGTGCTGGGCAAGAAGCTCAGCCCCGAGGAGATCAGCGCGGCGGTCATCACCAAGATGAAGGAGGCCGCCGAGGCCTACCTGGGCGAGAAGGTCACGGAAGCCGTCATCACCGTGCCCGCCTACTTCAATGACGCCCAGCGCCAGGCCACCAAGGATGCCGGCGCCATCGCGGGTCTCGAGGTCAAGCGCATCGTCAACGAGCCCACGGCCGCGGCCCTGGCCTACGGCCTGGACAAGAAGAAGGACGGCACCATCGCGGTCTTCGACTTCGGCGGCGGCACTTTCGACATCAGCATCCTCGAAGTCTCCGAGGGCGTGGTCGAAGTGAAATCCACCAACGGCGACACCCACCTGGGCGGCGACAACATCGACCAGGCCATCATCGACTGGCTGGCGGACGAGTTCCAGAAGACCGAGGGCATCGATCTGCGCAAGCAGGCGGACGCCATGCAGCGCCTGAAGGAAGCGGCGGAAAAGGCCAAGATCGAGCTGTCCAGCACCACCCAGACGGACATCAGCCTGCCCTACATCACGGCGGATGCCAGCGGCCCCAAGCACATCAACCAGACCCTCAGCCGCGCCAAGTTCGAGCTGATGATCGAGCCCGTGCTGCAGAAGCTGAAGCAGCCCTGCGAGAACGCGGTGAAGGACGCCAAGCTGGCCCACCACGAGATCGACGAGGTGGTGATGGTGGGCGGCTCCACCCGCATCCCCAAGGTGCTGGAGATGGTGAAGCAGATCTTCGGCAAGGAGCCCAACCACAGCGTGAATCCTGATGAGGTCGTGGCCGTGGGCGCCGCCGTGCAGGCCGGCGTGCTGGCCGGTGACGTCAAGGGCGTGCTGCTCCTGGACGTGACGCCGCTCAGCTTGGGCATCAACGCCAACGGCGGCCAGATGAGCGTCATCATCCCCCGCAACACCACCATCCCCACCAAGCGCTCCGAGGTCTACACCACCGCCGTGGACAACCAGCCCGGTGTGGACATCGAGGTGTTCCAGGGCGAGCGCCCCGTGGTCGAGGGCAACAAGCTGCTGGGCCAGTTCCACCTGGGCAACATCGCGCCCGCCCCCCGCGGCATGCCCCAGATCGAGGTGGTCTTCGACATCGACGCCAACGGCATCGTGCACGTCACCGCCAAGGACAAGGGCACGGGCAAGGATGCCAGCATCACGCTGACGGGCAGCACCGGCCTCTCCAAGGAGGAGATCGAAGCCAAGGTGCGCGACGCCGAGGCCCACAAGGCCGAGGACGAGGACCGCAAGTCGATGCTGGAGGAGAAGAACCACCTCGACCAGATGGTCTACCAGGTGGAGAAGCTCCTGAAGGACAGCGGCGACAAGCTGCCCGAGGCGGACAAGAAGGAGGCCGAGGAGGCCATCGTCGAGGCCAAGGCCGCCCTGGCCAGCCTGGAGAAGGAGCGCATCAAGAAGGCCCTGGAGGCCCTCACCGCCAAGAGCCACAAGCTGGCCGAGAGCCTCTACAAGCAGGAGCCCCCCCAGGATGGCTCCACTCCCGGCGCGCCCGGCGCCCACCCCGGCGGCGAGAAGAAGGCCGACGACAACGTGATCGACGCGGAAGTCGTCAGTTAGGCTTCGCAGGAAATCGGGGAGCTTCCGGGCTCCCCATTTTTCTGCGCGAACGAAATCTTAGTGCCCTAGACTAAGACCATGGCCCACCCCGACTACTACAAGATCCTGGGCGTTTCGAAATCCGCCTCCGACGAGGACATCAAGAAGGCGTACCGCAAGCTGGCGCGGAAGCACCACCCGGATCTGAACCCGGGCGATGCCAAGGCCGAGGCCGAGTTCAAGAAGCTGTCCGAGGCCAACGACGTGCTGTCGGATGCCGAGAAGCGGAAGAACTACGACACCTACGGCGACCCCAGCGGACCCGGAACGCAGATCCCGCCGGGCTTCCAGCAGGGTGCGGGCTTCGGCTTCGAGGACATCTTCGCGGGCTTCGGGGGCCGACCCATGCGGCATGGCCCCGAGCGTGGCGAGGACCTGATCCACGCCGTGCGCCTGGGCTTCCGCGAGGCCTTCGAGGGCACCCGCCTCAACCTGCGCGTGAACCGCTCGGAGCCCTGTCTCACCTGCCGCGGCACGGGCGAATCCAGCCGCAAACAGGAGCAGTGCCGCACCTGCCAGGGCAAGGGCAAGGTGGGTGGCGGCTCCGGCTTCCTCTCCTTCGGCCGCACCTGTCCCGACTGCGGCGGCCGCGGCTCCAAGGCCCCGGCCTGTCCCGACTGCGGGGGCGCAGGCCGGCATGGCCGCCAGGAGACCGTCACCATCGCCATCCCGGCTGGCGTCGAGGACGGCGCCAAGCTGCGCGTCGCCGGCAAGGGCGAGGCGGGCCGCCGCGGCGGCGGGCCCGGCGACCTCTTCCTGCAGATCAGCATGGAGCAGGACGCGCGCTTCGAGCGCAAGGGCCCCAACCTCTACGTGAAGCTGCCCATCTCCTTCACGGAGGCGGCCCTGGGCGCCAAGGTGGACGTCCCGACGCCCGAGGGCCAGCAGACCATCAAGGTGCCGCCGGGGACGCAAACTGGCGCGAAGCTGCGGCTCAAGGGCCAGGGCATGCCCATCCCCCGGGGCAGCCAGCGGGGTGACCTCATCGCCGAGGTGGCCCTGGTGACGCCCGCCATCCAGGACGAGCGCAGCAAGGAGCTGCTGCGGGAGCTGGCGGAACTGAACGACGAAGATGTGCGCAAGCAGCGGGGTGCGAATCATGGCTAAGGATCCGAGACTGGGCGCCTACATGATCGGCGTGGTGTCCATGCGCTACGGCGTGCACCCCCAGACCCTGCGGCTCTACGAGCGGGAGGGCCTGCTCACGCCCAGCCGCACCGAAGGCAAGACCCGCCTCTACAGCGACGAGGACCTGGAGCGCCTGGAGTTCATTCTCAACCTCACCCGCGACCTGGGCGTGAACCTGGCCGGCGTGGAGGTGGTGCTGGGCATGCGGGATCGGCTGAACCTGCTGCAGGAGGACCTGGAGCGCCTGGCCCACGCCCTGGAGGCGGCCGGCCTGAAGGACGTGCCCCGGCCCACGTCGGCCACCGGTCTGGTGAAACTGACCCCCCACGGATTGCGCAAGCGCTGACATTTTTCGCACATGTCTCGGCGGCCGGGATCGCTTGCTATGCTGATCCTTCCCCTGGGAGTATCGTGCCCCTCCGGCATCTCGAAGAGCGCTCGCTCGACAAGTATTTCGACTCGATCCGCCACCTGCCCCTGCTCACCGCAGAGGAGGAACGGATCAACGGGCGTCTGTGGCAGAACGACCGCAATCCCGAAGGACTCCGCAAGCTGGTGGAGGGCAACCTGCGCTTCGTGGTCAAGGAGGCCCGCAAATTCGAGGGCATGGGCCTCGACCTGCTGGACCTCATCAGTGAGGGCAATCTGGGGCTGATCGAAGCCGCCAAGCGCTTCGATCCCGAGCGCCTGAACAAGTTCCTCACCTATGCGTCGTGGTGGGTGCGGCAGGCGATCTTCCACGCCCTGGCCGAGCACGGCAACAAGATCCGCCTGCCCCAGAAGGTGGCGGGCCACCTGGTGCAGCTCAACCGCGTGACCCAGAAGCTCAGCCAGTCCCTGGGCCGTCCGCCCATGCTGCAGGAGATCGCCCAGGCGGCGAACCTCAGCATCGAGGAGGTGGAGCGGCTGCAGGTGCTCCAGCAGACCACCTCCACCGTGTCCACCGAGCAGGGCCTCGGGGACTCCGACCTCACCGTGGGCGACAGCCTGGAGCAGGAGGTGGAGCCCTCCGCCATGCACACGCTGGACCAGGAGGCCTTCCTCGAGCAGATCGAGGCCAGCTTGGCCTCGCTGAGCGAGAAGGAACGCACCATCATCACGCTCCACTTCGGCATCGGCGGGGAGGATCCCCTCACCCTCGAACAGATCGGCAAGCGCTTCGACCCGCCCATCTCCCGCGAGCGCGTGCGGCAGCTGGAGGAGCGGGCCTTCGCGCGCATCCGCGAGCGCCGCCGCGAGGTGCTGGGCGGCTTCCTGCGCGGGGGGGATGGGCCATGAAGGGGCGTCCCGACTGCCCCCGCTGCCAGGGCAAGGGCCTGGTCTTTGATCCGGATCCGCAGAAGCCGGTGCTGGTCTGCGGCTGCACCGCGGAGCTGGCGCCGGATGCCGAGACCCTGGGCCTGCCCGCCCGCTACCGCGAGGCGGAGTTCCCCCGCTTCTGGAAGTGGTGGAACAACGCCCAGGCCAGCGGCGTGCGCGCCCTGCTGGACCGGGTGCCGGACCTGGAGGACCTGCTGGCCCGCCCCGTGGAGGAAGTCGGCGAGCTGGAGGGCCGCGAGGAGCTCGTGAAGCTGCTGGCGGCTCTGCGCAAACGCCCCGAGCACGGCATCCGGCCCGCGGGGGCCGAGGGGCTCCACCAGTGGGCCACCACGGGCAAGCACAAGTTCCGCCACGGCTGGGAGCTGTGGTGGATCCACGGCCCCGCCCAGAGTGGCCGCAGCACCCTGGCCGCGGCGGCCCTGCGGGCCTGGACCGAGCGCACGGGTCGGGGCGGCGCCTTCGTCTCCGTGCGCACGCTGAGCCAGGCCATCAAGGACGCCTACTACGACGTGCGCAGCTTCCAGAACCAGGCCTTCCAGAGCGTGCGCGACCTCATCGAGCCCCTGCAGGACCAGCCCCTCCTGGTGCTGGACGACTGGGACCGCATGGACTCCGACATCCGCATCGCCGCGGCCCTGGCCCAGCTGCTGGACCACCGCTACAGCGAGGAGCTGCCCACGCTGCTCACCGCCGCCTATCCGCCCGAGGCCATGGACCGCCGCGAGAACCACCCCCTGGTGCGCCTGGAGGACGGCAGCCTCTTCGAGCGCCTGCGGGGCGCCGAGCGGGTGGAGATGGTGCCTGCCCTGCGGCCCTGGATCGATCGCATCGAGCGCTCCTAGCCGATGAAAGCCCTGCTGCGCGGCCTGCTCCGTCTGCACCTCACCCGGTCGCGGGGTCTGTGGGTCCTCATCGTGGGCCTGACGCTGGTCCTGGGCTGGGGCACGCTGCGGGTGGAGCGGGCCCTGGACCTCATGAGCCTCCTTCCCACGGAGCATCCCGCCGTGCGGGCCAACCTCGAGGCGGGGGTGGGCCAGCAGGAGCTGCTGTGGCTGGTGGCCGAGGGCACCGAAAGCGACCTGGAGGCCCGTCGCGCCTGGGCCGAGGGCCTGGTGGACCGCCTGCTCACCGAGGGGAACCTGCCCCTGAACGGCCTGGCCGCCGAAGGGCGGCTGTCGGATCCCATCCCCGTGCCGGGGCCCGGCGGCGTGAGCCCCTGGCCCGCGCTGCTGGCCGTGGGCGCCATCGCGGAGGGCGATGCCGCCGTGAGCCGGCTCACCACGGAGACCCTCTACACCCTGGCGCCCGCCTGGCTGGGGAACCGCCTTGCGCCGCTGCAGGATCCCGTCGCGCTGCAGCGGCGCCTGCAGACCACGGCCCGGGCCCTGGCCTCGCCGGAACCGCTGCCCGCGGCGCTGGCCCGGCTCGATCCCCTGGGCCTGCGCGACCTGGCCCCCCAGGAGGGCGAGGGCATGGCCAAGGCCACGGCCCTGGGCCGGGCCTTCACGCTGCGGGTGCGGACCGGCTACTTCGAGACCAAGGATGGCCGCCTGGTGCTGCTGCCCCTGGTGGCGGGCTTCCCCGCCACGGATGCCAAGGCCACCCTCCGCGCCCTGACCTGGCTGGGCCGTGGCGCCGCGGGACCCCTGCCAGCCGCCGCCAGCCTCCGCCAGCTGGAGGCGGCCCTGGCCCCCGCCGCGGGTCGTGCCTTCCCCCTGCAGGTCACGGGGGCCCACGCCATCACGGCCTGGGAGTCCCATCGCCTCACGGTGGAGGTCCTGCTGAGCCTGGGCCTCAGCTTCGTCCTCATCGGCCTGGTCTACTGGCTGGGCTTCCGCACCCTGGCCGGCTATGGCTTCGTCATGGTGCCGCTCCTGGTGGGCATGGCCTGGGCCCTGGGCCTCACGGGCTGGGTGCTGGGCCGGGTGAACCTCATGGCCGCGGGCTTCGGCGCGGTGCTGCTGGGCGTGGGCGACGACGTGGGCATCCTGCTCTTCAGCCGCTACCGGGACGAGCGCCGCGCCGGCCAGGCCAAGCCCCGGGCCCTGCGCGCCGCCCTGCTCGGCACGGGACCGGGCGTGGTGGCCGGCGCCCTCGCCACGGCCATGGCCTTCCTGGCCCTGGCCTTCGCCCCCTTCCCCGGCATCCGGGACCTGGGCCTCACCACGGGTCTCGGCCTGCTGGCCTGCCTGGCCGCCACTTTCCTGGTGCTGCCGCCGCTCCTGCTCTGGCTGGACCGGGGCACCGGCACCTTCGCTCCGGGTCCCGAGCTGCCCACGGCTCGCCGCCGCGCCTGGGCCCCCTGGGTGGCGCTGGCCGTGCTGCTCCTGGCCCTCGTGGGCGCCCCACGCACCCGCTGGGAGGAGGACCTGCGCCGCTTCCGCGCCCAGGGCAACCCGGCCCTCAACCTGCAGGAGCGGCTGACGCGCACCCTGGGCGCCAGCCTCCAGCCCCTGGCCATCCAGATCCCCCTGGAGGATCCGGACCGCCTGCCTGCGCGCTGGAACAAGCTGAGCCCCATCCTCCGGGAGGCCGGGCTGCCGGTGCCCGACTGGAAGAGCCTCGACCCGGAGCTGCGCCACACGCTGGGCTCCGAGACCTGGCGCCGGCAGGTGCTGGAGGCCGCCGCCAAGGCGGGCCTGGACCCCGCGGGGCTCGAGGGTCCGCTGCGGGCCCTGGCCTCGGCCGCGGCGGATCCGGTGCAGCCCGTGGGCGCCCTGCAGGCCCTGCTGCCCCGGGCCACCCAGCAGGAGGACCACCACCCCTGGAACCTCTGGGACGGCTTCCACCGCAACCGCAAGCCCGCGCCGCTGGATCCCTCCCTGACGGTGCCGCTCCGGCTGGACGAGGCCTCCCTGCTCCGGCTCACGCCCCAGGTCGAGGCCGCCGGGGGCCGTTTTGTGGGCACACAGCCCCTCTTCCGCGTGGTGAAGGGCATCGCCAAGGAGGCCGTGCAGCAGGCCGTGCTGCTGGCCCTGGCGGGCATCTTCGCGGTCATCGCCTACTTCGGCCGCAACCTGCGTTTCGCGGTCTATGCCCTGGTGCCCCTGCTGGCCAGCCAGGCCGGCGTGTTCGGCGCCCTGGGCTGGGGCGGCGAACCGCTTACCTTCCTGTCCCTCATGGCCATCCCCATCGCCCTGGGCGTGAGCGTGGACACGGCCTTCAACCTGCTGCACCGCGCCCGCGGCGAAGCCGACGCCCCCCAGCGCGTGGCCCGCGTGAACGCCGTCTGCGCCGGCACCACCCTGGCGGGCTTCGGCGGCATGGTCTTCAGCGGGTATCGCGGTCTGCGGGGCCTGGGCCTGGCCTGCCTGGGCGGCGTGGCCCTGGCCCTGCTGCTCACCCAGTGGCTGCTGCCCGTGCTGCTGGAGAAGTGGCCGTTGAACGCCGGGGAGAGGAAATGAAGGCCGGAGATCGACGGAGATGAACGGAGATAAAGCGGGCCTTTTATCTCTGTTTATCTCCGTTCATCTCTGGCCATTCTCTTTTGAGGTAATCCTTGGACGATCTTGATGTCATCACAGAGCGGATCCTCGGCTGCGCCTTCAAGGTGAGCACGGGGCTCGGCCCCGGCTTCCTGGAAAAGCTCTACGAGAACGCCCTGGTCATCGAGCTTGAGCGGGCTGGCCTGCGCGTGGTCCGGCAGCAGCCTCTCTCGGTCTGGTACGACGGCATTCCGATCGGCCACTTTGCGGTGGACCTCCTGGTGGAAGACCAGGTCCTCGTCGAACTCAAGGCCGTGCGGGCGCTGGAGGACTTCCACTTGGCCCAGTCCCTCAACTATCTCCGGGCCTCCCTTCTGCCCACCTGCCTCCTGCTGAATTTCGGCGCGCCCAGGCTGGAGATCCGCCGCCTCCATCCAAGCCCATCCTGGCCCCGCCCTGCTGCGAAGGAACCTTCGGCATGAATCCCCTCCAATTCCTGATTGATGCCCACCTCGCCGAAGGTCCTGTCCCTGCTGCCGAGGTGATGGCCCTGGGCCTCTACCACCCGGAGCACGGCTACTACCGGCGGGCGGAAGGCCCCTGGGGCTTCGCGGGCAAGGACTACTACACGGCCCTGGACCTGGGCCCCCTGCTGGGCCAGACCCTGGCCCTGCGCCTGGAGGCCGCCTGGGAGCGTCTGGACCGGCCCGCGCGCTTCATCGCGCTGGAGCCTGGGGCTGGGCGCGGCTGGCTGGGCCGCGATGTGCTGACCGCCGTGTCGGGCCCCTTTGCCGAGGCCCTGGTCTACGTCCACCGCGACGACAACCCCGCGGCGAAAGCGGCGGCGGAAGAAGCCCTCGCTCCTTTCCTCGCGGCGAACCGCGCGCGGTTCGCCGCCGAGTCCGAAGCGCCGGAGCCGTTCGTGGGGGCGGTTTTCAGCAACGAGCTCTTCGACGCCCTGCCCGCCCAACCCTGGCGCTGGGACGGCAAGTGTTGGACGCGCGAGGTGCTGACCACCAGCGGCCCCCAGTGGCAGGCGGCGGATCCCGGCGAAGCCGGCACCTGGTTCGCCACCCACACCGATGGCCTGGAGCCCCGGGATGGCAGCGTCTGGTGCGAGGCCCTGCCGGCCCTGGTGCGGGACCTGGCGGCGCCGCTGGAGGCGGGGCTCTTCCTGGCCGTGGACTACGGCGAGTCCGCGGACCGCCTGCTGGCCAAGGGCGCGGACCTGCGCCGCTTCAAGGCCCACGGCGTGGATGGCCGCTGGCACGAGGATCTGGGCGAAGCCGACCTCACCGCCGACGTGGACTTCACGCGCCTGGCCCACCTGCTCGAAGGCCACCGCTTCACGGACCTGGGCCACGTGGAGTTGAGCAAGTGGATCCGCACCCACGCGCCGCTGGACCAGTGGGGCGCCCAGTGGCTGACCCTCCCCGAAGCCGACCGCAAAGCCCGCACCGAGAACCTCCTCCAGCTCACCCTCCCCGGCATGATGGGCAGCCGCTTCAGGGTGCTGGAGGGGTGGAAAGAAGTGGAATGCTAGCCACCGATGAACACCGATAAAAACTGATGTACATCGAAAAAGAAACAATTTTGGTGGGCTGATCTTCAAGATCCCGCAATCCCAAGGCGCCATATCGAAAGTCAGATACGAATGGGCCGTTTGAATTCTCTATCCACGAGTCCCGAAAAGGTAAGTAATCGAAAGCCTTAGCCTTCAGCCTTGAAAGATTCGGAGGGAGCAGGCTCTCCAGCCTGAATCAAGCGATAGGGGATTCCCCCTCTCTCTGAAATTCAACCCTATGCCAGCGACCTCACAGTCTGGGGCTTGGCCAGCACCTAGGAGCCCCACCGGTTTGGCTTCGCGCCAGCCATCCTGATCGTAGTCGGACTCTGAGCCACGAGTGCCCGGGGCCACGCATAACTTGGCTCCTCCTGCCGCTGGCTCCGGGACCTGCAGCCGATTGGTGGGGAACCGTGCGAGGCGAGCAGCGCCAGGCTCTTTAGACATTTCGGGGCGAGCCTCGAACGTTAGCGGCCAGCGTTGGGCTACTTGCGAATTGAATAAGTTGTATCGCATGTTTACACTTGACGGCAACCCTGGCAAATCCGCCAAATTCCTCTCTCGTGAGGTTCCCATGTATGGAATTCGTGCCTTCCGGCAAGCCCTGGGCGGGGCTTCCGTCCTCATCCTCTTGTGCTGTGGGGGCGGTGGCACCCCCAAGACTGTCGAGGCACCGAAGATCACCGCGCAACCCCTGGCCCAGACGGTCCCCATCACATCCACTGCATCCCTGACGGTGGCGGTGAGCGGTTCGCCCACGCCCACGCTCCAATGGCAGCGCCAGGAGCGCGGCAGCTGGCATGACTTAGCCGGCGCCACGGGCCTGACCCATACCTTTGCCACCACCGTGCGGGATCACCTAGCGGCCTTCCGGGTGAGGGTCTCCAACGAGGGTGGAAGTGTCCTTTCCAATCCCGTGCAGGTGACCTTGACCAAAACCTATCAGGGCGTGATGACCCCCCTCACTGCCTCGACTACAGCGCTGATGGGGCATACGGCTACTCGACTTGCCTCCGGCAAGGTTCTGCTGGCAGGTGGGTACCTCACCGGCACAGAAAAAGCAACCAACCTGTTCGATCCTGCCACGGGCTTGCTCACGCCAGGCCCCACTCTGCTCACCCCCCGGTGGACTCATGCGGCCGTCCTGCTCGACTCGGGCAAGGTGCTGCTGTTGAGTGGCACCACCACGGGCTATGCGAAGACACCCACCTGCGAACTGTACGACCCGGACACCGGGACGATCAGCCCAGCTGGCAGTCTGCTGGTGGGCAGGTGGGGGTTCACGGCCACCCTTCTGCCGAATGGGAAGATCCTCATCGCGGGAGGCTTCGACTCCAATAACAGCATCGTCGCCAGCTGCGAACTGTATGACCCGGCGACCTTTCAATCCACCCTGGCGCAGCCTATGGCCACCGGTAGGGAGAATCACGCGGCCAACCTTTTGGGAAACGGCAAGGTCTTGGTCACAGGTGGCCTTCGCCCCACGCCAGACGTGGACGGCTACGCGTTCCCCTTGGCCAGCACGGAGCTGTATGATCCCGCTACCGGTCAATGGACCGCGGGTCCGGATATGGCAGACGGCCGGGAGTACCACACCACCACACTGCTGGAGAACGGACAGTTGCTCGTCTACTCCGGTTGGACCAAGGTGGGCTACCAAAGCTTCGGCGCCTTGAGATCCATCGAACTGTACGACCCGGTGACTGGTGCCTTCCGCAAATTGCCCAACCCCCTGGGCGGTTCGGCGATCATAACCAACATCACCTGCTTGATCGGGGGTAAGGTGCTGCTGCCAATAGGGTGCAACGACCTGACCGGACTACAGGACGCCTTGTTTGACCCGGCCACCGAGACCTTCTCTCGAAGCGGTCGGTCCCTCTTCTACGACGAGTACCTGACCCATACGCTGCTCCTTGACGGAAGAGTTCTGGTTGTGGGCCGTGACTCCAACTTCGCGAGCATGGCCGCCGTCTATAACTGAGCCAGCCCCTGCAGGGCGCTCAACCCAAAACCCGCATAAAGCCACACCCAGAAGTGGGCCAACGCCACCGCATCCAGGGGAATGCCCGCCAGCACCAGTTTCCCGGGACCCAGGTGACCAGCAGGTCGCCGTCACAGTAGGCGAATGTGTCGATGACGGGCTTGGCCTTGTAGCACACGTCTGTGTAAAGGGCGATGTACACCACCTCCTGGGTCGGCCGGCACACCCCTGCCCTACCGCGAGGGGGACAGCGGCTTCTCAGAACTCACCAGGCGTATGTGAGAACTTGCTTTCCTTCGTCTGATGCCATTTATCTACCTGGAGCATGGGTCGGTTCGTTACCGGTGACAGGGGATCCTGTTCCTGGTGCGCCCTGAGTCCTCAAAATTTCATGGGACTATTTACCCCTAACTTACCTCAACATTTTCGTAATCCTTTTGGCATGTCGCCCCCGTGCCTAAACGACACCGGATCAGACCAGAAACGGACTCTGAATACCTTGGCTACGCTCTCAGCATGTGCTAACCACCCGAAAGAGGATGCCCTGAGGATCTCAACTGGCACGGTGGGCAGCACCGGTTCGGACTAATCCAGGCTCTTTTATGGATGATTATCGATGGTTCATCTTTACTTTTCTGACCACACCCCCACCCCAATCCCGCTCGGCCTCGCCGCATCGTGAAACACGGTGTGGGTGGCCGACCGGTAGTCGGTGGCTACTGCTTCGTTGATGTTCATGAACGCCTGGGGGTTGCGGTCCATGAGGGGGAACCAGGTGCTCTGGAGCTGCACCATGACGCGGTGACCCTTCTTGAAGGTGTGGAAGATGTCGTTCATGGACCAGGCCACGCGGGTGGGCTGGCCGGGGGTGAAGGGCGCGGGCTGTTCGAGGCTGTCGCGGAACTTGCCGCGCATGACCTCGCCGCGCACCAGCTGCTGGTAGCCGCCCATGGGGTTGGGCGTGGGGTCCCAGGGTGAGCCGCTGGGTTTGAAGTCCGGGTTCTTGAAGTCGTCGGGGTAGACATCGATGAGCTTCACCACCCAGTCGGCATCGGTGCCCGTGGTGGCCACGAAGAGCTCGGGGCGCAGGGGGCCGGCCAGGGTCAGGTCCTCCTTCAGGGGCCCGGTCTGGTACACCAGCACGTCCGGGCGGCGCCCCGCGAAGCGCTGGTCCGCGGTCATGTACTCCTTGGGCATGCCGATGGCCACCTGCTCTATGAAGGGTACGGGCTTCGACGGATCGGAGATGAAGGTGTCGGCGCCGCCCGCTGGCGCGGGCGGCGTGAGGGAAAGATTTCCGTTGGGCTGAAGGTAGAGTTTCGCGTCCTTGGCCTGTGTCGGCGGCCAGGCCTCGAGCTTGTGCCAGCGGTTGGCGCCGGTCTCGAACACGGTTACCTTGGCGAGCTCCGGGGCCTTCGCGTCCTTCAGGTGGTGCATGAAGAAGGGGAACAGCACCTCGGCCTGGAACCACTCGGAGGTGGCAGCCCCGAACTGCACGGGACCCAGGTGGTCCCCGGCGCTGCGCTCCCAGCCCCCGTGGGACCAGGGGCCCATGACCAGGCGGTTGTCCGTGGCGGGGCTCTGGCGGCCCAGGGTCTTGAATACCTGCAGGGCGCCGAAGAGATTCTCCGCGTCGAACCAGCCGCCCACGGTGAGCACGGCGGGCTGCACGCCCTTCAGCTGGGGCCGCAGGTTGCGGGCCTGCCAGAAGGCATCGTAGGTGGGATGGTCCAGCATCTCGTTCCAGAAGGCGACGTCCTTCGTGTACTGCCGCGTGGCCGCCGTGGGCCCCAGGCGCAGGAACCATTCGTAGCCGTCCGAGGTGCCGTGGTCGAGCGTGGCGGGCCAGGCCTTGGTGGGCGCCGGCCGGGGCTTCCCGAAGGAGGTCATGAAGTTGAAGGCGTGGGGCAGCCAGAGGGCGCCGTTGCGGTGGAAGTCGTCGCCCTGGAACCAGTCCACGATGGGGGCCTGGGGTGAGACGGCCTTCAGGGCCGGGTGTCCCGAAAGCAGCGCCACGGCGGAGTAGAAGCCGGGATAGCTGATGCCCCACTGGCCCACGCGGCCGTTGTGGCCGTCCACATGCTTGAGCAGCCACGCGATGGTGTCGTAGGTGTCGGTGCTCTCGTCCACGGCGGCGCCGCTCGCGGCCCGCTGGGGCCGCATGTTCACGAAGTCGCCCTCGGACATCATGCGGCCCCGCACGTCCTGGTAGACGAAGATGAAGCCCTCGGCCTGGAAGCGGGGCGAGGGCCCCAGGTGCTCGGGGAAGGCCTCCTCGCCGTAGGGCCACACGCTGTAGGGCGTGCGCTGCATGAGGATCGGGTAGGCGCGGCTGGTGTCCCTTGGGGTGTAGATGGCCGTGAACAGCTGGCGGCCGTCCCGCATGGGGATCAGCACCTCGCGCTTGGCGTACTGCGCGCGCACGGGCTCGGCGGCGGCCTGGGCCTGGGCCGGGTGGGCCTCCAGGCGCGGGGAGGCGAGCAGAAGCGCGGTCGCAAGCAGCAGCGCGGCCCGCGGGGCACGGGGAAACGGCATGGGGGCTCCAGGTGGTACCCTCATGTTAAGCGGCATCCAGAGGCGCCGCGACTTCCTGTTCCGGCAGCCATTCTCCTCGACGGGGCCGCCGGCTTTTGCTGAACTGGGGTGCGCCCACCGGGGCCCACCTTCCCGCCAGGATCCAACCCGCCATGACCCACCCCATCCTCCATCAGCCCGCCGAGTGGGACCGCCACAGCGCCTGCTGGCTGGCCTGGCCCAGCCACGGCCACCTCTGGCGGTCGAACCTGGCCCCGGCCCAGGCGGAGTTCGCGGCCCTTTGCGTGGCCATCGCCGAGGATGGCGGGGAAGCCATCGAGCTGCTGGTGCAGGATGACGCCGCCGAAGCCGAGGCCCGGGCGGCCCTGGCGCCGGTGCTCGCCAACGTGCGCTTCCACCGCGTGCCCGTGGGCGACATCTGGCTGCGGGACACGGCGCCCATCTTCGTGAAGGATGCCGCCCGGGCCCTCCATGCGGCCTGCTTCCGCTTCAACGGCTGGGGCGGGAAATATGAGCTGCCGGGCGACGACCAGGTGGCGGGCCGGGTGGCGGGGATCACCGGGCTGCCGCGCCTGGACCACGGCTGGGTGCTTGAAGGCGGCTCCGTGGAGGTGGATGGCGAGGGCACCGTGCTCACCACCCGCCAGTGCCTGCTCAACCCCAACCGCAACCCCGAGATGAACCAGGTTCAGATCGAGGCCGCCCTGCGGGAAGGCCTGGGCGCCGAGAAGGTGCTCTGGCTGGACGAGGGCCTGCTCAACGACCACACCGACGGCCACATCGACACCCTGGCCCGCTTCGTGGCCCCAGGCGTGGTGGTCTGCATGGAGGCCCGCGATCCGGCCGATCCGAACGCGGCCATCCTCGACCGCCTGGCCGCGGACCTGGCGGCGATGACCGATGCCCGGGGCCGCCGCCTGCAGGTGGTGCGCATCCCCTCGCCGGGCCTGCTGGAGGACGAAGACGGCGAGCCCATGCCCGCCAGCTTCGTGAACTTCTACATCGGCAACGCCGCCGTCATCGTCCCCACCTACGGCACGCCCTTCGATGCCGAGGCGGTGGCGGCCATCGCCCGCCTTCTCCCCGGCCGACGCACCGTGGGCCGCTCCGCCCGGGCCATCCTCAGCGGGGGCGGCGCCTTCCACTGCATCACCCAGCAGCAGCCGGAGGTTCTGTGAATATGGTCCGCGTCGCCGCCACCCAGTGCGCCTTCGGAGGCAGCCTCGACGAGAACGTGGCCCGGGTGGAGGGCCTCGTGCGCGAAGCCGCGGCCCAGGGCGCCCAGGTGATCCTGCCCTCCGAGCTCTTCGAGGGCCTGTACTTCTGCCGTGAGGAGAAGGACGCGTTCTTCGACTGGGCCAAGCCCGCCGAAGGGAACCCCACCATCGCCCGCTTCCAGAAGCTGGCGAAGGAGCTGGGCGTGGTGATCCCCGTCTCCTTCTTCGAGCGCGACGGCCATGCCTTCTACAACAGCCTCGCCATGGTGGATGCCGATGGCGCGATGCTGGGTGTCTATCGCAAGAGCCACATTCCGGATGGACCCGGCTACGAGGAGAAGTTCTACTTCCGGCCGGGCAACACCGGCTTCAAGGTCTGGGACACGCGCTTCGGCAAGCTGGGCGTGGGCATCTGCTGGGACCAGTGGTACCCCGAGTGCGCCCGGGCCATGATGCTCCTCGGTGCTGAAATCCTGTTGTATCCCACGGCCATCGGCACCGAGCCCGAGAACCCGGATCTGGACACCAAGGACCTCTGGCAGCGGGCCATGATCGGCCACGCCGTGTCCAACGTGGTGCCCGTGGTGGCTTCCAACCGCATCGGCCTGGAGGGCGACCAGACCTTCTACGGCCACTCCTTCATCGCCGACCACCGCGGCGAGAAGGTGGCCGAGCTGGGCCGCGCCGCCAGCGGCGTCATCACGGCGGACTTCGACCTGGAGGAGATCCGGCGTAACCGGGCCTCCTTCGGCTTCTTCCGCGACCGGCGGCCGGATCTGTACGGACTGATCTCGAAGACGGACTGAGGCGGGGCTAGGAGCCTGTCCAAGTAATTGGAATGCCCCGCGCGGGCGGCGCCGCGCGAGCGAGGCCAGGAAGGCGAGGTGAGCGTAGCGGGTACTACGCGATCCGAGCCTGACGCCGCATCGCGACGCGCGCCGCCACCCGCCCTCCGGGATGGCCCCAGGCGGGCGCCCCGCGGCGTCAGGTCCCTTGAACGATGCCCACACATCGCCCTGCGGGCCCTTCCTTGCGCTGCATCCCGCCTGAGACCATCGGGGGGCGCTCGAATACTTGGACAGGCTCCTAGGCCATCGCCCCGGTGGCCACCTTCCCGGCGCGGCGCCGCCCCGCGGCGGCGATCTCCCGCACGCCTTCGATGGCGGCCTGGATGTGGGCCTCGTGGTTGAAGGCGCCGATGCCGAAGCGCACCGCGCCGTGGGCCGCTGTGCCCAGGTGTTCGTGCACCATGGGCGTGCAGTGCAGACCCGTGCGGCAGGCGATGTTGTGGTCCACGTCCAGCATGGTGCCCACGTCCGCGGCCTCCAGCCCTTCCACGTTGAAGGAGAGGACGCTGATGCGCTCGCGTCCGGGGATGTCCTCGGCGCAGTAGAGGGTCACGCCCTCGATCTCCCGGAGGGCGTCCCGCAGCTGCCGCCACAACGCCATCTCGTGGTGGTGGATGGTGGCGAGGCCCAGCTGGTTCACCCAGGCCACGCCGGCGTTGAGGCCCGCGATGCCCGGCAGGTTCGGCGTGCCGTACTCCATGCGGTAGGGGTACTCGTCCAGGTGCTGGCGCTGGACGCTCTTGACGCCGGTGCCGCCCGCGCGGGTGCGGCGGATCTCCACGCCCTCGCGGACGTACATGCCGCCGATGCCCATGGGGCCCATGAGGCTCTTGTGGCCCGTGAAGCAGACGATGTCGGCGTTCAGCTCATCCATCTTCACGGGCACCATGCCCGCGCTCTGGCTCACGTCCAGGATGAAGCGGATGCCCCGTTCCCGGCAGGCGGCGCCGATGGTGGCCGCATCCTGCACGGTGCCGATGACGTTGGAGGCGTGGTTCATGACGCAGGCCTTGGTCTCGGGCCGGAAGCGGCGGATGATCTCGGCGGGATCCACGTAGCCCGTCTCGTCGAAGTCCACCCAGTCCACGGGGCTGCCCTCCTGCTCCAGCTTCCAGAGGGGCCGCAGGGTGGCGTTGTGCTCAACGTGGGTCGTGACGACGTGATCGCCGGGCTGGAGGCTGCCCCAGATGGCCAGGTTGAGCGCGTCGGTGGAGTTGTAGCTGAACACCAGGCGGTTGGGATCCGTGCCCCCGAAGAAGTCGCAGAGCAGGTGCCGGGTGTCGTCCACCAGGGCCCCGGCCTCCAGGCAGAGGTCGAAGCCGCTGCGCCCCGGGTTCACGCCCGCCGAGCGGTAGAAGGTGTCCATGCGCTCGTAGACCACCTGGGGCTTGGGGAAGGAGGTGGCCCCATTGTCGAGGTAGATCATCTTCACTTCGGGGGGGATCGGCAGGTTGAGCAGGGTCATGGCTGGGCCTCCGCAGGCGTGGGCGTGACGAGGGCCGCGGCGACGAGCTCCGCCACGGTCTTGATGTGGACCTTCAGCTGGTATTCCTTGTTCAGCTCGCCGAGCTGGTCGATGCAGTTGTGGCAGGGGGCGGCCACCATCTTGGCGCCGGTGGCCCTGATCTGCTCCGCCTTCATGCGGCCCGCCTTCAGCCGCCGGTTCCGGTACCGGGACATGGCCAGCTGGCCGCCGCCCCCGCCGCAGCAGTAGTTCTCCACGCCGTGGGGGGCCATCTCCACCAGATTCGCCACGGCCCTCCGCAGCACGCGGCGCTGGGGCTCCGAGATGCCGCCGTGCCGCACCAGGTTGCAGGGATCGTGGAGGGTCACGGGGTGCGGATTTTTCGTGGGATCCACCTCGATCCGGCCTGCATCGAGGTACTGATCCATGAGCTCCAGGATGCTCACCACCGGGAAGGGGAAGGCCCGCTTCAGCCACTCCGGGCCCATCCATCGGGCGCTCTGGTAGCCGTGGCCGCACTCGCCGATGACCAGCACCTCGCAGCCCAGGCGGGTCATGGCGTCCGTGAGGTTCTTCACGATGGCCGCGGCCTGGTCGTCCTCGCAGGTGAACAGGGCGTAGTTGGTGAGATCCCAGCCCGCGTCGCTGGCCAGGGTCCAGTCCTCGCCCGCGGCCCAGAAGACCTTGGCGCTGGCCTGCAGGGACAGCGGGAAGAACTTGGCCTCGCGGGGATTCACGGTGAAGAGGCAGCGGGCGCCCTGCTTGTCCAAGGGAATCCGGGCCAGAGGATCACCGGTCTCCGCCTGGAGCTCCTCCTCGATCCACTCGACCGTCTCGACCCACTCCTCGCGTTCGATGGCCATGTTGTTGCCGTGCCGCAGGCTGTTGTCCACGGTGGCCTGGAGGTCCTCGGGCACCAGGCCCATGGCGCCCAGGGCCCGCCGCGCCGCGCGGAAGAGGGTGGGCATGGGGATGCCGATGGTGCAGTTGATGGAGCAGCGGCCACAGAGCGAGCAGCGGCCGAAGACTGCGTCCACCCAGGCCCGGGCCATGTCGCGATCGAGGCGCTTCGCCCCCACCAGGCCCGGCGCCAGGCGGCCCATGGTGGTGAAGTGCGCCTTGAAGACGGCGGTGATGTGATCGAGCTTGCGCCCCGGCACGTTCTCCAGGGTGGGCTCGGCGCGGTGGTAGTGGCAGCTGTCCGCGCAGAGGCCGCAGCGGACACAGGCGTTCAGGAAGCCCGCCTCGGCGTCCTTGAGGTGGTGGCGGAAGACCTCCAGCCCCTTCGCGAGGCTCTCTTCCGTGAGCGACTCGAGCTGGGCTTCAAGCTCAACGGACATGGGAACCTCCCGGCGGGAAGACGCCCCGGCGGCCGAAGAAGGCCCCGAGCTGCCGCCGTGCCACGAAGAAGAAGAGGCTGTGGCGGAGCTTGCCCAGGGGCACGTAGAACAGGAGCAGCATGGCGCTCAGCAACCAGGGAGTGCTGGATCCGAAAAGCGCAAGCGCCACGAAGGCCGTGGCCAGCAGGTTCGACAGGACATCATCCGGCGTGGACAGCCCGCGCAGCTCGGGCTTCAGCGCACGCTTCAGCAGCAGGCCCAGGCCGCTGAGCGTCCCCAGGCCCAGCAGCACCTTGACCAGCATCCGCAGGGGGCCCGGCAGGGACAGGCCGCCCAGGGTGAAAGCGAGGAGGCCCAGGGCTGTGAAGATCCCCGCGTGGTAGGCCAGGCCCGCCGCGTAGGAAGGCAGGTGCTCGCGGACGCTCTCCTTGGCCGTGGGGCTCATGGCTCCCGTGAAGGCGTAGCGCACGCCGGCGGCGGGATCCCCCGCGGGGGCCGCATGGAGCGTGCGGCGGCCGTAGGCGCGGGCCTCGGCGCGCAGCAGGGCCAGGCCCGCCGCGGCCCAGGCCGCCGACGCGAGCACCCCGATGACCAGGAGAGGGGACATGGTGACTCCTAGACGCAGCCGTCCGGCTTGGGCAGGCCCGCCAGCTTGCAGGCGCCCTTGGCGGGGCCGCTGGGGAAGAGGTCGTAGATCTGCTGCAGCCGCAGGCCCGTGCCCTTGCAGACGGCCCGGACCATGGGGGCCCCCTGCTTCTCCTCGAAGTGGGACCGGATGAACCGGATCACCGCCCAGTGCTCGTCGCCCAGGGCGTCGAGGCCCTCTTCCGACTGGGCCAGGGCCCTGGCCAGGTCCTCGTTCCAGAGGGAGGGATCCTCGAGGAAGCCCTCCTCGTTCAGGGCCACCATCTGTCCGTTGAAAACCAAGCCACTCATGGATCCTCCGAGGCCGGGCGACCGGCGTCCGATAACAGGAGTGGATTTTGTGTGGATTAAATTGAAAATTGTATGCATGACAATCTGGGTGCCTGACCTCTCCGCCGATTCCCGGCCCACCTACCTGGCCGTGGCCGATGCCATCGGAGCCGCGGTGCGGCTGGGTCAGCTGCGGCCCGGGGACCAGCTCCCGACCCATCGCGCCCTGGCCGACCTGCTGGGGGTGAATGTGAGCACGATCACGCGGTCCTACCGGGAGGCCGCCCGCCGGCTGCTGGTGGGCGGCGAGGTGGGCCGCGGGACCTACGTGCTGGGCCTGGCCTCGGAAGCGGCCCTGTTCGCCTTCCAGAACCGCCCCGAGGGGGGTGTCATCGACCTCTCCACGAACCGGCCCCCGGTGGGCCTGTCCGAGGGGGACCTGAGCGATGGGCTTGCCGCCCTGGGCCCGGGCGGACGCTTCCTCAACTACCCGAGCCCCGGGGACACCCGCCTGCACCGGGAGGCGGCGGCGGCCTGGATGGAACGCCGGGGCCTGCGGGCCGAACCCGAGCGCGTGCTGGTCTGCGCCGGGGCCCAGCATGCCGTGGACACGGCCCTGGGTCTGCTGGGCGAGCACGGGGACCTGGCCTGCGAAGCCCTGGTCTATCCGGGCCTGAAGGCCGTGGCCCGGCACAGCCAGCGCCGCCTCCACCCCATGGCCATGGACCGGGAGGGCGTCCTGCCTGCGGCCCTGGAGGCGGCCTGCCGGGCGGGGCTCCGCGTGGCGGTGCTCTCGCCCACCCTGAACAACCCCACCACCGCCACCCTGGGCCTGAAACGCCGGGAAGCCATCGTGGCCATCGCCCGGAAGCACGACCTGCTCCTGGTGGAGGAGGATGTCTACGGCCTGCTGCCCGAGGAGGCCCCACCGCCCCTGGCGGCCCTGGCGCCCGAGCGGGTGCTCTACGTCACCGGCCTCTCCAAGACCGTGGCCCCGGGCCTGCGGCTGGGCTACCTGCTGCTGCCGCCCATGCTGCAGGCCCGGGCCCGGGAGGCCGAGCACCACACGACCTGGTACGTCACCGCGCTGAGCATGGCCCTGGGCACGGCCTGGCTGGAGGATGGCACGGCCTGGCGCCGCCTGGCGGCCCAGCGCAAGGAGCTGGCGGCCCGGCACCGGCTCTGCGCCCAGGGGCTCCGCCGGCTCGAGTGGCGCGGCGAGCCCCACTGCCCCCACGCCTGGCTGCCCTCACCGCCCGGCGGGCCGGAACGCTTCACGCGGCGGGCCCTGCAAGCGGGCGTGGTGGTGGTGCCCTCCGATGTCTTCGCCGCCACGCGGGCGGTGCAGGAGCTGGGGCTCCGCATCTCCATCGGCGCCGCGCCGGACCGGGCCACCCTCGTCCAGGGCCTGGCCCGGCTCGAGGCTGTGGCGGAGGCGCTTGAGGACGGGAGCGGCTAGACGCGGAACTGCCCCACCAGGTGGTTCTGGTCCTCGGCGACCCGGGCCAGCTCGGCGGCGGTGCGGGCCACCTCGCTCACGGTGCGGGCCATCTGCTCGGTGGCCGTGGCGTTGTGGGCCACGCGGCTGAGGTTCTCGTCCACCTGCTCGGCCACCTCGGTGCTGGTGCGGGCCTGCTCGTCCGCCGCGGCCCCCACCTCGAGGATCATGGCCGCCAGACCCTGAATGTTCGTCTCGATGGTGGCCAGGGCGGCGACGGTGGCGTTCACCATGTCGGCGCCGCGGTCCACGGAGGCATTGCTCTGCTCGATGAGCTGGCCGATCTCGCGGGCGGCGGCGCCGCTGCGCTCGGCCAGCTTGCGGACCTCCTCGGCCACCACGGCGAAGCCCTTGCCCATGGCCCCGGCCTTGGCGGCCTCGATGGCGGCGTTCAGGGAGAGCAGGTTGGTCTGGCGGGCGATGTCCTGGATGAGCCGCACGGCGGCCACCATGCGGACCGTGGCGGCCCGGATGTCGTCCATGGCCTGGGCGCTTTCGCCGCCGGCCTGGGAACCCTGGGTCACGGCGGCCACGGCGGCCTCGGATTCCTTCTGGGAGCGCCGGATGTTGCCCGAGACCTGCTCGATGGAGGCGGACAGCTCGGTGACGGCCGCAGCCACCCGCTCGAAGGCGGCCCGCTGGGCCTCGGAGTTCTGGGCCAGGCTCGCGCTGGTGGCGGCCATCTGCTCGCTGGAGGCGGAGAGCTGGGTGGCGCCGCTGGCCACGGAGCTGGAGGAACCCGACATGTTCCGGAAGATGCCGCGAAGCCGGGCGTTGTAGGCGTTGAAGGCGATGGCGACCTGGGCGATCTCGTCCTCGCTTTCGACGGCCAGCTCGAGGGTGAGGTCGCTCTTGCCCAGGCCCTCGGCCATGCTTTTCAGGGGCCGGGTGATCCAGAGGCTGATCCGGTACACCAGGAAGAAGGTGACCACCCACACCACGAAGGAGGCGACGAAGTTGAACACGAAGGACCGCCAGAGGGGTTCGGAGAATTCGAAGCCTTTCTGGATCAACCCTTTCGCGTTCAGCAGCTGGTAGTCGTTCCAGGTGTCATGGAGGTTGAAATAGGCGTAACCCGACAGGGGCAGGGCCAGGAGGAGGACGAGCTTTCCCCTCACGCTCAGGCAGCTGGACAACGACATTCGGAACTCCCCGAGAACAGGTGTGCGGCAGGCAACCCCTCCTGCATCGGAATCGGAAGGCCTTGTCCTGAGTTAGATGAACAGCTTGAGGGTCTGGTCCAGGGTTCTTATGACGGAGAGCACATGGAAGGGCTCGACCACCAGGTAGTCCACGGCCCCGGCCATCACGGCGCGGTTGCGCTTCAGGTCGGCGTCCTCCTCGGATCCCGCGAGCAGGATGGGCAGCGGGCAGGCCTCCTCCTGGACGAGGCGCCGGCAGCGCTCCATGGCCGTGCCGGCGCGGAGCTTGTGGTGGATCAGCACCAGGCGGACCCGCCCCCAGGTCTCGGCATCCACCCCCAGGTCACCGAGGGTGGGTCGAAGTGGACCCGGCCCCGGATCGAAGGCCGCCACCCCGAACTTGCGGCCGATGGCTTCGCCCAGGCGCGCCGGGAAGGTCTCGCCCTCGACCAGCACCAGCACCAGGGGATCGCGGTCCGCCAGGAGCCGGACCAGGGGCGCCGAGGGCTTGGCCGCCTCTTTGCGGGCGGTGAGCCGAGTGGACTCCAAGCCGCCGGGGTTGAAGCGGGAGCGGTCGCGGTTGGCCTGGGCGTGGCGGGCCTCCAGCATCCACTGCCGGTACCGGCTCACGGCCATCCGATCGGCCGAGTCCGCGAGGCGGAGGCCCCAGGTCTTCTCGCCGAAGTAGGCCACCTTCACCGCCAGGACGATGCCTTCGCCCGTGGGGGGTTTCACCTCCACCGTGGAGGAGGCGTTGAGCCGCAGCATGTCGCCCAGGATCTTGGTGCCCGGGGGCGGGGCCAGCTCCAGGCCGTCCTCGCCGAAGGCCGTGGCCTTGCCATCCTGGATGTCGTTGCGCTGGTCCGAGAAGGAGCAGGGGATGGGCCGGTCGGGCACGAAATCCGCCAGGCGGTGGGCATCCACGGCCCGCAGGAGCCGGGGCAGGGTCACGTGGCAGGCTTCGACGCCGTGGAGCCGGCCGTGGCCCTGGAAATCCACGACGGCCTCGAAGAGGAGGCCCCGGTCCAGCACCTTCAGCGTGAGACGGGCCCCGGACTTCAGGCGCCACTGGCCCCGCTCCAGATCCGAGATGCCCAGGATGATCCGGTCCGGCGTCTCGGCCAGCACCTTGAACTCCCCCTGGAGGTCCCCGAACTGCACCTGGACCACGTCCTCGCCCTCGCACAGCCTCTGGAAGACCATGCGGACGGCCTCGGGCTGGTCCTTGTTGAGGTTGCGGGCGGCCATGACGCCCTATCGGACCCTGGGCGCCGGACTCAAGCTTCGCCCAGGATGCCCCGGACGGCGGTGTAGGGATCCAGGGTCCGGTCGGCGATGCCCCGGAGGGCGGCCTCCACCCGCTCGGGTCCGGCCTGGGCCCTGGCCCGCCGCACCGCCTCCTCGGCCAGCAGCGATTCGAACCGGAGCCGGGCGCGCTCCCGGGCCTTCCGGGCCAGGCCCCCGTGGGCCCGGAGCCAGCGGCCATGCTCCTCCACCTGGGCCAGGAGCTCAGAGATGCCCTCCCCCTGCTGGGCCACGGTGCGCAGGACCGGCGGATCCCAGCCGTGGCTCATGGCCAGGGACTTCATGGCCTCGAGCTCGCGTTCGACTTGGTCGGCGCCATCACGGTCGGCCTTGTTGATGACGAAGAGATCGGCCACCTCCATGATCCCGGCCTTGATGGCCTGGATCTCGTCGCCCATGCCGGGCACCAGCACCACGCAGCAGGTCTGGACGCAGCTCACCACGTCGACTTCATCCTGGCCCACGCCCACGGTCTCCACGATGACGGTATCGAAGCCCGCGGCATCCAGCAGGTCGATGGCGTCCTGGGTGGCCCGGGCCAGGCCGCCCAGGGCCCCGCGGGTGGCCATGCTGCGGATGAAGATGCCGGGATCCGCCGCGATGCGCTGCATGCGGATGCGGTCGCCCAGGATGGCGCCGCCGCTGAAGGGCGAGGTGGGATCCACCGCCAGGATGCCCACCTTCTGCCCCCGGGCGCGGAGGGCCCGGGCCAGCTGGTCCGTGAGGGTGCTCTTCCCGGCGCCGGGGGAACCCGTGATGCCGATCACGGCGGCCCGCCCCAGGTGGGGCCAGACCCGGGCCATGAGATCCCGGGCGCCGGCGTGGCCATTTTCCATCCAGGAGATGGCCCGGCCCAGGGCCCGGGGCTCCCCGCGGCGCAGGGGTTCCAGGAGGTCGGGCGGGAGGGGCATGCGCCCAGGATGGCATCTCCCCGCCGGGACTGGAACTCGCCGCCCGGCACCGGATGGGGTACCCTGATCCTTCGGCCCCGGCCGCACTTGGAAACCCATACTGATGATCAAAGGGCCCAAACCCTCGAAGGACCCTGTCTCCGGGGATGCGCAGCCGGAGCCGGCCTCGAAACCCACGCCCGTCCTGCTGACCAAGCGGGCCCCGGTGGCGCCGCCGGATCCCAAGGCCCCCCGGGAGAAGATCTGCGCCGAGTGCGGGATGCACTTCCGGGTCGAGTCGGGCCAGAAGTTCTACCTCTGCCCCGACTGCTACCGGCGCTCCTTCGTCTACAAGCGGAAGGGCGGGAAGGATGCCGCCCGCATCCTGACCCACATCACCTGCGCCGCCTGCGGGGCGCAGGAGTACCTGCCCTTCATCCCCGAGGACCCCGCCAAGGCCCTCTGCCGGGCCTGCTTCGCCAAGGAGCGCCCGGAACATAAGCCCGCCCCCAGACATCCTCATCGATAGTCCCTTAGAGGTTTCCCATGCGCCCCGCCCTCCTTCCCCTCCTGCTTGCCGCCAGTTTCCTCCCGGCCCAGGCACCCACCAAGACCACGAAGCCCGCCCCCGCGAAACCCTCCGCCAAGGCCGCCCCCGCCAAGCCCACCCCGGAGGCCGAGGCCGCCCGCCAGGCCCTGCTGCAGACCCTGGATGCCGTGGACACCGGCTGGTTCGGCCAGCCCTACCAGGGCATCACCTCCGTGGACATGCAGGGCACCCTGGGCATCGCCCTCAGCGGCGCCCTGGTCAACCAGAAGGTGGACACCGCCAGCCAGGGCGCGGTGAAGGGCAACAACCAGGGCGGCCAGGCCAACCTCCGCGTCAAGGGCACCTACTTCGCCAACGGCGACTTCAAGACCGACCTGGCCGGCGACTTCGGCACCATCCTCTACACCCGGCGCGGCAACCGCGGCTTCATCTACAGCAAGGAGCAGAACGCCTACACCACCCGCGTGGACCTGCCCCCCTCCGATGCCCCGCTCACCTACATGGCCTGGTTCCGCCAGACCCTGAACGACATCAAGGCCGTCTACGTGGATGCGCCCACGTTCCAGGCCACCCTCGCCGGCGAGGAGACCCTCGACGGCCACACCGTCCAGCGGCTGGTCTTCAATGCCCCCACCAAGGGCTGGGATGCGAAGAAGCGGGAGCAGAGCATGGCCCAGAGCCTGGGCTTCTGGAAGCGCGGCAAGCTCGAGGTCGCCGTGGACAAGACCACCAAGCTGCCCGTGCGCCTCGACTTCCGCAACGACGAGCAGGGCGTGCAGACCCGCATGGACTTCACCTACGGCGCCAACCACCGGCTCAATTCCGTGAACATCAACAACAGCAGCCGCGGCTTCGAAGGCCCGGGCTGGCTGCGGGTCGGCTACGGCGGTGACGGCCGCATGTCCAATGTGGCCGGCGAGCTGGACAGCCAGGACAAGAAGGTGTCCTTCGCCATGGATCTGACCTGGTCCAAGGGCCGCACCGGTGCGGACATCGCCGCCATCCCCCCCGCCGGCGCCACCAAGCGCGGCCGGGAGGACATGGAGACCCAGCTCCTGCTGAACCTCGCCACCAAGATCTTCGACCTCCAGCGCGCCGGCCTGAACCTGCGCGCCGTCTCCATCAGCGGCAAGTAGCGGTTAGACTGATTCCATCGGGGCGTGGCGCAGCCTGGTAGCGCATCTGCTTTGGGAGCAGAGGGTCGGAGGTTCGAATCCTCTCGCCCCGACCAAAAACGGGGGCCTGCGGGCCCCCGTTTTTGGTCGGGAAGCTTGCGAGAGGATCCGAACCTCCGAGTGGACTTGCCGAGGCGCGACTAAATGTCGCGCCGAACAAGGCTGGCACACGGCGAAGCCGGATGCGTTCGAATCCGCGCCTTGGTGGGTCGGCGTCGAGTACGGAGAGGCAAGCCTCCGGGACAAAGGGGGGAAGCCCTCAGCTCCCCCCCTTTCGCGCCGGGATGATCCTCTGAAGATCCCGCACCCGGTCCTGGGCCCCCCTGAGCGCAGGCACTGAAAGCTTCTTGGCCGCCAGGTCGCGGTTCGTCGCCGCTCCGGGCTGTCCGTTCACGGCGGCCAGTGCGAACCACACGTAGCCTTCGGCCACATTCCTGGCCAGGCCTTCCCCGCGAAAGTAGGCATTCCCCAGGTTAACCTGGGCCCCGGCATGGCCCTGTTCCGCGGCCATCCGATACCACCGCGCCGATTCCGCGGGGTCCCGGGGAACGCCCCGGCCGAAGTGGCAACGGTCGCCCAGCTCGAACTGGGCGGCCGCATCCCCGGCCTGGGCCCGCGCGCGCAGCGTCCCCAGCTCGACCGCCCCGCCAGGCCCGTCCGCCACGGTCCGGGCCCCGGACTGCCCGGCCAGGGGCGGGGCCAGGAGGCAGGACACGAGGATCAGAAGCGGTCGGCCCATGGGCTCACCCGGGAGGTCGCCAGTGTACGCGCAGGCCGGCGGTGCCCGCTCTGCCCTAGACTGGGGTCGCCCCCAGGAGGACCCCATGCCCGAAGCCCTCGAGAAGATCCAGGACGAGGTCCAGGACCGCGCGGCGGAGAGCCGCTTCAACGGCTTCATCGCCCTCTTCGTGGCGGTGGTGGCCACCTTCATGGCCCTGTGCAACGTGAAGGACGGCAACGTGGTCCAGGCCATGCAGCAGTCCCAGGCCCGGGCCGTGGACCAGTGGGCCTACTACCAGAGCAAGAGCACCAAGCAGCACATCGCCGAGAACTCCGCCGAGATGCTGAAGGTGCAGCTGGAGATGAACCCCGGCCTGAAGCCCGAGCTCCACGCCAAGGTCATGGGCCGGATCACCGCCCAGGAGGTCGCCGCGAAGAAGTACGAAAAGGAGAAGGAGCAGATCCGAGGCGAGGCGGAAAAAGCCGCCAAGGACTACGACGCCATGAACATCCACGACGACCAGTTCGACCTGGCGGAGGCCTGTCTGAGCGTGGCGGTGGCCCTGGCGGGCGTCACGGCCCTCACGAAGAAGCGCTGGCTCTTCGGGGTGGCGGGGGTCTTCGCCGTCTTCGGCTTCCTCTTCGGCCTGGCGGGGTTCCTCCACTGGAACCTGCACTCGGACCTGATGGCCAAGGTCCTGGGCTGAGCCGGATCCCTCACCGCGCGATCGGCGCGCCTCCGGCCGGATCGAACCTCGCCTTCAGCTCCCCGACGACGTCCGCCAGGCTCACCTCGAAGCGCGCCAGGAGCGGGGCCAGGGCCTCGGGGGGGCCGGTCGGGATCGTGTTCTGCAGCTCGCGGGAGAGGGAGGCCAGCTCCAGGGCCCCGATGGTGCCGGCCACCGCGATCATGGAGTGGGCCAGCCGGGCGGCGGTCTCGGCGTCGCCCCCGGCCAGGGCCGCCCGGATCTCGCCGGCGGCGCCCGGCTTCAGCTCGAGGAAGCGGCGCAGCATCTTGTCGCGCAGGTCGGCGTTCCCGGAGAAGGAGGCCAGGCCCGCGTCCCAGGACAGACCCGCCGGGGCATGGATCGGGGCGGCGCCGACGGCCCCTTCCGTTGGGCGGGGCGCCCGGGAACGACCGTCCCCCCGGAGCCAGCCCGCCAGGGTGCCGAAGAGCTCATCGGGGTTGATGGGCTTGGTGATGTAGTCGTTCATGCCGAGAGCCAGGCAGCGCTCCCGCTCGGGCAGCATGGCGTGGGCCGTCATCGCGAGGATGGGCAGGTCGGCGAACCGGGCCTCGGCCCGGAGCTGCCGGGTGGCCTCGTAGCCATCCATGACGGGCATCTGGAGGTCCATGAGGACCACGTCGAAGGCGCCGCCGTGGACCTTCTCGATGGCCTGGCGCCCATCCACGGCGAGGGTGACCTCCATGCCCATCAGGCCCAGCAGCTCCATGGCCACCTGCTGGTTGAAGTCGTTGTCCTCCACCAGCAGGACCCTCGCCCCCTTGAGCCGCGCCAGCTGTTCCGGCGAGGTGGCCTGCCTGGGCGGGACGAGGCGGGAGGGCGCCTTCTCCCCGAAGGCGCGGGTGATGGCATCGAGCAGGGAAGAGGGCGACACGGGCTTCGTGAGGTAGCCATCCAGGGCCTCCTCCTCCACCCGGCGGGCCACTTCCTCATCCCCGTAGGCCGTCACCATGATGATCCGGGGGTCGGCGTGGGGGCCCGGCGCGCGGCGGATGCGCCGGGCGGCCTCGAAACCGTCCTCGTCGGGCAGCCGCCAGTCCAGGAGGATCAGATCATAGGGGGCCTGCTGCAGCTCCTCGAAGGCCTCCCGGGCCGAAGCCAGCATGGTGGCCTCATAGCCGAGACCGGTGGCAAGCCCGTGCAGGATGAGCCGGGCGATGGGGCTGTCGTCCACGATGAGGATGCGCAGGCTTTCCTTGTCCCAGGCCGGATGCAGCCGGGGCGCGGGGACATGGCGGCCGAGGCCGAACACGGCCGTGAAGGAGAACTCGCTGCCCCCGCCCAGCTCGCTCTCCACCCAGAGCTCGCCGCCCATCATGGCCACCAGGTGCTTGCTGATGGCCAGGCCCAGCCCCGTCCCGGTGAACTTCCGGGTGCTGGAGCTGTCCACCTGGCTGAAGGGCTGGAACAGCTGCCGCGTCTGCTCGGGCGACATGCCGATGCCCGTGTCCCGCACCGAGAACTTGAGGGTGACGCGGCCATCCCCGGCCTGGATGCGGGTGACGGTGACCACGATCTCGCCCGCCTCGGTAAACTTCACGGAGTTGCTGCACAGGTTGGTGAGCACCTGGCCCAGGCGCATGGGGTCGCCGTGCAGGCAGGGCGGCACGTCCGCGGCGATGTGGAGCATGAACTCCAGGCGCTTCTCGGCGGCCTTCATGCCGATGAGCTGGGTCACGCGCTCGAAGGCCTCCTCCAGCAGGAAGTCCTTGGTGTCCATGTGGAGCTTCCCGGCCTCGATCTTCGAGAAGTCCAGGATGTCGTTGATGATCCCCAGCAGGGAGTCGGAGGCGATCCGGGTCTTGAGCAGGTACTGCCGCTGCCGCTCCGTGAGCTCCGTCTGCAGGGCCAGGTGGGTCAGCACGCTGACGGCGTTCATGGGGGTGCGGATCTCGTGGCTCATGTTCGCCAGGAAGGCGCTCTTCATCTGGGTGGCGGCCTCGGCCGCCTCCTTGGCCTGCATCAGGTCCAGGTTCGCGGCCCGCAGCTCCGCGGAGCGCTGGGCCACCAGTTCCTCGAGGTGCGCCTTGTAGAGGGTCAGTTCCGACAGGGCGCGTTCCCGCTCCCCTTCCAGCTGGGCGCGCCGGGCCAGCTCGGCCTGGAGCTCGGCCGTGCGCCTGCGGACCAGGCGCCGGAGCGACCAGGACCAGAGCCCCAGGGCCGCCAGCAGCAGGAGGGCGAGCAGGGGCACTGCCGCGTTGAGCAGCCGCTGGGGCAGCTCGGCCAGGGGAGCCTGCGCGGCCCGGAGGACGCCAGCCTGCGTGCCCGCCAGGAGGAGGGCCCCGACCAGGAACCTGGCCCCCATCCGCCAGGAGGCCTTGACCCGCCCCGCCCCGCCGCTTCGGGCTGGATCGTGGGGCCCACGGGGGGCGCCAGGAGACGATGGGGTTGTCACAGCGTCATCTTCCAGATGCAGGATCTCATCGGGAAAACGAACCCCGGCCCTGAATCCTGCCGGTGGGTTGGCATCCTCCCTGCACTTTGTGACGGCGATCGGCACCCTCTGCCTCGTGGCCGGGTATCGTCAGCATGACTGCCCGGGTCCGTGCCCCGAGCCGTGGAGCCCCCGTGTCCCCTGACCCCATCTCGAACGCGAAGCTCATCGCCCTGCTGCGACGCTTCCTGATGGAGCACGCCAAGTCCGCCTCCCGGTCCATCTGCCACTGCCCCATCTGCGTGGACGCCCGGAAGCTGCTGGAGCGGGCCTACGGGGACAAGCCGCTGGGCTGAGCGTCTGCTGCGGTGGCCGACGCAGAGGAGGTCCTGCCATCGGCCTGCCCGAAGGGGGGCCCCGACCCTTGATCCATTGATTAATAAATGAATCAGTTGAACTATTTTTTCAAATCAGAAACAAGGCCTGTAGACTGTTCGACCTATTCCCATACTCACCCTAAGGAGGTGTCCATGAAGCGGTCCTACGTGATTGCCGGTGCAGTGATGCTGGGTCTTTCCCTCCAGGCGGCCGAGGGCAAGCACATCGCCCGGGCCACCCTCCAGACCCGGGCCGGGGCCACGGTGGCCTCGGCCCAGGCCGACCCCAATGGCTGCGTCCGCTTCACGAACGTGCCCCCCGGCGAGTACCAGGTCGTGATCACCAATGCCGATGGCCGTTCCGTCACCTTGGCGGACCTGGACGGGGATGGCCGGGCGGACATCATCATCGAGGGCCGGAGCGCGGCCGGCTCCACCCTGAGCACCGGGGGCGGCGCCGGCAAGGTCAGCGTGCAGGACCTGAGCGTCACCCGCAGCACGGCGCCGGCCCCGTCGGGTTCCGGGAGCGGCGCCGGCAAGGTCAACGTGCAGGACCTGAGCGTCACCAAGCAGACCCAGGGCTCGAGCTTCGGCGAGAAGACGGTCGGCGGCGCCCTGCCGGGCGGCGCGGTGGTGTCCTCCGGGGTCGTCTCGCCGCGGGACCATGCCAGCGGCCTGCCCACGGGCAAGCGCATGCACAAGCCCATGGTCTGCCTGGTGGACTGGGACCTGGCCAAGGGCAAGGGGGGCTACGCCTCCGAGCGGGTGGCCCAGGCCGAGGGCCAGCAGCTGCCCGACACCCCGGGCGGACGCTGCGTCGTCAAGGTGGTGGCCGACGAGCAGCCCGGCACCATCGAGGTGCTCAGCTGGTCCTGGGGTGCCTCCCAGGCCGGCAAGCACACCAAGACCGGCCACGTGACCCTCATGAAGTGATCGGGATCCGCCGCATGGTCCCGACCCGTGCCTGAGACCCGAATCCTGCGGGGGCTGGCGCGCGCCCTGGGCGCCGCGCCAGCCCTCTTCGCCCAGGCGCCCCCGCCCGTCGAGGTGGAGTTCATCACGCCGCCCGCGCCCGGCGGGCCCCTGGTCGTCCAGGCCAAGGCCCCCCCGGGGACCGAATGGGTGGTGCTCTTCCACCGGAAGGCGGGCGAGGCCGAGTTCGAGACGCTCACCCTGGCGCGCGGCGAGGACGGGCTCTTCACGGCACGGGCCGAGACAGTGCTGCCCACGGGCGTCCCGATCCAGTGCTACGTGGCGTCCAAGGGGGCGACGGGCGTCACCACGCTGCCCGCGGAAGCCCCCGCCGCCTTCTTCAACCTGAACCTGCCCGCCTCTGCCGAACCGGAACCCGAGGTCCCCGCGGGAGCCGCCACCTCGCCACCGCCCGTACCTGCGCCAAAGCCCCACGGCCCCCTCTATGTGGATGGCAGCGCCTCGGACCTCGTCCACCGGAAGGTGGCCGTGCCCAACGAACCGACCCTCCTGGCGGCCGGCCAGGTCCGTCTGGTCCTGCAGAAGGACGAGGAGGATCGCCACCTGGGCTTCGGCGCCCGCCTGGTCTACACGGACCAGCCGCGGCCGAACCAGGCCCGGTGGACCGTCGGGGACATCCAGGCGGTCTACGCGACCGGGGCGCACCGCCTGCAGGCGGGCGACCTCACGGCCCAGGAATCCGAGTTCACCCTGGGGCCCGGGGGGCGGCGGGGTCTCGACTACACCTATTCGGGCCAGCCCACGGCGGCCCACCTCTTCGCGCTCAACACGGAGCGGCAGACCGGGGTGACGGGCCTGCTCTGGCCCGTGGCGGGCAGCGAAGCCTATGGCGGCTCCCTCAGCCGCCTTTGGTTCGACAACGCCCTGCGGACCAAGCTCGTCTTCCTCAGCGGGCGGGATGATCTGGCCACGGCGTCGAATCTGGTGACGGCCTTCGCCCTGCCCGTGCGGGAAGGCTCCACCGGCGCGCTGGTGGTGGATGGCCGCTTCCTGGCGAACCGCCTGGCGGTCTCCGGGGAGTATGCCCGGAGTCTCTACACCCCGGACGCGAAGGTGGGCACGCCCATGGAATCCGACCAGGCCTGGCGTCTGGCCACCCAGTGGACCGAAGGGGGCTTCAGCGCTCAGGCGGGCTACCGTGCCGTGGGCCAGGCCTTCGGCACGGTGGGCGTGGCCTTCTTCACGGGGGACCGGCGCGTCCTCGACGGCAGCGTAGCCCTGAACCGTCCCACCTGGGGCCTCAGTGCCACGGCCACGGACGAACGCACGAATCCCACGGGCCGCGTGAACCTCAGCCAGGCCTGGAACCAGTCCCAGAGCCTGGATGCGCGGGTGGTGCTCAGCCCCACGGCCACCTGGCGGGTGGGCCTGCGGGCGGGGCGGCAAGAGGCCGAGATCGTGGCCAATCCGCTGATCCCCTTCAGCAACAGCGAACGCTCGGGCGTGGTCATGGGCTTCGACTTGGTGCTGCCGCCCCAGCTGGTTCTCACCTTCAACGCCCAGTTCGACCAGCTCCGTTCCATGGGCGCCGCCGCCACCACCGGCAGCAGCAAGGCGCTGTCCCTGGGGGGGAACCTGGGCCTGGGCACCTGGGGTCGCCTGTCCCCGAACCTGAGCTGGTCGCGGATCCTCAGCCAGCCTGGCGATCAGCAGACCACCATCGCCAACGCCTTCCTCAACGCCCAGTTCAGCCTCATCCCCGGGACGCTGCAGCTGCTCCTGAACGGGGGCGGCTCCCGGACCGTGCTAGCCACGGGCGCGACGCTGAACGCCTCCACGGCCGAAGGCACCCTGGGCTTCACTCTGGATCCCTACCTCCGGAGCCTGGCGCGGGGCAGCCTGGGGCTGAAGGCACGCTACACCCGCAATCCGGCCATCGCGGGCATCGTCGAAGACAACCGCCTCTTCCTCCTCCTGAACCTGTCCTTCTGAAGGGTGGACCATGCGCTGGTTCCACACATGCCTCGCCCTCTCCCTCGCCCTGGTGGTGCAGGCGGCGGGCACCATCACCGCCAATCCGGGCGTGCCCTTTCCGGGCCGGCCGGTCACCTTCATCCTGACGGCGAACCCCGATCCCGTCGGCCAGGTGCAGTGGTCCTTCGGGGACGGCACCACGGTGGTGGGCGGGGCCATCGCCACCACCACCTATGTGACGCCGGGCTCCTACACCGTGCGGGCGGTATTCCGCTCATTCAACGGCGGGGCCCTCTCCCCGCCCCAGGTGGCCCAGGCCCAGGTGCGGGTGGCGGACCATCCTGCGGCGCCCTTCAGCATCGCCATGCTCCGCCTGCGCTGGGAGGACGGCGGCATCGAAGCCTCCGTGCCCCAGGGCTCCACGCCCCTGGTCGCCTATCTCGACCTCAAGTGCGAGGGCGCGGGCGCCTTCCTGGCCCAGTGGACCGTGGACGGGGTGCCCGTGGGCACGGTCACGCGCCAGGTGGCCTTCGCCTCGGCGATCACCTTGGATTCCCGCGACCTGCCTTCGCTCCCGACCACCGAGCTGGGCGAGCACCAGGTGAGCCTGCGCATCCTGTCGCCCCAGGTCAGCTTCCAGGTGCCGGTGATCCGCTACTTCGTGCGCCTGGACCGCGGCGAGCCGCCGCAGATCGACACCGTCGCGCCCCCCCAACTCCGCGCGGGGGAGGAGGCCGAGCTGCAGCTCACGGGACGGAACCTCACCGCGGACATGCGCCTCTCCTTCGGGAAGGACATCGCCGTGCTGGCGTCGCCGCGGATCCTCTCCCCCGGCCGGGCGACGGTGCGGGTCTACCTCTCTCCCACCGCCCGGCCCGGCCTCCGGCGCATCGGGGTCTCCAACCCGCACGGGAAGGCGCGGGGACCGGGGAGTCTGCGGGTGGTGGAGCAGCGCTGAGGTCGAACCCCTGGGCGCCCGGTGAGTCCTCCCCAGTCCGGGGGAGGATGGCTCCCGGCCCCTGGCTCCGCACCCCGGTTCCGGGGACCTATACTTCCATCAATCTCCCGTCAGGGGTGGGCCCATGGCGATCTCCGGCATTCAGAGCAGCTCAGCGAGCCTTGCGGTGGGGCCTGGCAAGCCACGGACCCTGGTTTCCTACGATCCCAGGGACACGAACCAGGATGGCGTCGTCTCCCCGGCGGAGCTGCTGGCCTATGACCTGAAGCATCCGAAGGTCACCACGACAGGGCGGAAGTCGGCTCCTCTCCAGGATCAGCTTCGCTCCCGGCCGAGTGACAGCCTGCCGAATCCGATCGCCCAGGCCGGCCGTCCAGGCAGCGCCTACCTGGATCCGAAAGACGCAGACCGGAATGGCACGGTCAGCCCTCTGGAAAGGCAGGCCTATGACCTGAGGCATCCCCTGAATGGGGTCAGCCAGGGTGCGGCTCCGGCGACCTATGCCCCCGGGGGGTCGAGGGCCGCTGAAGGGGCGGATCGAAGCCGGGTTCTGGATCTCTACGCCTGAGGCCTGGTGGGGCGCGGACCCAGTTCACGCTGGACTCGAACGCGTCCGGCTATGCCGTCCGCCGGTCTTGCTCCCGGCCCTCCCCCGGAGGGCCTCCGCGATCCCACTCGCTGGTCCGAGCCCAGCCAGGCGCGTGGGGCGCCGACCCAGTTCACGCTGGACTCGAACGCGTCCGGCTATGCCGTCCGCCGGTCTCGCTCCCGGCCCTCCCCCGGAGGGCCTCCGCGATCCCACTCGCTGGTCCGAGTCCAGCCAGGCGCACTGGTGCGCCTAGCTGGACTCGAACCAGCGACCTGCAGCTTAGAAGGCTGCTGCTCTATCCACCTGAGCTATAGGCGCGCGGGTCTAGTCTAGCGGGTCGGGTCTGAAGTGGGTCTGGGGGCGGGGCTTCATGTGACACTGGCGCGTTCTGCATGTCTCATCGGAGGGGTGTCCATGGCCTTGATCAAGACCTCGCACGTCATGCGGGCGGTCGCACTTTTGGTGGGGGTCGCGCCGGTGATCACGGCGCAGGAGCTCCCCATCCCCGGCCGGGGGACGGTGAGTCTGGTCCTTCCTTCGGAATGGAAGGAGGTCCAGCGCCTCACGCCGAAGGACCTGCCGCCCACCCTCGCGTTCGAGCGGGCCGGCACGCCCCGGGGCAGCCTCCAGGTGACGGTGCTGTGGAGCCCCCGGAACGAGCCAGACTTCACCTTGCCCGAAAGGCTCCGCGGGTTCTGCCTCGCGGGGCAGAACGCCTTCAAGGGGCAGACGGTTGAGCAGGAGCTGCCCCTGAAGACGCTGACGGGGAGCCAGGGCGCCGGGTTCTTCTACGAGGCCACCGACAAGGCGTACCGGGCGCCCGCGGGCCCGCCGCCGCCAGGGGAGTTCCCGATCCTCACCCATGGCGAGCTGGGGCTCGGGCGCCTGATGCTGAGCTTCACGATCATGTCGGACGCCAAGGGCGATCCGGCGGTGGCCGAGGCGCTCGCCGCGATCCAGAAGGCGGTCTTCCGGCCCCAGGTTCCGGCTGCCGCCACCAAAATCCAGGGTGCCGGCATCTCGCTCACGGCCGACCTCGAGGGCTTCCAGCAGAAAATGGGTGAGAAGCATTTCCACGGGGCCTACTACCAGGTCGGCTACTTCACCTCGGAAGCCTGGCAGCTGAACCTCTCGGTGCTGGTGGACGACCTGAACGGGAAGAGCCTGGCCGACCTGGAGAAGGCCGGCCAGGGCCAGAGCCAGGGGGCCGTGAAGCTGCTGCCCGGCGGGAAGGTCCGTTCGGAACCCATCGACGAGCCCAGGGGCTTCCTGATCAGCTATCCGTCGGAGTTCCCCATGAAGGGGTACTTCATGGCGCAGTGGTACTTCGAGACGATCCACCAGGGGAAGTGGCTGGAGCTGCACTTCTCGAAGGTGCTCGAGACCGGGAAGGAGCTCGAGCCGACCCATGCGGAGGTGCTGAGGATCGTCCGCTCCATCCGGGCCCGGTAGCCGGTACAGAGCCACGGCCCCCGGGCGGAGGCCGTGGGCCGGGCTGAGGGTGCGCTAGAAGTGGACCTGCACCTGGAGCATGGGGGCGGTGACGCGGCGGTTGGTGGCGGGGGCGGGGGCGTCGCTGTTCTGGCCGCCGAACTTGTTGTTCCAGTACTCGAAGCCGGGCCCCGCGTAGACCTTCTTCTTGGTGCCGAAGAGGGGGCTCAGGTCTGCCATCAGGAAGAGGTTGGCCAGGGTCTCGGGCTTGGTCTCCACGCCGAAGCCGTCCTTGCCCTTGGCGCCGATGTAGTTGGCGTAGCCCTTGAACTCGGCGCCCACGCGGCCCACCTGGAAGGGGAGGCCCCAGGCGGCGGTCACGGTGTAGGTGGTCTTGTAGTCCACGGACTTGCCCACGATGCCGTTGTAGTTCTGCTCGTGGCAGCCCCAGAGGCCCAGGTCGAAGAAGCCGCTGCCCGCCTTGAAGTTCAGGGTGGGCCCGAAGACCAGGAAGCGCTTCTTGGAGGCGAAGGCATTGTCCTTGGAGTTGAAGTCGAACCCGGCGGTGAAGGAGACGTCGCGCACGGGGCCGAAGCCCAGGTCCTTGCCGCTGATCTTGCCGAGGCTCAGGGCCGTGCGGTACACCACGTAGACCTCGTTGGCGCCGCTCTGGCCGTTGGCCGCCGGGTCGCCCTTGTCGGACATGAGCATGTCGACGTTGAGGAAGTTCGTGCCGTAGGCCCAGCCGCTGACGTGGCTGAGCTGGAGGATGTCCTTGTGCAGGGTGCCGTCGATGCCGGGCTCCCGGAACTGGTTGCCGGTGCGGTAGCCGATGAGGGTGTCGCTCCAGTCGGCGGCGGCCAGGGGCAGGGCCGCGGCGGCGAGGAGGGCGAGGGCGAACTTGGTCATGAAGACTCCGGAAAGGGATGGGTCCTAGGCGGACAGGAAGAGGAGCTTGAGGAGGAAGACGACGGAGAGCGCGAGGATGATCGGGTTGACTTCCTTGAAGCGGCCCGTGGCGGTCTTCAGGACGGTGTAGGCGATCATGCCCAGCGCGATGCCGTTGACGATGGAGAAGGTGAAGGGCATGACGATGACGGCCAGGTACGCCGGGATGGCGTCCGTGATGTCGTCGAAGGCGATCTCCCGGATCTCGGACAGCATGAAGAAGCCGATCATCATGAGCGCGGGCGAGGTGGCCTGCAGCGGCACCATGAGGAACAGGGGCGACAGGAAGAGCGCGATGGCCAGCCAGCCCGCCACCACCAGGGCCGTGAGGCCCGTGCGGCCGCCCTCGGCCACGCCGGAGGCACTCTCGATGTAGGCTGTGATGGCCGTGGTGCCGAACATGGACGCGAAGGTGGTGCCCACGGCGTCGGCCATGAAGGCCTTGGAGGCGCCGGGGAAGCGGCCCTCCTTGTCCAGCATCTTGCCCTGGGCGCCGATGCCCATGAGGGTGCCGATGGTGTCGAACATGTCCACGAAGAGCAGGGTGAACAGGATGATGAAGATGTTGATCATGCCGCCCAGGGACTTGGTCCAGGTCCAGTCGTACTGGAACATCTTGGGCCAGGCGGGAATCTGGAAGAGGGCGCCCTTGGGCAGGTGCGTGAAGCCGCCACCGAAGGACACGGGCAGCAGGCCCACCAGCGTGATGACGAGGATCCCGATGAGGATGGCGCCCTTCACGCGCTTGGCCACCAGCACGGCGATGAGGAAGAGGCCCACCACGCTCCAGAAGGCCGGGGTCAGGTGACCGTGGTCCCAGAACTTCGCGATGAAGAGGTTGTTCACGTCGTGCAGGCCGAAGAGGGCCGAGGGGTCGTTCTTCAGCACGGGGAAGATGGTGTCGGGCTCGAACTTCAGGCCCACCTGGGTGACGCCGGAATCCACGAAGCCGATGATGGCGATGAAGAGGCCAATGCCCACGGAGATGCCCTTCTTCAGCGATAAGGGGATGGCGTCCATGAACTGTTCCCGCACCTTCATGGCGCTGAGGAAGATGAAGACGATGCCCTCCAGCAGCAGGGCCGTGAGGGCCACCTGGATGGTGTAGCCCATGCCGCCCTGGTTGGCCGGGGCGCAGACCGTGAAGGCGAAGAAGGCCGAGAGGCCGATGCCCGAGGCGAAGGCGATGGGCAGGTTCGCGTAGAAGGCGCCGATCAGCGTCGAGATGATGGCGCAGACCACGAAGGCCGTGAAACCCTGCGCCGGCGCGATGCCGGCCACTTTGAGGAAGGCATTGGGGATCAGCGAGATCACGTAGGCCAGCGAGATGAAGGTGGTGGTGCCGGCCAGCACCTCCGTGGCCACCGTGGTGCCCCTGGCTTTCAAACCGAAAAACCGTTCCATGCTGTCCTCCGGAAGGTGGGAATGGGGATTAGTGCTGCGCTTCGGAATCGTTGCTGAGGCCCAGGCGGTCGAAGCCCCAGAACAGCAGGCTCAGGGCGATGGCCACCACGGTGCCCAGGGCCATGCCCTTGAGCTCGACGGTGCCCAGCTTCACGGCGGCGCCGCTGATGCCGCTGATGAGCACCACCGAGGTGAGGATGAGGTTGCGCGACTGGGTGTAGTCCACCTTCTTCTCGATGAGCATGCGGATGCCCGCCGCGGCGATGACGCCGAACAGCAGGATGCAGACGCCGCCCATGACGGGCACCGGGATGCTGCGGATGATGGCCGCCAGCTTGCCGGAGAAGGACACCAGGATGGCGATGCAGGCCGTGCCGCCGATGACCCACACGCTGTAGACCTTGGTGATGGCCATGACGCCGATGTTCTCGCCGTAGGTGGTGTTGGGCGTGGCGCCCACCAGGCCCGACAGCACGTTGGAGAGGCCGTCGCCCAGCAGGGAGCGGTGCAGCCCGGGATCTTTCATCAGGTCCTTGCCCACGATGTTGCCCGTCACCACCAGGTGGCCCACGTGCTCGGCCAGCACCACCAGGGAGGCGGGCAGGATGATGAGGATGGCCTGCAGGTTGAAAGTGGGCGCGTAGAGGGTGGGTACCTGGAACCAGGGCGCCAGGCGCACGGCCTGAAAGTCCACCACGCCGAGGCCCAGGGAGAGCAGGTAGCCGGCGATGACGCCCAGCAGCACGGGGATCACCGCCAGGAAGCCCCGGAGCAGGACCGAAGCCAGGATCGTCACGGCCAGGGTGGCGAGGGACACGACCAGGGCCGTGGATAGAGGCATGCCCAGCACCGCGGGGCCGGGCGTGAGCCCCGCCATGTTGGTGGCCACGGGGGCCAGCTCCAGGCCGATGATGGCCACGATGGCGCCCATGGCGGCGGGCGGGAAGATGACGTCGATCCATCGGGTGCCTGCGAAGCGCACCACCTGGGAGACCAGGATGAAGATGAGGCCGAAGACGATGAAGCCGCCCTGGGCGGCGGAGTAGCTGAGACCCGCGGCCAGCACGGCGAAGACCGGCGAGAGGAAGGCGAAGCTCGAGCCCAGGTAGGCCGGAATGCGGCCCTTGGCCACGAAGAGGTAGATGAGCGTGCCCACGCCGTTCATGAGCAGGCAGGTGGCCGGATTCACCTTGAAGAGGAAGGGCACCAGCACGGTGGCGCCAAACATGGCGAACAGGTGCTGCAGGCTGAGTGGCACGGTCTGCGCCAGGGGCAGGCGTTCGTCGACGTCGATGGTGCGGCGCAGCATGGGGGCCTCGGGGAAGACATCGTCCTGAAGGGGGGGTGAACCCATGGCCGGAAGAACGGCGGGGAGATGGGCCCTGGCGGAACGGGAACGCCAGATGATTTTTTCAGACGGCAGGCAGTGCGGGCGTCACATGTTGTTTACGCGAGGCGCCCCGGCAGGGCTGCCCCGGGGCCCGTTGGGACGGGGCCGCATCCCGTTGATCCAAGAGGCTGTTGCAACAGCCAGGACGGCCGGGAGCCGGTCCTGGCACCCACGTGGGGGGAGGGGATGTTCAGGGTCCGGTTTGGACAGAAATACGACCGGAACTAGACCCTTTGAACTACGCACGTTGAGAACGCAAATCAATAATTCACTTGGAGTTGTGATTGCGTGTTCAAAGGATTTGCCTATGATCTGAGGATACTTCGCACGCGACAACCACTTGAAAGCAGGAAGGGCCGGAGGAAGCGTCTCCCGAAGGGCCAGGAGACCCAGGACCCCCCACGGGCAGGTGCCTGACCGCTCGAAGGCCACCGGCTTCCGCCCCCTCCTCCGATCCATCAACCCGGGCACGTGTTTCTCAAGGATGTGGGCCATGAAGGACCAGCAAACCAAGTGGCATCGGATGGCGATCGCGGCGGTCCTCTGTGTCCTCGGCCTGTTCGGATGCGGCGGCACCAAGAGCCCGGCCAACACCACCCAGTACTACGGGGACTACCACCCGGCGGGCTGGATGACGGTCCATGGCGGGCAGGCGGTGACGGGGTTGGCCGCGTGCACCAAGTGCCACGAGATCTCGATCCTCAGGGTCGGCAGCGGCATCCCGACCTGCATGACGACAGGGTGCCACCACCAGTCCACGCCCGGTTTCGCGGATCCGGGCAGCCACGGCCTGCGTGCCAAGTCGGCGATCGGCACGCCGGCCGGCGCGGGCCTGGCCTCCTGCCAGATCTGCCACGACAAGGACTTCTCGGGCGGCCCCGCCGCCAATGCCTGCGTCACCTGCCATGGCGTGAGCGCCCCGCATCCGCCCAAGCCCTGGCGCCTAGGCCCTGGCTCGACCTTCACCCACGTGACGACCGATCCGTCCAATGCCGCCGTCTGCGTCCAGTGCCACTTCCCGGGCTCGGCGAAGAATCCGATCGGCCACCCCGCCATCCCCGCGCCCGCAGGTACCCAGCCGGGCTGCTTCAACGCGACCCTCTGCCACGACGACAAGGTCGCCCCCCATCCGATCCCCTTCCTCGCCGGGATGACCACCAGCAGCGGAAATGGCCACCTGACCGTCACGGCCACGGCCTTCGCCGCCGACTGCGCCAACTGCCACGCCTATTCGGGCACCTCCCCCACGACGACGGCCCCGCTCTGCCAGGAATGCCACCAACTGGCGGATCCCACCCTGCCGGGCACCAATGCCGGCACCTGCCGCTCCTGCCACGAAGGCACCAGCGGACTGCCGAAGGGCCCCGGGGGCACCGGCTTCCCCAGCATCGCCGGCGCCCACGCCAAGCACATGAACCTGGCCACGGCGCTGACCTGCAACACCTGCCACAGCGGCAGCGGCAGCGGCACCTTCACCCACTACGACAACGCCAATGCCCGGCTCTGGCAGCTCGCCGGGCCCGCCAGCGTGGCCATCGATCCCCTGTTCGCAGCCAAGACGGGCGGGGCGCCCGCGTTCACCGACGCCTCCCTGACCTGCTCGAACGTGAGCTGCCACGGGGGCCAGGCCACGCCCGCCTGGGAGTTCGGCACGATCAACAGCGGGACACAATGTACCGCGTGCCACGGCGTGGCCGCCTCCAAGACCACCATCACCCAGTTCAACGACGCCTTCGGCCGGCACAGCCTCGGCACGCACAACGCCACGAACGCGGCCAACGCCGTCGCCTGCACCACCTGCCACAACATGGGCAATGGCTCGCCCGGCGCCCTGGCCCACTTCAAGTACCTGAACACCCCGGCGGTCGACGGCGCCTCGAGCGGAGCGCCTGCGGACCAGATGCCCAGCGGCACCATCGCCTTCGACCCCCTCATCGTGTCGGGCCCCGGCACCTACGCGGTGACCAGCGCCACCCAGGGCAGCGGCACCTGCGCCCTCACCTGCCACACCCACATCCACACCGCCGCCGTGAATGACTGGACCTTCGCCAACGTCCCGCATCCGGTGCCCTTCCTCACCGGACAGAAGGATGTCCAGGGCAATGGCCACCTGACGGCCACGGCCGCCATCTTCGCGGCGGACTGCGCCAACTGCCATGCGTACTCCGGAACCTCGCCCAACGCCGCTTCCCCGCTCTGCTCCATCTGCCATGCCCTGGCCAATCCCACCCTGGCCGCGACGGGGGCCGGGACCTGCCTGTCCTGCCACGTCGGTCCCGCGGGCCTGCCCGCCGGCCCCGCCGGCACGGCCTTCCCCAGCCTTCCCGGAGCCCATGCGAAGCACCTGGCCCTGCCCACGGCCCTGACCTGCAACACCTGCCATACCGGCGCCGGCACGGGAACCGCCACCCATTACGCCAATGCCAACGCGCGGACCGCGGCCCCCACTGGACCCGGCACCGTGGCCATGGATCCCACCTTCAAGGCGAAGAGTGGTGGCAACCCCACCTTCACGCCCGCCTCGCTCACCTGCTCGAACGTCAGTTGCCACGGCGGTCAGGGGACCCCCGCCTGGCAGGGCGGCACCCTCAACAGCGGCACGCAGTGCACCGCCTGCCACGGTGTGGCCGCCTCCTCGGCGACCACCACCCAGTACAACGACGCCTTCGCGCGCCACAGCCTCGGCACCCACAACGCCACCAATGCCGCCAACGCCATCGCCTGCACCACCTGCCACAACATGGGCAACGGCTCGGCTGGCGCGCTCGCCCACTTCAAGTACCTGAACACCCCGGCGGTGGACGCCGTGGCCACGGGCCTGCCCGTGGACCAGCTGCCCAGCGGCACCATCGTGTTCAACCCCGCCATCGTCACGGGCCCTGGCACCTACACGGTGACGAGCGCCACCCAGGGCAACGGCGGCTGCGCCCTCACCTGCCACACCCACATCCACGTGGCGACGGTGGACACCTGGACCGCCAGCGGCGCCCCGCACGCCATCCCGTTCCTCTCGGGCCAGACCGACACCCAGGGCAATGGCCACGTCACCGCCACCGCGGCCGTCTTCACGGCGGACTGCTCCGCCTGCCATGCCTATTCGGGCAGCTCGCCCATGGCCGCGGCGCCGCTCTGCAACGTGTGCCACAAGCTCGCGGATCCCACCCTGGCCGCATCGGGCCCCGCCACCTGCCTGTCCTGCCATGCGGGCACCAGCGGACTGCCGAAGGGCCCCGGCGGCACCACCTTCCCCAGCATCGCCGGCGCCCACACCAAGCACATGAACCTGGCCACGGCGCTGACCTGCAACACCTGCCACGCCGGCAGCGGCAGCGGCACCGCCACCCACTATGCGAATGCCAACGCGCGGGTCGCCACGCCCACGGGCCCCGCGCCCGTGTCCATGGATGCCACGTTCAACGCGAAGACAGGCACCTCCCTCTTCACCCCGGCCGCGCTCACCTGCTCGAACGTGAGCTGCCACGGCGGCCAGGCCACCCCCAGCTGGCAGACGGGCGCGATCAACAGCGGCGTCCAGTGCACGGCCTGTCATGGTGTGGCGGCCTCCTCCGCGACCACGGCCCAGTTCAACGATGCCTTCGGCCGGCACAGCCTTGGCACCCATAACGCCACGAACGCGGCCAACGCCATCGCCTGCACCACCTGCCACAACATGGGCAACGGCTCGGCCGGGGCCCTCGCCCACTTCAAGTACCTGAACACGCCGGCCGTCGACGGCGTCGCCACGGGAAGCCCCGCCGACCAGCTGCCCAGCGGCACCATCTCCTTCAACCCCGCCATCGTCACGGGCCCAGGCACCTACACCGTGACGAGCGCCACCCAGGGCAACGGGGGCTGCGCGCTCACCTGCCACACCCACATCCACACCACGGCCGTGAACGAATGGACCTTCGCCAACGTGCCCCACCCGGTGCCCTTCCTCACCGGGCAGAAGGATGCCCAGGGCAATGGCCACTTGAGCGCCACGGCGGCCATTTTCACGGCCGATTGCGGCAACTGCCACGCCTACACCGGGACTTCCCCCAACGCGACCTCCCCGCTCTGCTCCGCCTGCCATGCCCTGGCCAACCCCACCGTCGCGGCCACGGGCGCCGGGACCTGCCTCTCCTGCCACGTGGGCCCCTCCGGCCTTCCGAAGGGCCCCACCGGCGCCAGCTTCCCCAGCATCGCCGGGGCCCATGCGAAGCATCTGGCCCTGGCCACGGCGCTGACCTGCGACACCTGCCACGCCAGCGCCGGCACCGGCAGCCTCACCCACTACAACAACGCCAATGCCCGCTCCAGCGTGCCCACGGGGCCCGGCACGGTGTCCATCGACCTGCTGTTCTCCGCCAAGACGGGCGGGGCCCCGGCCTTCACCCCGGCCTCGCTGACGTGCTCCAACGTGAGCTGCCACGGCGCCCAGACCACCCCGGGCTGGCAGGTGGGCACCCTCAACAGCAGCACCCAGTGCACCGCCTGCCACGGCGTGGCCGTTTCAGCGGGAACGATCACCCAGTACAACGACGCCTTCGGACGCCACAGCCTCGGCACCCACAACGCCACGAACGCGGCGAACGCCATCGCCTGCACCACCTGCCACAACATGGGCAACGGCTCCGCCGGGGCCCTGGCGCACTTCAAGTACCTCAACACCGGCGCGGTGGACGGCGTCGCCACGGGCGTGCCCGCGGATCAGCTGCCCAGCGGCACCATCGTCTTCAACCCCGCCATCGTCACGGGCCCCGGCACCTACACGGTGACGAGCGCCACCCAGGGCAACGGCGGTTGCGCCCTCACCTGCCATACCCACATCCATGCGGCTGCGATCGACACGTGGACCGCCTCCGGCGCCCCCCACGCGGTGCCCTTCTACGCGGGCCAGACGGACACGCAGGGCAACGGCCACCTGACCGCCACGGCGGCCACCTTCGCCGCCGACTGCGCCACCTGCCACGCCTATTCCGGCACCTCCCCTCTGGCCACGGCCCCCGTCTGCTCGACCTGCCACACCCTCGCCGATCCCACCCAGGTGGCCACCGGCGTCGGAACCTGCCTGTCCTGCCACGTGGGTTCTTCCGGCCTGCCCACCGGTCCCACGGGGGCCTCCTTCCCGAGCATCGCCGGCGCCCACGGCAAGCACATGGGCCTGCTCACGACCCTGACCTGCAACACCTGCCATGCCAATGCCGGCACCGGCAGCACCACGCACTACAACAATGCCAATGCCCGGGTCGCCACCCCGACCGGGCCGGGCACCGTGAGCATCGACGCCCTGTATCACGCCCAGAGCGGCAACACGGCGGGCTTCAATGTCGCGGCCCTCACCTGCTCCAGCACCAGCTGTCACGGTGGCCTGGATACCCCCAACTGGCGGACCGGGACCATCGCCTCGACCTCCCAGTGCACCCTGTGCCACGCCATCAACTACGGGACCACGCCCTCCCAGTACAACGACGCCATCGGACGCCATGCCTGGGGCACCCACTCCACCGCGGGCACCCTCGACTGCACCATCTGCCACGACATGACGTTGGCCACCCCCGGCGCGCAGAACCACTTCGCGGAGTTGAACACCACACCCGTCAGCAGCACCAACAAGCTGCCCAGCACCACCATCAAGTTCAACCTCGGCAACACCACCTACCCGATCACCGGCCCGGCCACCTACACCATCAACGCCACCTACCCCGAGGGCGATGGCGGCTGCGCCCTCACCTGCCACAGCCAGATCCACACGCCGACCACGAACCACTGGGCCATGCCCAAGGGATCCGGCGTGGCGCACCCCGTGCCCTTCCTCAGCACCGACGTCAGCACCGGTGGCAACCACCACCAGACCCTGACCCTGGCCCAGTTCAACGGGGAGTGCATCACCTGCCATGACCTGGGAGGCGTCTCCGCCAAGACCGGACCCACCTGCAACGTCTGCCACACCCTGGCCGATCCCACCGCAGTCGCCACCGGCGCGGGGACCTGCCTGTCCTGCCACGTGGGCACAAACTTCAAGACCCAGGGCCCCACGGGCTCCACCTGGCCGAACCTCCAGGGCGCCCACCTGAAGCACCTCTCCCTGCTGACCTTCACCCGGACCACGCCCGTGCTGCCCGCTTCCCTCACCGCCTCGGTCTGCGAAGCCTGCCACGTGGGCTCGGTGCCCGGGGACACGGCCAACACCCACTACAGCAATGCCAACAAGCGGCTGACCAGCCCGATCCTGTCCGGTCCCGCCTCCGTGTCCCTCGATCCCACCTTCAATGCCCAGTCCGGCACCGCCGGGATCACGGCCAGCGCCTCGGCCTTCACCTGCTCCAACGTGAGCTGCCATGGCGGCCAGACCACCCCGGGCTGGCAGAGCGGAAGCCTCACGGTGAATGCCACCACCTACTGCATCGCCTGCCACAAGGTGGCCTCCACGGCCACCCAGTACAACGACGCCACGGGCCGCCACAACAACCCCGGGGCCCACAACACGACCTGCGACTACTGCCACGACATGACCCAGAACAAGCAGGGCGCCATCGACCACTGGAAGTACCTGGATACCTCCGCCGTCCGCATCACGCCGGACCAGCTCTCCAGCGACACCATCAAGTTCGGCGGCGGCGCCCAGCCGGCCACCGGGGCCCTCACCTACACCGTGAATGCCACCATCGGCCGAGGCGGCTGCGCCCTCTCCTGCCACGGGCAGGGCCACACCACCAGCGGGAACGTCTGGAACTAGGAATCGGATCCACTCCTACCCCTTGGCGATGAGGACCGGCCTCATCGCCAGGGCAGGGGTTCGGCCGGGGCGGATGGACTCCTGATCAGGTGTTGGGTACCGGAGGGCCGGGTATCTCGGAACCGGATCTGGCGGGCCATCGGGCGTCGACGATCATGGAGGGTCAGAAGTAACAGGTGTACGAGGGGGGGTCCGGGTTTCCAGTGCCCGGAGCCAGCGGGGGTCCTCCTTGGGGGGCCCCCGTGTCATTCGGATCCAGCCTCCGCTGGCGCTTGGACCGGCGAAGGCGTGAATCCGAAGATGGGGCGCGGCCGTGCGCCGGGTCAGGCGGTGGGGACCTCCCCGTCCTTCGGCTTCCCCACCCAAGCGTAGAAGCTAGGCAGGGCCAGCAGGGTGAAGAGGGTGCTGGTGACGAGGCCGCCCACCATGGCGATGGCCAGGGGGCGCTCCAGCTCGGAACCGCCGAAGCCGAACAGCATGGGCATCAGGCCGAGGATGGCGGCCCCGGCGGTCATGAGCTTGGGGCGCACGCGGCCCAGGCTGGCTTCCCGCAGGGCAGCCTCGAAGGGGAGACCCTGCGCCATCAGGCTCTTGGCCTGGGTGATCAGCACGAGGCTATTCTGCACCGCCACGCCGAACAGCCCGATCATCCCCACGATGGAGCTGATGTTCCAGGTCTCCCCGGTCAGCCACAACGCCACAAGCGCGCCCGCGAAGGCGTCCGGCAGGGTGGCGAGCACCACCAGCACCTCCCGCCAGGTCTTCAGGGCGATGTAGAGGAGACCCACCACCAGCGCCAGGGCGGCCACGATGGCGAGCCCCAGCCGGCGCTGGGTCTCCCGGGTCTCCTCGATCTTCCCCCCCAGCTTGATGAAGGCGCCCTCGGGAAGCTTCATGCCCTCGAGAGCCTTCTCGATGCGCCTGGCCGTGCCGCCGAGGTCGCCGGAGGTCCGGATGTTGAGGCCGAGGCGCCGCTGACCGGATTCCCGACGGACCAGGGTGGGCGTGGAGGCCTCCTCAAAGCGGGCCACCTGGCCCAGTGTCAGGGCACGGCCATCGTCCAGGACCAGGGGCGTGCCCTTCAGGGTCTCGGGGCTCATCCGGCCATCATTGGGAAAGCGCACCATGCGCTCGATGCGCTGGGGACCCTCGAAGCGGATCTCGGAGGGGAGGCCCTGGAGGGCCGCCTGAAGCGTCCTCGTCACCAGGGGGCGGGGGACGCCCAGACGGCGCAAGGCCTCTTCGTCGAGCACCAGTCGCCAGCGGGGCATGGGGTCCGGCGTGTCCGGGGTCACGCTGCGGACGCCCTCGACTTTCAGAAGCCGCTCCCGGAGTTCCGGGATCGCTCCCCGGATGGCCTCCAGGTGGCGGCCGAAGACCTTCACCTGGATGTCCGCAGGCGTGCCCCCGATGCCCTCGGCGATGCGCTCCTGCATGGGGGTGTTCACCTCCACGGGGAAGGGCATGGCCTCGGCGGCCTCCAGCACCTCCATCCCGACGGTGCGCTCATCGGCAACAGGTTTCAGGATGACCATGATCTCGCTGTCGGTGATGGGGCAGGGGTCCTCGGTGACCTCGGCGCGCCCGCTCCGCCGGTAGACGGATTCCACACCCGGGATGGTCTTCAGGCGGGCATCCAGGTGTGCGTTGGCCTGATCGACGGCCTCCAGACTGCTTTCCGCGGGCACCTTGGAGAGGAGCATGAAGGCCCGCTCGTCCAGCGTGGGCAGGAAGTTGGTGCCGAGCTGAAACGCCAGCCAGAGGCTGGGAACGGTGAGGCCAAGGGCCAGCACGCGCACCAGGGGGCCGTGGTGCAGGGCCCAGCCGAGGGCTGGCGCGTAGATCCGCTTGATGGCTGCGATGAAGCGCGGCTCATCCAGGGAGGTGCCGGGGGGCAGGAACCGCTCCACCAGGGCGGGCACCAGGGTGAAGGTCAGCACCAGGCTGATGGTCATGGCCGAGGCCACGGCCACGGCCAGGGGCGCGTAGAGCTTGCCCGCGATGCCGCCCATGGACAGCAGGGGGATGAAGACGGCCAGGATCACCAGGACGGCGATGAGGATGGGCGTGGCCACCTCGGCGGCGGCACGGGTGAGGGCCACGCGGCGCGATTCCTCCTGTTCTTTGTGCGTGTGCAGCCGGTGGGCCAGGTTTTCCACCATGATCACCGCAGCATCCACCAGGAGACCCACGGCGATGGCGAGGCCACCGAGGGTCATGGCGTTGAGGCCCAGCCCGGCGAAGTGCAGGGGGATCGCGGCCCCGAAGGTGGCCAGGGGCAGCACGGCCAGCACCAGCAGGGCCCCGCGCAGGTTCCCGAGGAGGACCACGAGGACCATGGCCACGAAGATACCGCCCACCAGCAGGGCCAGGGTCACGCCGTTCAGGGCACGGGTGACGAGACGCCCCTGGTCGTAGATCACCTCCAGGCGCATGCCCTCGGGAAGGCCCTTCTTCAGCTCCACCACGGCGGTGCGAACGCCCTCGGCCACGTCCAGCGTGGCCGCGGTTGGCTGCTTCACGATGCGCAGGCTCACATCCTCGTGGCCGTTGTGCCGAGCCAGTCCCCGGCGGAAGGCCGGGGCCTCGCGAACATCGGCTACTTCACCCAGGGTCACGATCCCCCTGGCGGCCTGCACGGGGAGCCGGCGCACTTCCTCTGGGGTCGCCGCGAGGCTGCCCACGGTCATGAACCAGCCCTTGTCCTGGATCTCCAGCACCCCCGTCGCCATGTCCTGGTGGCTCTGTTCCAGGGCCGCCATCACGCGATCCAGGCTGACTCCGAGGTTGCGTAGCTTTCCGGGGTCCAGCGTGATCTGGAGGGACCTCTCCTGTCCCCCCAGGCGCTCCACCCGGGCCACGCCGGGCAGGGACTGGAGCCTGGGCCCCAGCACCTGCTCGGCGTAGTCCCGCAGCTTCATGGGGTCCACGCTCTCGCTTTCCAGGACGACCTCCATCAGCTCCTGAAGGCGGCCGGACGCGCTGGACATCAGGGGCGGACGGGTGCCAGTCGGGAAGCTCCCGATCACTCCGGTCAGCCGCTCGGCCACCAGCTGCCGCGCCCGCCAGGGATCCGTGGCGCCGTCAAATGTCACCACCACCTGGACCAGCTCGGGGAGCACCGTCGTCGCGACGCGCTTGACCCCGGGCATGCCGCCCAGGGCCTGCTCGGTGGGCTGGGCCACGGACAGCTCCAGTTCAGGCGTGGCCCGGCCTGGGCTCTGGATGAGCACGCTGAGGATGGGCAGGTTCATGTCCGGGAAGAGGTCGCGCTTGAGCTGGGCGAAGGTGAAGACGCCCGCCAGCCCCCAGGCGAGGCTGAGGGCGAACACCCATCCCTTGTGCGGGAGGAGGAAGTCGAACCAGCGGCGGATCAGCGTTCGATGCTGCGGGGTGTAGACCGTGTAGGGATCGTGCGGCATGGCCGGATCAAGGGGGATGTCTGATCCGTCCGGGAGGCTGGGGTCAGTGGCCATGGCCGCCCCCCGCTTCGGGCTGGGCCCGCTTCTGCTGGAACGCCTTGAGGAGGTAGGCGCCCTCGGCCACCACTGTCTCGCCGGACTTCAGCCCCTCCGCCACAAGCACCTCGTCCTTGACGTCCAGCCCGCGTCTGACGGGCCGGAACACCGCTTCTGCCTGGTCCACCACGAAGACTCCCCAGCGGCCGTCCGTCTGCTGGAGCGCCGCCTGGGGCAGGTAGACCGCGCGTTCAAGGGGCACCTTCACCTCCAGGGAAGCGCCGGGGATGGGCAGGGAACCACCCAGAAGGCGCAGGCGATAGCTGAGTCGCCGGGTATCGGTGGTGAGTACGGTGGGGGTGCCCTCCAGCCGGGCCCTCCAGCGCTGGCCATCGCTCTGGCGGACCTCGGTCACGGCACCGGGCCGCCAGTTCTCCGGGGCGGGGAGCGGCAATTCAAGGCGTGCGATGGCGGCCGAGGCGGCCTGGAAGCTGCCCAGGTCCTGACCCGCTTCGACCCCCTGGCCGGGCTGGATCTTGTAGGCCGTGACCGTGCCGCCCTTCGGGGCCCTCACGGTCAGGACGGCGCCTGCGGTTTCCGGATTCTGGCCCCGGGCCTCCAGGGCGAGACGGGCGGCCTCTTCGTCGGCTCGGGCCGTGGCGGCCTCGCTCCGAGCGGCTTCCAGCTCTCGGCGCGAACCCGCCTGAGCCTCGAAAAGCCGCTGCTCCCTGGCCAGTTCGCCCTCGGCGCGGTCACGCTTAGCGCGGGCGGACAGCCAGTCGGCCTTGAAGCGGGCCAGCTCGGGGCTCTGGAGGGTGACCAGTCCCGCGCCGCTGCCGACATGCTGCCCCGGCGCGATCAGGATGGCCGAGACGATTCCTTTCACGGGGCTGCTGAGGACGGCCTGGGCGGACTCGTCGCCGATGGCCTCGGCGGGATACCAGGCGCCTTCCGCCCTGGGTTCGGGAACCACCAGGAAGCGGAGGCCCCGGATGTCCTTCAGGGGGAGATGGGCGCCCTCTTCGGCGTGGGTGATCCCCTCCTTGTGGGTTTCCTTGGCCTCTGGAGGTGCGGCTTTGCGATCACAGGCCACGGTGGCCGTCAGGGCAAGGGTCAGCAGGGAACATGGGATGGCATGGTTCATGGGTTCACCTCGGCCGTGAGGGCCTGGAGTTCGGCGCTGAGAAGGTGGGCGGCCTGGAGGCGGCGGTAGGACGCGGCCTGGGCCTCCAGGAGCAGGCGGCGGATGGGCAGGGCCTCGGAAGGCCGTTCCCTGCCCTCGCTGAGCCGCAGGCTGATGGCGTGGAGGGACAGGTCGAAACCCTTGAAGGGCAGGGCCGGGGGGGCGACCTGAAGCCGCGTCAGCGCCGACTGGAAGCGGGCATCCAGCTCCAGTAGGGCCACCTCCAGCTCGCGCCGGGTGGCCTGGAGGGTGGCCTCGGTCTCGCGGCGCAGAGCTTGGCTTTCACCGGGGCGGGAGAAGCGGTAGGCCAGGCCGACCTTGCCGATGCGCTCCTCGCCCTCCCGGGCGTAGCTGCCCCGCAGGCTCCAGCGGCTGGTGGCCAGGGCCTCCTGGTGGCGCAGGGCCTGCTCCTCCAGATCCAGGCGGCTTTGGATGGCCTTGCGCAAGGTGCTGGCCTCGAACCTGGCCTGGAGCCCATCCGTGGAGAGCGTCAGTGGGTCGCCAGGATCCATGAGGGGAACGGGCGTCCCCGGGACCTCGGCGGCGGTCCGAAGGCCCACCCAGGCGTTCAGCCGCTGCCGACGGGCCTCGTCGAGATCCGCCTCGGCGCGGAGCGCTTCGCCCTCCACCAGGCTCACCTGGAACCCGGCGTCCGCTCCGGCCTCCAGGCGCGCCTGGGCGGCCTTGAGCCAGGTCCGGACCGTGGCAAGGTCCGCCTCGCGGAGGTGAAGCAGGCGCTCGGCCAGCCAGGCCTCCAGGTAGGCTTGGCGCAGGTGGAACCGGGCTTCGATCCGGGAGGCCCCGCGCAGGGCCGGATCCGCCTGGCCCAGGGACGCCTCCAGCCGCCGCCGGATGCCCGGCGACAGGAACAGGGGCAGATCCAGATCGACGGACTGGTCCGTCGTGGAAGGGCCAGCCGTGCGGGTGCGCGGGCCTGCGGAGAGGCCCAGGGAGGGCCCCTCGCGGAGGAAGCCCCGCGTACCGCCCAGGGCCCGGTGGCGTTCGGCCAGCAGGGCCTCGATCCGGTCCTGCCCGGGGCTCGTGCGGGCCCGCGTGAGGATGTCGTCATAGGAGAGGGGCGGCGCCTGGGCCATGAGCAGGCAGGGCAGCGCCCCCAGAAGGAAAGTGCGCATCGGGACCTCGATCGGGAAGGAAGGGCATCGCGGCAGGGCGAGGCCCAGCCGCAGGTTCAGGTGCTCATGCCCTCAGGCCCGGGGAGGGTCCTTCTCCGGTTCGATGTCGAGGCTGACGAGGTTCACGACCCGCTCGATCTGGAAGCGCGGGCTCGGCAGGGGATCTGGCGCGGGAGGCGCCGGCGCCTCCGGCACTGGCACCGTGGCACAGCCATCGGCGCAGAAGATGTGGCAGATGGGTGCGCAGTCATCGCTGACGCCCTCCGCGCACTGGTCCAGACTGGTGGCACCCAGGTACACCGAGGCCAGGCACAGGAGCAGGATCGCGATCCAGCGCCTCATGGGGTGGTCGCCTTGGAGCGACCCTGGGGCTCCCCGCGCCGGCAGGCCGCGTCCAACACGAGCTGGCTCATGCAGGCGTCCACAGGGGCGTGGCGGAGACCGGGCGGCAGCTTGGCCATCGGAGTGACTATGGCATGGAGTCAGTCGGTGCTGGGACGGGGACCCCGTGGGAATGTGATTCGGGCCACGGGGGCGGCCCGTCTGGGACCTCGATCCCTGCCAACCGGGCCTCCAGCTCCTCGATTCGCTGCTGCAGGGGGCGGAGGATGTCGCCGACTTGGGCCTCTGTGAAGCGGCGGGTGATGTGCTGGGGACAGTTCCAGTCGAAGGCTTCCACCTGGATGCGGAAGAGCCGCTCGGTGGCCCTCTCCTGGCCCGGGGGGATCAGCACCTTGGCCAGTTCGGGGTACTCTTTGCCGCTCAGGATTTCGGCCCGGCCAAGGATCTTCAGGCGGGCCTGGAGGGGATAGCTCATGAGGAACAGGCACACTCGACCGTCATGGGTCAGGTTCCCCGTGGTCAGGAGCTGCCGGTTTCCTTTGAGGTCTGCAAAGCCCAGGACCGAGGGCCCCAGCACCTTCAGGAAACCCTTGGCGCCGCCCCGGTGCTGCACGTAGGGCCAGCCATCCTGGCTCACGGAGCCCATGTAGAAGCTATCCATCTCCGCGATGAAGGCCTTTTCATCCTCCCCGAGGGTGTCGGGTGGGGCGGTGCCCGGACGGGACTGGCTTCGGCCGTAATGGCGTGCCTGGGCGGCCTGGACATCTGGGGTCAGCATGAGGTCCATGAAGCGGGAAGGCATGGGGTCTCCTCTGAAGAATGAATCGGGCCGCCTTCTGGTGGAGGCAGCCCGGAAGTGATGCATCACACGTGGGCGAAGCGCTCGACCTTGGGGAAGTCCACCACGGTGCCCGCCACGAGGTTCGTGTAGTTGGTGAGGACGTTGATGGCCACGTTGGCCACCACCTCCAGCAGATCCTGGTCGTCGAGGCCGGCCTCGCGGGCAGCCTGCAGGTCCAGGGGCGAGACCCGGCCGCGTTCCCGGACCACGGCCCGGGCAAAGGCGGCGAGGGCGGCCTGGCGGCGGTTCGCGGGTACCCCCGAGCGGGCCTGCAGGATGGTATCGGCGTCCAGGCCCACCATCTTGCCGATGGCGCTGTGGGCGGCTAGGCAGTAGTCGCAGCCGTTGGCCTCGGCCACGGCCAGGGCGATGACTTCGCGCTGCGGGGCGTCCAGATGGCCCGTGCCGATGGCTTCGGAGGCGCCGAGGTAGGCCTTCAGGGCCGCCGGGGCCTTGGCGAGGGTGAGGAACAGGTTGGGGACCCGGCCCAGCTTGGCCTTGACCGCCTGGAGGATGGAGGCGACTTCCGGGGAAGCCTGGGTGGGATCGAGGGGGAGGATGGTGGCCATGGGTGGCTCCTGGGGCTGGGTGCACAGCGCACCTCCCAAAAGTGGCACCCTGGTTCCACCCGAAGGTGACTGAGGGTCCGAGAAAGCAGACCTGGAGTCCCAGATGACCTCCGACGCCCTCCAGCCCCTCTTTGAACGCTTCCGCCTGCACGCCCAGACCTTCTTCACGGGCAACCTGTGCGCCGTGGCCAGCTTCGATCAGCCCCGGGACCACGGGCACCTCCACCTGGTCCGGGCCGGCAGGGGCGAGATCCGCTACCTGGGCGGCCGGAAGGCCCTGAAGATCCACGGGCCGGGCCTGCTGTTCTACCCGCGCAACCTGCCGCATCACCTCGTGCCGGAGGGGCCCGAGGGACTCGACCTGGTCTGCGCCACCATCACCTTCGGCATCGGGGTGGGCTGCCCCCTGGCCTTGGCCCTGCCCGAGGTCATGCACCTGGGGGTGGATCGGGTGGGGCCGCTGGCGGAACTGATCTTCCAGGAGGCCTTCGCGTCGGCGGAAGGCAGGCAGGCGGTGGTGGACCGGTTGTGTGAGGTCGTCCTGGTCCACTTCGTGCGCCATGCCGTGGGGGAGGGCATGACCCAGGCCGGGCTGCTGGCTGGGCTGGTGCACCCGCAGCTCCGGAGCGCCCTCATGGCCGTGCATGCGGATCCGGCCCGCCCCTGGACCTTGGACGACATGGCGGCCGAGGCCGGGCTCTCCCGCAGCGGGTTCGCGCTCCAGTTCAAGCAGACCGTGGGGCTGACACCAGGAGAGCACCTGGCCCGGTTCCGCATCGCCACAGCCCAGGAGCGGCTGGCTCGGGGCGTGCCGCTGAAGGTCGTGGCCTTCGACGTGGGCTACGGCAGCTCGACGGCCCTGTCCCGGGCTTTCCGGGAGTTCACGGGACAGTCGCCGAGGGCATGGCTGCAGGGGCAAAGGGCGGTGGGCTGAGGGCGGAGGCCTGTCTGGGACTTCGACCCATGCCACCGGGACTCGAACCGGCCGCAGCCCGCTTTGCGGTCTGCCGATCTTGCTCCGGCCCTCCGGGGGTGGGTGTCGGCCTGCCCGGGGCTTCGACCCATGCCACCGGGACTCGAACCGGCCGCAGCCCGCTGCGCGGTCTGCCGATCTTGCTCCGACAGCGCCCCGCGCTGTCTCCGCAAGCTCACTGTCGCCGGTTCGACTCCCGGCTCGTTCCAGATTGAAAAACCCCCGCGGGCGGGGGCTTTTCAATCTGGGGCGGCTGACCGGACTCGAACCGGCGACACCTGGAATCACAATCCAGTACTCTAACCAACTGAGCTACAGCCGCCGTTGGACCATCCAGACTATCCTGGGCGGCCTGGGAAGGCCAGCGGGAACCTTCGGGGGACTGCGGTCATCGAATGGCATGCCGGAGGACCCGGCGGAGTGAGGAGATCCATGAAGCGTCAGGTGAAGCAGATTCTCGGGTTGTCGGCCTTCGCGGCCGGGTGCATGGCCTTGGGGATGGGACTCGGCCATGGGTGGGTGGCTTCGGCCCAGGAAGAGAAACCCGTGATGGTGGAGGCCAAGGGCTTCGATCGGCTGCCGCCCATCGCGGACGTGGCCGAGAAGCTGAACCCCACGGTGGTGGCCATCACGAACACCAGCTTCGTGAAGAACCGGCGCGGCTTCGAGCACCCCCAGGTGGGCGGCCAGGACTTCTTCGACTTCTTCTTCGGCCCCGGCGGCCCCCAGCAGCGGCGCACCCCCCGGGGCGGTGACGACGAGCAGCGGGCGGTGTCGGGCGGCTCCGGCGTGATCATCTCCCCCGCCGGCGAGATCCTCACCAACTACCACGTGATCGCCAGCATGGGCGGCGGCGACAACGCCCTGGAAGTCAAAACGAATGATGGGAAGAGTTACAAGGCGACCGTCCTGGGTAAGGACAAGGAGTTGGACATTGCGCTGATCAAGATCGACGCCTCGCACCTGCCCTTCGCCAAGCTCGGCGAGTCCGATTCCCTGCGCATCGGCGAGTGGGTGGTGGCCATCGGCAACCCCTTCGGCCTGGAGCACACCGTCACGCAGGGCATCATCAGCGCCAAGGGCCGCAAGCTCGATACGGGTGTCAGCTCCTTCCTGCAGACCGACGCCGCCATCAACCGTGGCAACTCCGGCGGTCCCCTGCTGAACCTCAAGGGCGAGATCATCGGCATCAACACCGCCATCAACCCGGCCGGCCAGAACATCGGCTTCGCCGTGCCCATCAGCCAGGTGAACCGCATCCTCAAGGACCTGCGCAGCGGCAAGCCCGTGAGCCGGGGCTACCTGGGCATCGGTCCCGCCGAGCTGGACCAGGCCTACCAGGACGCCCTGGGCGTCAAGGAGGGCGTGGTGGTCAGCACCGTGGAGAAGGACCAGGCCGCGGACAAGGCCAAGGTGCAGCGCCTGGACGTGATCACCGCCGTGGAGGGCCAGCCCGTGCACAGCCCCGACGAGCTGGTGACCGCGGTCTCCAGCCGCCGGGCGGGCGAGACCCTCAAGCTCACCATCTGGCGGGATGGCAAGACCCTGACCCTCACCGCCACCCTGGGCGACCGCAAGGCCATCGAGGACCAGCGTCGCCGCGAGGCCGGCGAGGAGCCCGAGGGCGACGGCGGGGCCAAGCCCCAGGGCGACCTGAAGAGCCTCAACCTCGAGAAGGCCTACGGGTTCACCGTCGAATCCGCCGATCCTAAGAACCGGCTCAAGGGCGTGGTGGTGACCTCGGTGGATCCCCGCTCCCCCGCCGCGGACCGCGGCCTGGCCCCGGGCATGATCATCACCGAGATCGGCCGCCAGCCCGTGAACACCCTGGGCGAGTTCAACGCCGCTGTGAAGAAGTCCGGGGGCCGCACCCTGCTCCTCTTCATCCAGTCCCCCAACGGCAACCAGAAGATCACCCTGGCCATTCCCCCCCGCTGAGCTGTTGCCCCAGCCTGAAGATACCGATGAAGGAAGCCCTGGGACACCCAGGGCTTCTTTCATTCCGCTAGACTTGTGGGTTCAACCCAGCCTAAGGAATCGACCATGGGCCAACGCCTTCTCCTCGTGGACAGCGACCGGAGCTTCCTCAAGGAGCACCAGGTCAGCCTCGAAGCGGCCTTCGATCTGGAGCTGGCGGCCTCGCCGGATGGCGTACTGGCCAAGCTGGAGACCGGCGCCTTCGCCGCCGTCTTCATCTGCGTCGAGGTGTCCGACAACAAGGGCTACGCCCTCTGCTCCTCCATCCGCAAGAACGCCAAGCTGGACGGCGTGAAGATCGCGCTCATCAGCGCCAAGGCCACGGAAGAGGAATACCGGCGCCACCAGAGCCTGAAGGGCCGGGCCGACCTCTACCTGCACAAGCCCATGGCGCCCAGCGCCCTGGTGGCCGCCCTGGCGCCCCTGGTGCCCGGCCGCACCCTGGATCCCGACAACCCGCTGGGCGAGCTGGTGGACACCGAGCTGGGCGATGACTGGCTGGACAGCCTGAAGGGCGCCCTCGACGGCCCGGCCGCCGAGCTGTCCGCCGCGCCGGTCTTCGGCGTCCGGCCCTCCTCGCCCGTCCAGACCACCAACCTGGACCGCGGCCCCGCCCTGTCCACCGAAGTGCCCCCCGACAGCCGCCACGTGCGGCTCCTGGAGGACCAGGTCGCCAACCTCCACGAGGAGATGCGGGCCAAGGACCAGCGCCTGGCCGCCGCCGAGGAGCGGCTCCGGGCCGCCGAGGCCGAGGCCCAGCAGATCCAGCGCCAGCTGAACTCCGTGACCTTGAACCTGGATGAGCTGGAGCGCAGCACCCGCGAATCCGACACCCTGAAGGCGCGCCTCGCCGAGACCGAGGCGGCCCTCCGCGCCCTGGAGGAGACCCGGGGCCGCGAGGGGGAGAGCGCCGAGACGCTGAAGGCCCAGCTGAAGGAGGCCCTCACCGAGCGCACGGACCTCATCCAGCAGGTGGAGACCCTCAACCAGCAGGTGGGCGAGAAGGCCCAGCGGGCCATCGAGCTGCTGAAGGAACGGGATCGCCTGCTGCACGAGACCATCGACCTGGAGCCCTTCAAGGCCAAGGCCGGGGAGCTGGAGGCCACCCTGGCCGAGAAGGAGGCCGCCCTCGCGGCCCGCCAGCAGGAGCTGGACGCCGCGCAGCTCGCCCAGGGCCAGCTCCACACCACCATCGAAGGGCTGGTGGAGCAGCACACCACGCTGGAGGGCGTCCACCAGGCGACCCTGCTGGAGGTGGTGGGCTACAAGGAGAAGGCCCACGGCTACCAGCTGGAGATCGCGGGCCTCGAGGCCACCATGCGGGGCCAGGGCCGCGATCTGGCCGAGCTGGGCGTCCGGCTGCGCCAGGTGGAGACGGAGCTGGAGGCCAGCCAGGCCCTCGTCCTGGAGCGCGACCAGCAGCTGCTGGCCCGGCAGGAGATCCTCCAGCAGCACCAGGAGGAGATCGCCCACCTCGGCACCCAGCTGGCCGCGATCCGCCAGGAGCTGGACGAGACCAACATCCTCCACGACGGCCAGCGCCTGGAGCTCATGAACGGCCTGGATCAGAAGGAAGCCGAGATCATGCGCCTGAACCAGGTGATCACGGAACTCCAGGAGTCCCATGCGGCCCTGGAGCGGGAGAAGCAGGCCGTCCACGGCCAGCTCTCCGAGCACCGCGACCGCCTGCAGAACCTCGACGGCCTGTTCCAGGAGATCCAGGACAAGCTGCGCCGCGGGTCTGATCTCGCGAGAGGATAACGGCTGTGACCCTCGCCGCGGCCCTCATCTGCGCCGCCCTCATCTTCCTCAGCGCCTTCTTCGTCCTGGCCGAGTTCGCGGCCGTGCGGGTCCGCGAGACGCAGCTGGAATCGCTGGCCGAGGAGGATCCCCGCGCCCACCGGGCCCTGGAGGTCCACCGGGGGTTGTCCCACCACCTGTCCGCCATCCAGGCGGGCATCGTGCTCTGCGCCCTGGCCCTGGGCGCCGTGGGCGAGGGGATGTTCAGCCACGCCTTCCACCTCCTCTTCGGCCACCTGCCCTGGCCCCGGCTGGTGCTGCCCCTCAGCACGGCCCTGGCCCTGCTGGTGATGACCACCCTCCACGTGGTGCTGGCCGAGCTGGTGCCGCGCAGCCTGGCCATCCGCGCCGCCGTGCCCTGGGCCCTGCGCACCGCCGCGCCCCTGCTGGCCTGGTCGCGCCTGGTGCGGCCCCTCACCTGGTGCCTGACGAAGCTGAGCCACCTGGTGCTGGCCCTCTTCGGGGTGCATCCCGAGGCAGACGCCGAGGACCTGCTGCCCTCCGAGGCCGAGTTCCGCCGCATGCTCGAGCGCAGCCAGGCCCAGGGCCACCTGGAGCTGGACCGCAAGGAGCTCATCGAGAACCTCTTCGACTTCAGCCGCCGCATGGTGAAGGAGATCGCCGTGCCCCGGGCCCGGGTGGTCTGCTTCGACCTCACCCGCAGCCTCGCCGACAACCTCGCCCTGGCCCGCACCACGCCCCACACCCGCATCCCTCTGGTGGAGGGCGACCTCGACCGCGTGGTGGGCGTCATCCACCTCAAGGAGCTGCTCTGGGCCATGCAGGACACGGATGGCGACGTGGACCTGCGCGAGCTGGCCAAGCCCCCCTTCTTCGTGCCCGAGATGAAGCCCATCCAGGGATTGCTGCTGGAGTTCCAGCAGCGCAAGCAGCACCTCGCCCTGGTGGTGGACGAGCACGGCGGCGTGGATGGCCTGGTCACCCTGGAGGATGTCCTCGAGGAACTGGTGGGCGAGATCCAGGACGAATTCGACCGCGAGGCCATTCAGCTGCGCAAGACTCGCGGCGGCGCCTGGCTGGCCCAGGGCAACGTCCTGCTCGAGCAGCTGGAGGATCACCTGAAGCTCAGCCTGGAGACCGAGGCCGGCTCCGTGAGCCTGGGCGGCTTCTTCCAGGAACACCTGGGCCGCGTGCTGCGCCCCGGGGACGAGCTGCGCCTGCAGGGCTGGCGCATCCGCGTGCTGTCCATGCGCGGGCGCGCGCCGGGCCAGTTCCTGCTCAAGCCCCTGCCGCCGGAAGCGGCCACGCCCAATGCCTGAGCCGCTGGAGGGCTTCCTGCTGGCGGCGGGCATGGGCCTGCGCATGGGGGCCCTCAGCCAGTGCCTGCCCAAGCCCGCCTGGACCCTGCGGGGCCGGCCCCTGCTGCAGTGGGGCACCGAGGCCATGCGCAGTGAGGGCATCACCCGGCTGGCCTGCAACGCGCACCTGTGGCCCGAGCGGCTCCGCGCCGTGGCCGAGGGCATCGAGGTCTGCGAGGAGCCAGAGCTGCTGGGCAGCGCCGGCGGCCTGCGCCACGCCCGGGGCCGAGTGGAGACCGAGCTGCTCAGCTGGAACGCCGATGTGTGGGCCGAAGCCGTGCCCTTCGGCCGCCTGCGGGCCGCCCACCGCCAGGCCCGCGCCACGCTGAGCTGGCTGCTCATCCCGCACCCGGGGGGCCCCTGGAATCCCGTCTGGATGGACGAGCAGGACCGGGTGCTGCCCAAGGACGTGGTGGGGCCCAAGGGTCCCTTCCACTTCACCGGCGCCGCCGCCTGGTCCCCCGAGGCCCTGGCTCTGCTGCCCGAGGGGCCCAGCGAGGTGAACGACCTGCGGCCCCGGTTGCCCTTCCATCTGGGCGTGGTGGTGGAGCCCTTCGCCTGGCGGGAGGTGGGCACGGCGGACGCCCTCATCCAGGTCGCCGCCGAGCTGGCCCCGGACCAGGAGGGCCGCCTGCCCGGCTGCTACGTCCACCCCACGGCGCTCATGCCACCAGGAGCCGCCGACCGCCTCACCCGCTGCGTCCTGGGCCCCGGCGCCGCGCCGATGCCTTCCTTCGCCGACAGCGATGCCCTCTGGTTCGAGGAGCGCGGGAACCAGGTGCGGCTGGGGCTGTAGCGCTTCAGCCGGAAAAGCCTTCAACCGCGAATGCCGCGAATCGCCCTTCGGGCGCGCGAATGGCGAGCGGCCGTGCTTCCGCCTCCGCTCACGGGGCGGATCCGCCGGCTCTTGAAGGACGGCAGAGCCGCCCCGTGAGCGGCCAGCCACGCAGTTCAGCGTGGCTGGGGGCCACAGGCCCAGGCGGCCCATACCCGGGGCCTTCGCGCCCATTCGCGTCATTCGCGGTTTCAGTCCTGCTCTTAGAAATGGGCTGAGGCAGGCCGATAAGCAGGATCTGTTTTATCACCACCCATCACCGGCCAAAAGGCCCTTTCCAGGTTCCTCCGTGGCTGAAATCCCGTCCGGGAGTACCCTGATTGGATGGATCCCCGTCTTCAACGCGCGCTGGACCGCTGGGAGCTCACCGGACCGCAGGCCCTGGCCGGGGATGCGGGGGCGCGGCAGTACTTCCGGGTGGCCCACCCGCAGCTGGGCACGGCCCTGGTGGTGCTGCACCCCCTGGACGCGCCCGGGAAGACCGACGACAGCTACTTCGAGTTCCGGGCCCTGCAGGCCTACCTGGATCCCCTGCTGCGCGTGCCCACCATCGTGTCGAGCGATGACGCCGATCGCTGCCTGCTGGTGGAGGATCTGGGCGACACCACCCTGGAGCGGCGCCTCATGGAGCATCCCGAGGAGGAGCTGGCCTGGGCCCAGAAGGCGGGCTGGCTCCTCACCACCCTGGCCGGGCCCCTCACCCTGGGCGCCCCCGGGCACACCTTCTTCATGAGCCGCAGCTTCGACCAGCCCAAGTTCCAGTTCGAGTGGGACTACTGCCGCCAGAACTTCTTCCAGGACTTCCTGCAGAAAGATCCGCCCCGCTGGCTGGAGCGCATGATGGACGAGGTCCACGCCAGCCTGGAGACCCGGGCCCACTTCTTCGTCCACCGCGACTTCCACGTGCGCAACCTCATGGTCCACGGCGACCGGCTGGTGGCCATCGACTTCCAGGATGCCCGCCGGGGCGCTGCCACCTACGACCTGGCCAGCCTGCGCTACGACGCCTACTGGGACTGGTCCAGGGAGGCAGGCCGCGCCCTGGTCGCCCCACTGCAGGCCGAACTGGGCTGGAGCCACGAGGCCCTGCTGGAAGAGCTGAACCTCAGCGCCCTGCAGCGCAGCCTCAAGGCCCTGGGCACCTTCGGCCACCAGCTCGTGCACCGCAAGAAGGCCCACTTCGCCCCCGCCGTGCCCCGCACCCTGCGCCACCTGCGCGGCCACTTCCAGCGCATGAACCACCAGGACGGCGTCCTCGCCAGCGAGCACATGCTGAGGCTGGCGGAAGAGCGGTTATTGAAGGGGTAGGGGCAGGCGACGTCCGTCACAAGCGACCCTCGATTCGTGAGACGCGGGCGTAGGATGGGCGGGTCCAATCCCGTAGGGCAGCCGAGGGCGCTAGGTCTTGGTTCGCCTAATGCAGAATTAGGAGATTTCCCAGATGCCTGAACCCACCAAGACATGCTTTGTAATAATGCCGATCACAACGCCTTCACAGCGTTTGAGCGATTATCGAGAAGACTCGAAACACTTCGAGCATGTTTATGAACATTTGTTTTGCCCGGCAATTATAAAGGCGGGTTTGTCGCCCACCTCTCCTGCCGCGAGCGGCTCAGAAGTAATTCAAGCTGGAATAATCAAAAATCTCGCCGAAGCAGACCTTGTCCTATGTGATCTTTCCTCCCTGAACGCCAACGTTTTTTTTGAATTTGGAATTCGAACAGCTTTAAATTTACCTGTGGTCATTGTCGCTGACGAAAAAACACCAAATATTCCGTTCGATATTCACTTGATCAATAGACACACTTATGAAAGCTCTTTAGATGTATGGTCTATTAACAATCAAATCGATTCACTCGCCATTCATATAGCTAACTCCATCGATAAATCCTCAGGTTCTAATGCCTTATGGAAATATTTTGGAATTTCTGCCTCGAGCCAACTCAATTCCGAACCAGCTACACCTGATGACAAACTCAACCTAATTCTTGATGAATTGAATTTTATTAAGCAACAGCAAAATGCATTAGAAAACAAGTCCTTAACTACGCAAGATCTTGCAACAAGTATGCTTGAGGCAGAGAAAGCACTACGACGGGCTAGGCTCTTCGAAACGAAGGTAAGCAGACCGACTACCGTTTCATCATTAATGCTTGAGGCGATTAAGAAGAACAACATCGGAAACAAATGAACTAGATATCTAGCATATTCAGTTTTTACCCAAATCCCCTAACCCTCCGCTCAAGTCGGACCCCGCCTGCATTGCCTTCCGCTCTCTCTCAACATTTCGCTATCTCAGCTCCGTTCATCGCTTCGGTGCGGGCGTGGCCGCTTAGCTTCCTTCGTCAGGCACAAAGGAGAATCCATGTTTCGAGAAATCACCATCCAAAGGCTGTCCGCTGGGTCTCTCTTCAAGCTGTCGGCCATTGGGTTATTCACAACTCTGATCCCCTTTTCAATCCTTATGGGGTTTGGTGCTTTATTCGGTGCTTCGACGGTCACCTGGAATCAGCAGGCCATTACCGGGGTTGCAGGTCTTATTGCTTCCCCTTTCATCGGTGCATTCATCGCGCTCATCTTCACCATGTTTCTTGGCTGCAGCATGGCATTCGGCCTTTGGCTTTTCAGCCAATTCCGACCTCTGACCTTGCTCGTTAAGGAACTTGACGAGGTTGTGCCTAACCCTGCGCTCAACTCGGATCCGGCCACAAGCGACTAAGTCCTTTCCCTGGCTGTTCCTTCACATCGTCTTCGCTGAGCGTTTCAGCCGCGGCTGGGCCGGTTAGCTCGTCTCCCCCAATCGCCCGACTGGCTGTTGTGCCGGTTAGTTACATCCGAAAAGGCCACCATGCTCACAAGAATTCTGATTGCAGGCGCGGTCGGCGCCCTGATGGGTCTGATCTACTTCGGGATCATCAACATCCCGGCCATCAAACGGAACGTCGGGAAGGTTCCCCATTGGGTGGGAGTCCTGGTGGTGATCGCGGCCGGAAGGCTGTTCGAACCCATGGTCACGGCCGCTTGGGAGGCCTTCCAGCTGCCCGCCCGCACGGAATCGGCGCTACTCCAAGTGGACGTGTTCAGGACGATCAAGGAACAGGAGCCGAAGCTCTTCCAGGAGATCCTCCAGCGCTCCGTCGAAGCGCTTCGCAGGGACCGCAAGGCGAGCCTCACGCCCATCACGGCGAAGTACTGCACCAAGCTGGTATTGAGCCGCATCCCCCATGCCGACGACCGGGCCATCATCGAGTACATGCGCTCGACGATCGAGATCACGCGCTACCTGGATTCGCGCAGCCACGATCAGGCCTTCGCCTACCTCTTCCCGGACCGGGTCCAGTACAAGCTCCCCTTCCTGGCCGATCTCCCCAAAGAGCGGCTGGAACGGCAGCTGGGGGCCCTCAATGGCGTGCTGGTCAGCTCGTTCAAGCAGCAGCGCCCCATACCCACGGAAACCGAGATCCAGCCTATCATGATCGACGTGCTCACCGGGATCAGAGACCGCTGCGACATCAGCATCTTCTCCAAGCTGGAGCGCCCGGATCTCGATCACGCGGAAACGCTCCGCACACTCCTCGCCTACTACGACGGCATCTTCGCCCTGCAGGAACCACGGGCAGGTGCGGTGCTGCGATACTCCCTGGCCCAGTAGGTCGGAGCCCATGGACATCCACCAGAGCCTCAGCTGGAAGCAGGTCCTGATTGCGGTGGTCGCCCTGTCTGCGTTCGGAACGTTCTTCACGCCCATCCAGTATTTCGTCCTGACCCATCCTGTCGTCGGCTTCCTCATCCTTGCGGGGTTGATTGGCAGCTGGTTCCTCTACCGCAAAACCAGACACAGTGGGCTTCCGACCTGATTCCCCGTTAAGCTTTCGTCCACACGATCGAGTGCCGGTTTCATTAGGAGCCCCATGCGCTTCGCCCATCTCTTTCTCCTGGCCTCCTGCGTTTCAGCCCTGCCTGCCCTCGCCTCAGACGCTCCAGGTCTCTCGGTCACGGTGGCCTTCTCGTCGGTAAAGGCCTTTCCCACGGACTGCATCTGCGAGGCCGAGATCAAGGATCTGGCCACAGACCGCGTGGTCGCAGCGCCCAAGGTGGTGTTCCGCAAGGGCTCCAAGGGCCGGGCGAACATCGGGGACACCCGCGGCAGCACCAGCTTCGAGGTGGCCATGAACGAGGCCGGCACCTCGGGCACCTACACCGTGACCTACAGCCAGGGCGGCAAAGTCGTCGCGGCGCAGAAGGGTTCCATCGCCCTCCAGTGAGGGCGGCCCAGCCCCACATCCGCTTCTCCGAGGAACCGCCCATGACCGCACCCATTGCCATCCGTGACCTGCGCCCCGAGGAAGCCGCCGCCCTGGGTCAGCTCATGGTGGGGGTGTACTCGCAGCTGGAGGGCTTCCCCACGCCGGCGGAGCAGCCCCAGTACTACGCGCTGCTGGCGGACATCGGGCGCTTCGCGGAGCGGCCCGGGGCCCGGGTGCTGGTGGCCCTCACAGAGGGCGGGGCCCTGGCCGGCGGGGTGGTGTACTTCGGCGACATGGCCCAGTACGGCTCCGGCGGCACGGCCACGGCGGAACGGAACGCCTCGGGCATCCGCCTGCTGGGCGTCGATCCCGCCTTCCGGGGCCAGGGCGTGGGCCGGGCCCTGACCCTGGCCTGCATCGACCTCGCCCGGGAGCAGGGCCACGCCCAGGTCATCCTGCACACCACCGAGGCCATGCGCATCGCCTGGGGCCTCTACGAGCGCCTGGGCTTCCAGCGCTCCGAGGACCTGGACTTCTCCCAGCAGGGCCTGCCGGTCTTCGGCTTCCGCCACCGCCTCGCCCAGGAGAGAACTGCATTCAGCCGGTGATGAACGGAGATGGACGGAGATGGGCCGTTCGTGCTCGAGCATGGGCTCTACCCAGGGGCGCCCTTGCCGTGCCTCTGGGAGCGCGGCCGCGGTGCCCCTGGGTGACTTCCGGCCAGGCCGGAAGCCGCCTCCGGCGGGCCCGTGCGGACACAGCCTCACCCTGCTTTATCGCCGTTTATCTCCGTTCATCTCCGGCCAAAAGCAGTTCCTAGGTTCATGCACGGCTGAAGTCCGGTGTTTCAGTGTCACTTAGGCCGCCGTTCCTGATGAGTCCTGGCCGACTCGCTCCCGCAGTCACGCGTGCGGATGCCGCAGTGGCCCGGTTCCAAAAGACATTCAGCCGGTGATGAACGGAGATGGGGCCGTTTGTATTCGAGCATGGGCTCTACCCAGGGGCGCCCTTGCCGTGCCTTTGGGAGCGCGGCCGCGGTGCCCCTGGGTGACTTCCGGCCAGGCCGGAAGCCGCCTACGGCGGGCCCATGCGGACACAGCCTCAACCCTGCTTTATCACCGTTTATCTCCGTTCATCTCCGGCCAAAAGCAGTTTCCATGTTCATCCGCGGCTGACATCCCGTGCCCATGGCCCGTGCAGGGTCCGGGTCTTCCCCGCCACTCGATCCACCGTTTCCCATGATTCCTGAGCGGAGCCAGCCCAGGCTAGACTGGCGGATTCCCCCAACCACCCATAGCCCCGACCCCGGAGGCCCCATGCCCAACCCCCTGCGTCGGATGCCTGTGGCAGTCGCTGCGGCGCTGCTGGCCCTGGCCATGGCCTGCGGGCCCCAGACGGCCGGCTCGGACCGCGCCCTGGCGGCCCAGCTGAAGGCCCAGGCCGAGGCCTGGGACCAGGCCATCCTCCGCAAGGATGCCCAGGCCATCGCCGACAACGTGAGCGCGGATTTCCGCCACATCGCCAAGACCGGGGACATGGCCGACCGGGCCGCCTTCCTGAAGGACCTGCTGTCGCCGGACCTGGTCATCCACCCCTACACGGTGGAGGACTTCGACGTGCGCATCTACGGCGACTGCGCCCTGCTTTGCGGCCGCACCCGCATGACCGGCACCTATCAGGGCCGGCCTTTCAAGTCGCACTACCGCTACATCGACACCTACGTGCGCCAGGACGGCCGCTGGCGGGTCTGCAGCGTCCAGATCACGGCCATGCCCGAGTAGGGCGGAACGGAACCCCTGCACCCCGGCCCAGGCTAGACTGGCGAACCCCCCATTCCGCCCATAGCCCCGCCCCGGAGGTTCCATGCCCCAGGCCCGTCCCGTTCCGCCCTCCCTGCTGGCCCTGCTGCTGGGCACCGCCCTGCTGGCCCAGGCGCCGAAAGCCGGCGCCCTGCCCAGCGAGATGCCCGCCGAGTTCCAGGTGGCCACCGGGGACTGGGACTACACCCGCCGCGTGGAGATGATCCCCATGCGCGATGGGGTGAAGCTGCACACCATCATCCTGGTGCCGAAAGGGGCCAAACAGGCGCCCATCCTGCTGACGCGCACGCCCTACAACGCCGTGGAACTCACCAGCCACGCCCACAGCGCCCACCTGGGGCCCATCCTCCAGGGCTACGACAACGCCACGGACCTCATCGTGGACGGCGGCTACATCCGCGTGGTGCAGGACGTGCGCGGCAAGCACGGCTCCGAAGGCGACTACGTCATGAACCGGCCCCTGCGCGGGCCCCTCAACGCCACCCCAGTCGACCACAGCACCGACACCTGGGACACCATCGACTGGCTGGTGAAGCACCTGCCGGAGAGCAACGGCCGCGTGGGCATCCTGGGCATTTCGTACGACGGCTTCCTGCCCCTCATGGCCCTGGTGGATCCGCACCCGGCCCTGAAGGCCGCCGTGCCCATGAACCCCATGGTGGACGGCTGGCGCGGCGACGACTGGTTCCATAACGGCGCCTTCCGCGCCCAGAACCTCAGCTACATCTATGACCAGCAGGCCACCCGCACGGGCGACCTGAAGTGGTGGACCAGCCACTTCGACGACTACGACATGTTCCTGCAGGCCGGCTCCACCGGCGCCCTGGCGAAGCGCCGCGGCATGGACCAGCTGGGCTTCTGGCGCAAGATCGCGGAGCATCCCTCGTACGACAGCTTCTGGCAGCAGCAGGCCATGGACCGCGTGCTGGCGGCTCGCCCCCTCACGGTGCCCACGATGCTGGTGCACAGCCTCTACGACGCCGAGGACATCTACGGCGCCCCGGCCGTGTGGCGAGCCCTGAAGCCGAAGGACAGCTCGAATCTGCTGTACCTGGCCATGGGCCCCTGGAACCACGGTGGCGAGATCGGCGAGGGCAGCAGCCTGGGCCCCCTGAAGTTCAGCCAGGACACGGCCCTGCAGTTCCGCCAGAGCATCCTGAAGCCCTTCCTGGACCAGCACCTGAAGGGCGGGCCCAAGGCGGACCTGCCGCCCGTGAGCGCCTTCGAGACGGGCACCAACACCTGGAAGAAGCTCCCGGCCTGGCCCCTGGCGGGGGAGGGCTCGACCGTGAAGGCCACGCCCTTCTACCTCCACGCGGGGCTGGCGGTGTCCACGGCCGCGCCAAAGGCGGACGAGGCGCCCTTCGACACCTACGTGTCCGACCCCGCCAAGCCCGTGCCCTTCCGCGCGCGGCCCATCCAGCCCGTGGGCTACGACAAGGGCATGACCTGGCCCCAGTGGCTCACGGACGACCAGCGCGAGGCCTCGGGCCGTACGGACGTGCTGGCCTATGTTTCGGAACCCCTCAAGGAGCCCCTGCGCCTCAGCGGCGAACCGGTGGCGAACCTGGTGGCCGCCACCAGCGGCACCGACAGCGACTGGGTGGTGAAGGTGATCGACGTGTACCCCGACGAGGTGGCCAGCCAGCCCCAGATGGGCGGCTTCCAGCTCATGGTGTCGGCGGACATCTTCCGGGGCCGCTACCGCGAGAGCCTGGAGATGCCGAAGGCCCTCAAGCCCGACGCGCCGCTGGTGTACCGCTTCACCCTGCCCACGGCGAACCACGTCTTCCTGCCGGGCCACCGCGTCATGGTGCAGGTGCAGTCCAGCTGGTTCCCCCTCTACGACCGCAACCCCCAGACCTTCGTGCCCAACATCTTCTTCGCGAAGCCCGGCGACTACCGCCCCGCCACCCAGCGCATCCACCATGCCCCCGGCCAGGCCAGCTGCGTGGAGCTGCCGGTGGTGAAGTGAGCACGCCGATATCCGACCTCAACCACCTGCTCCACACCCTGGATCCGGTGCTGCACGAGGGGGTGTACGCCTTCGCCTGCCTGACGGCCGGGGCGGATCTGCGGGACCTGGAGCCGCTGGCCACCTTCCAGGAGGACGAGGGGCTCACGGTGGTGCTGAGGGAGGAAACCGCCCTGGCCCGCCAGGTACCGGTGCTCTTCCGCGCCGCCTGGATCACGCTGCGGGTCCACTCGGACCTGCAGGCCGTGGGCCTCACGGCGGCCTTCTCCCAGGCCCTCGCCGAGGCCCGCATCAGCTGCAACGTGATCGCCGGGGCCTGCCACGACCACCTCTTCGTGCCCGTGGACGAGGCCGCGCGGGCCCTGGCGGTGCTGCGGGAGCTGCAGCGGCGCGGAGGGGCCTGAGGAGTAAAAGCAGAACTGCATTCAGCCGGTGATGAACGGTGATGGACGGTGATGGGGCCGTTCGGGCCCGAGCATGAGCTCTACCCAGGGGCACCATGGCCGCCATCGCCGACGCCCTCTGGTTCGAGGAGCGCGGCAACCAGGTGCGGCTGGGGCTGTAACCCGTTTTCAAAAGACATTCAGCCGGTGATGAACGGTGATGGACGGTGATGGACGGCGATGAACGGTGATGGACGGTGATGGGGCCGTTCGGGCTCGAGCATGGGCTCTACCCAGGGGCACCCTTGCCGTGCCTTGGGGGGCGCGGCCGAGGTGCCCCTGGGTGACTTCCGGCCAAGCCGGAAGCCGCCTGCGGCGGGCCCATGCGGGTACGGCCTCGCCCTGCTTTATCACCGTTTATCTCCGTTCATCACCGGCTAAAAAAGCCCTTTCCAGCTTCATCCGCGGCTGAATCCAGTGCCCGTGGGTCTCCCTTGCCGTGCCTTTCGCGCGCGGCGGCGGGCCCATGCGGGTACGGCCTCGCCTTGCTTTATCACCGTCCATCACCGGCCAAAAATCCCTAGCCGCCCAGCAGCTCGTCCACGAGGGCGGGCACCAGGTCCGTGGCGCGGCCGGTGCGGGCCTCCTGGAAGGCGCTGGCCACGCGGCTGGGCTCCAGGTTCAGCTCGACGGTGCGCGCACCGGGAGGCGCGGCCTGCACGAGGCCCGCGGCGGGGTACACGTGGCCGCTGGTGCCGATGGCCACGAAGAGGTCGCAGCGCTCCACGGCGTCGTAGATGCGGTCCATGTCCAGGGGCAGCTCGCCGAACCAGACGATGTGGGGGCGCACCCGTCCCGCCCCGCAGGCCGGGCAGCGGCTGGCCTGGTCCAGGTCCCCGGGCCAGGGATGGATGGCGCCGCAGCCGAGGCAGCGGCCCTTCAGCAGCTCGCCGTGCATGTGCAGGAGCTGCGTGGATCCGGCGCGGTCGTGGAGGTCGTCCACGTTCTGGGTGACCAGCAGGAACGGCCCGTTCCATGCACGCTCCAGCCGCGCCAGGGCCCGATGCGCGGCGTTGGGCTGGACGCTGGCGAGGCTGCGCCGCCGCTCGTTGTAGAAGCGGTGGACCAGGGCCGGGTCGCGGCGGAAGGCCTCGGGCGTGGCCACCTCCTCGACGCGGTGATCCTCCCAGAGACCGTTCGCGTCGCGGAAGGTGCGCAGGCCGCTCTCCGCGGAGATGCCTGCGCCGGTGAGGATCACGATGGAGGCGTCGGGGGGGAGCGCCATGGCGGAGCTACTTCCGGGGGCCCAGGTCCAGCGCCTTCCCGTCCACGGCGCCGGGCTTCAGGCCCAGCTCGCGGGCCAGGGTGGGGGCCAGGTCCACGGTGCGCACGGGCTCGCGGCGCTCGCCGCCCTTCCAGGGGCCCCAGAAGATCATGGGCACGCGGCGGTCATAGGCGTTGGGGGTGCCGTGGTTGGTGAGGTAGTCGGCGGGCGGGGTGCCAATCACCACGAAGGGTTTCACGGCCATGAGGAGGTCGCCGCTGCGCTCGGGGTGGAAGCTGCGGCGCAGGAGCACGCGCAGGCTGCTGTCCCGGGGACTGCCCGTGGCGGCGGGATCCGTGGCCTTCAGCTCCTCGGCCGTAAAGGCGTCGGCCACTTCGGGCCGGGCCTTCAGCCAGGCCTGGGCCCAGCGGAGGATGTCGCCGCGGTCCAGGTTCGCGGCCTTCACCACCGCGTCATCCAGGTAGATGTCGTTGGGTTCCGGCGTGTGGAGCAGCAGGTCCCTGTCCACCTTGAACGCGGCACGGAGGTCGGCCTGGAAGGCGGCCATGAAGGGCTCGATGAGGAGGCGGCGGGCAGGGAAGCCCTGGTCGGCGAGGGCTTCCGGCGCGTCCACGCCGCCATGGTCGGCGCACAGCACCACCCAGGCACCGGGGTGCTGCTTCTGGATGCGGTCCAGCAGGCGCCCCAGTACCCGGTCGAGGCGGTGCATCTGGTCCCGCATCTCGGTGCCCAGGCTGCCGTAGGTGTGGCCGATGTAGTCCGTGGCCGAGAAGCTGATGGCCAGCAGGTCCGTGCTGGGGCCGTGCCCCAGCTTCTCGCCGTTCAGGAGGGCCTCGGCGGCCTCCAGCGTGACTGTGTCGAGGAAGGGGGAGCGCCGGAACCGGGTTTCGAAGCCCTTGTCCAGGGGCATGCCCGCGCCCTGGACGAGGCGGGGCAGGGCGCCGTTGCGCACCACCGTGCCACCGAAGGTCCACTGGGCCGTCCGGCCCTCGGGCGTACCGGGATCCTTCGACCAGAGCCAGCTGTCCGTGGCGAGGCGCTCGGAGAGGCTGTGGTCGTAGCGCAGCAGCCAGTCCGGCAGATGGTCCCCATAGGCGGTGGAGCTGGTGAACCCGGCGGGGCCCGTGAACCAGTAGGCGGCCGTGGGCCTGCGCCCGGCCAGGAGGATGGCGGCGCGGTCCTTGCCCGACACGGCGAAAACGCGGCTGCCCGGCACCTGGGCCTGCAGCCAGTCGCCCAGGCCATCTCCCAGGAAGCGCGCGTTGGAGGCGCTGGCCTGCGCCGGCGCGTGGAGCGCCTTGGCGGTGGCGTCCTCGACGCAGTAGACCAGCTTGCCCGTGGCGCGGTCGATCCAGCGGTTCTCGACGATGCCGGTGTGCGCGGGGAAGCGGCCCGAGAGCAGCACGGAGTGGCCGGGCCCGGTCTCCGTGAACCCGTGGTCGTGGTAGGCCTCGGTGAAGAAGACGCCCTCGCGGCGCAGGCGGGCGAGACCGCCGCTGAGCTCGGGCCCGTAGGTCTGCATCAGCTCAGCGGAGAACTGGTCGACGGAGATGACGACCACCAGCCTGGGGCGGGCCGAGGCCGCCGACTTGGGGGCCGGCGCGGCGATCAGGGCGGGGACGAGGGCGACCAGCGCGGATCGGATCATCAGAAGGTCACTCCCACGCCGAAGGTCCACATGCGCTCGAATTCCTGCCCGCTGCCCTGGGCGGAGAAGTAGGCCGCAAGATCCGAGGAGCTGCTGAGCTTCACGGGGCGGTCCTTGGTGACGGGCTGCTGGTAGCTGGCCGCCAGGTAGGGATGCACCACCACGGAGGGGACGCGCCAGCGGGCGCCCACCCGCAGCCAGGTGCGGCTGAGGTCCTTGGTGGACGAGGCGCCGGCGGTATCGAAGCGGTAGTGCTGCAGGCGCTGGATGAGGCCGAATTCCCCGGCGATCCCCACGAAGGGCACCCAGAGCTGGGCGTTGATACCCACGCCGAGGCCCTGCTGCTTGAGCCTGGTGGCCTGGGTGGTGCTGCCCTGGCTGAGGCTGCCGTCCGCCGTGAACTGGGAGACCTCCATGCCGCCCTCCAGCTTCAGCAGGGGGCCCAGCTGGAAGAGGCGCCGGTTCGCCGAGGCGATGAAGCCGCGGCCCTGGTCCAGGTCTCCGGAGGCCAGCTGGCCGGTGCCGCTGAGGAGGGTCTGCGGCAGGCTCTGGCCGCTGGGGCGGGGCAGCTCCAGGCGCAGGTCCCACTGGGCGCTGAGGGGCAGCGCCACGAGGCAGACGGGCAGAAGGGCGAGGCGCATCGGAGCTCCGGCGGGACTTCCGATCATACCCTCAGCCTGTGGCGCGACCGTGCGGGTGCGGGTTCATTTCCACTTGATGCTGCAGCCGCGGCTGGGCGGTTGCTCGGTGGACACCGGCCGGCCCGCCAGCACCGCCTCGGTGGCCGCATCGAGGTCGCGCACCTTGACCTGGGTGGCGTCGCGCCAGCTGTCATCCATGCGGCCGCGGTAGACGAGCTTCCGCGTGCGGTCGAAGAGGAAGAAGTCCGGCGTGCACGCGGCGCCGAAGGTTCGCGTCACGGCCTGGGGCGCGTCCTTCAGATAAGGGAAGACGAAGCCCTGGCCCTTGGCCTGTGCGGTCATGTCCGCCAGGGACTCCTTGGCGTGGGTGTCCACGTCGTTGGCGTTGATGGCGAGCACCGTGACCCTGCCCTCGTACTGCTTCGCATAGGCGTTGATGCGGGCCTGGGTGGCCATCACGTAGGGGCACTCGGTGCTGAGGAACACCACCATCAGGGGCAGGGGCGAGGCGGGCCCGTGGGCCTTCCCATCGGTGCCCGGCAGGCTGAAGGGCGGGCAGGCCTCGCCGAGTTTCAGGCCCGGATTCAGGTTCGGCGCCTGGGCCACCAGGGCCGCAGCGACGAGGAACGGAGCGGCGGCGCGGATCACCGGGACCTCCACTTGATGCTGCAGCCCATGCTGGGCTGCTGGACTTCGAGGGGTTCCCGGCCGGCCAGGACGCCCTCGATGGCCTCCTGCAGCTCCTGGCGGGTGACGCGGTTCGCGTCCTTCCAGTTGTCATCCAGGCGGCCCCGGTACATCAGGCGGCGGTGGGAGTCGTAGAGGAAGAAGTCCGGCGTGCAGGCAGCGTTGAGGGCCCGTGCCATCGTCTGCTCCTCGTCCCAGAGGTAGGGGAAGGCGTAGCCCTTGGCCCTGGCGCGCATCCGCATGGCCTCGAAGCTGTCATCGGGGTAGGTCACGGCGTCGTTGGCGTTGATGCCCACCACGGCGCAGCGGCCGGCATAGGCCCGGGCCAGGGCGTCAAGGCGATCGTCAATGGCCTGCACGTAGGGGCAGTGGTTGCACATGACCACCACCAGCAGGGCCGGGCAGTGGAAGTCGCGCAGCGACCAGAGGCGGCCGTCCACGCCGGGCAGGGTGAAGTCGGGACAGGCCGTACCCAGCGGGACCATGGTGGATTCCATGAGCGACATGGGGACCTCCGGAGTGCTCCTTCCATCGTACGCCGCGCGGCAAGTCGGAGCGGTTGCGGCCATTCGGGAATTCCGGCGTTCCCTGCGAACTTTTTCTCAGTCATTTTTTTGACTTGACCCTCAGACCCCTGCCTCTAGGCTGGTTTCATCCAAGGAGCCCATGACCCAGCTGCCCCGCCTTCACTGGTCCACCCTCGGGGACGATACCGGGGGGCTGGAGCATCGGTGGGCGGCCCTCTGGGATGTGACGGTGGACCGCGGTACCGCGCCCGCCCTGGCTCCCCGGGATGTGGATCTGTGGGTGATCAGCGCCAAGGGCGCCTGGCCCCCGCCGGAGCTGAACCGCATGATGGCCGAAGTGGCGGCCCTGCCCATCCTCCTGGGGCTGCAGCCGGACTCGGCGCCCATGGATGCCAAGGCGCTCTCCGAGTGGGGCTCCCTGGGCTCGGTGCGCTGGGGCGTGCTGGGACCGGAGCCGCCCATGCCGGGCCTGCGGCCCCGCTCGGGCACCACCACCCAGCTGAGCGCCTCCCAGGCCCTGGCCTTCGGGCTGGTGGGCACCAGCATCGCCATGCAGGACGTGCTGGCCCGCGCCCGCGCCGCCGCGGCCACCCGGGCCACGGTGCTGCTGCTGGGCGAGAGCGGCACGGGCAAGGAGGTCATCGCCCGGGCGGTCCACCGCATGAGCGCCGACAACCTGGAAGCCTTCGTGGCGGTGCACTGCGGCGCCATCCCCGAGAACCTGCTGGAATCCGAACTCTTCGGCTACAACAAGGGCGCCTTCACGGACGCCCGCAAGGACACCCCGGGCAAGTTCCGCGAGGCCCACGGCGGCACCATCTTCCTGGACGAGGTGGGCACCATGCCCCTGGGCGCCCAGGTGCGCCTGCTGCGGGTGCTGCAGGAGCGCGAGGTGCAGCCCCTGGGCGGCGGTGCGCCCGTGAAGGTGGATGTCCGCGTCATCACGGCCTCCAACGTGGACCTGTGGAAGAAGGTGCAGGACGGCAGCTTCCGCGAGGACCTGTTCTACCGCCTGGAAGTGGTGCCCATTACCATGCCGCCCCTGCGGGCGCGCCGCGAGGAAGTCCCCTTCCTGGCCCAGCACTTCCTCAATCGCAAGGCGCGCGAGCACGGCCTCTACCCCAAGGCCCTGCACCCCAGTGTGGACCCCCTGCTCATGTCCCTGCCCTGGCCCGGCAACGTGCGCCAGCTGGAGAACGCCATCGAGCGGGCCATCGTGCTGTCCGGCACCCGCCCCGTGCTGACCCGGGAGGACTTCGCCTTCCTGGCCGAGCGCATGGGCGAGGGCAGCCCGGCCGAGGCAGAGGCCCCCAAGGCGGGCTTCACGCCCCTGCCCGCCGACGCCTTCGCCCCCCAGGCCGCCCCGGCCTTCGGCATGGACCTGCCCGCCGAGGGCCTGGACCTGAACCAGGTGGTCTCCGACATGGAGAAGACCCTCATGCTGCAGAGCCTGGCCATCACCCGGGGCAACAAGAAGCGGGCCGCCGACCTGCTGGGCCTCAAGCGGACCACCTTCCTGGAAAAAATGAAAAGGCTCGACCTGGAAGACTCGGATCCGGTGGAGACCGCCGAGTAGGGTGCGCTGGGCCCGAAACGAACAAGGGGGGACGCCTGTCCCCCCTTGCCGTTCTCCCCCCACGACTCGCTCACTCACCACGGCCCACTGACCGGCCGCACCCTTTGAGTGCAGTTCGGGAACCAATGGTTCCCAGGGGTGCCTGCTAATCTTGGCGGATGGCACAGGCGACGCATCTGAGGTGGAAACTGGAAGTTCCGGATCCCCAGGAGGAGGCGCTCTGCGTCTGGCTGGAGGGGGAGGGCTCCTCCGCCTTCTACCGGGAGGCCGATCCCCCCCGGGCCTGCTACGCCTACTTCCCGCCGGACCAAGCCCCTCCCGAAGCGATAGGCCTGGCGGCCTTCCCCGGGGTTCGCCTGCTGGAGGCCGAGGCCTTCGGGGATGAGGACTGGCTGGCCAAGAGCCGTGAGGGCTTCGGCGCCTTCGAGGTGGGCACCCGCTTCCACGTGCGGCCCCTCTGGGAGGAGACCCCGGGCCCCGCCGGTCGCCTGGACCTGGTGGTGAACCCCGGCCTGGCCTTCGGCACCGGCGGCCATGAGACCACCCGGCTCTGCATGGAGCTGCTGGAGGAGCTGGCCCAGGCGGACCGCCTGCGGGGCCCCATCCTCGACATCGGCGCGGGCACGGGCATCCTCTCCCTGGCGGCCCACCTGCTGGGGGGGCGGAACCTCACGGCCTTCGACATCGACCCCGACTGCGGGCCGGCCATGGCGGAGCTCATCGAGCTCAACGCCCACCTGCTGCAGGGGGCCAAACCCTACGACAGCTTCGTGGGCACCCTGGATCATCCCAAGGCCAACGGCCCCTTCGCGGGCCTGCTGGCCAACATCCTGCTGATCACCATCCAGGAGCTGCTGCCGCGCATGGCCGAGGTGGCCGCGCCCGGCGGCTGGCTCATCGCCAGCGGCATCCTGGCCGAGCGCACCGACGAGGCCCTGGTGAGCCTCGTGACCCACGGCTTCAGGCCCGAGCAGGTGCGGCAGGAGGGCGAGTGGATCGCCATCTTGGCCACGCGGGTTTCCGCATGAGCCGATCCGACCGCCCCATCGGCATCTTCGACTCGGGCATCGGCGGGCTCACGGTGCTGCACGCGCTGCGCCAGCTGCTGCCCCAGGAGGACCTGCTCTACCTGGGCGACACCGCCCGCCTGCCCTACGGCAGCAAGAGCCACCGAACCATCGAGCGCTACACCCTGCAGATGGGCGAGCTGCTGCAGCGCGCCGAACCCAAGCTCATCGTCATCGCCTGCAACACCGCCAGCGCCCACGGCTTGCCGGCCCTGCAGGCCGTGAGCCCCTGCCCGGTCATCGGCGTCATCGAGCCCGGCGCCGAGGCCGCCGCCGAGCATGCGGGCCCCGTGGGCATCATCGGCACCCTGGCCACCATCGGCAGCGCCGCCTACGACACGGCCATCCGCCGCCGCGACCCCGCCAAGGTCATCCACAGCGTGGCCTGTCCGCTGCTGGTGCCCCTGGCGGAGGAGGGCTGGTTCGACGACCCCGTCACCGACAGCATCTGCCGCCGCTACCTGAACCAGCTGCCCTTCGAGGTGAAGACCGTGGTGCTGGGCTGCACCCACTACCCCACCCTGTTGCCCAGCCTGGAGCGCTGCCGCCCCGGCACCCGCTGGATCGACAGCGGCCGCGTCACCGCCAAGGCCGTGGACCGCCTCCTGCAGGGCAGCCTCGGCTACCGCACCACCAGCGCCCGCGGCACCCTCCGCGTCCAGCTCACCGACGCCAGCACCCGGCTGAAGGAAGTGGGCAGCCGGTTCCTGGAAGAAGAACTTGGGGATGTGGAAGTGGTCGAAATCTAGACCAGCGCCCCGGGCAAGGTGAACACCACGCAGGTGCCCTTGCCTTCGGTGCTCTCGATGCGGATCTCGCCACCGTGGTTGCGCACGATCTCGCGGCAGATGCTGAGGCCCAGGCCGGTGCCCTTGCCTTCGGGTTTGGTGGTGAACATGGGGCGGAAGACCTGGCCCAGCAGCTCGGCGGGGATGCCCTGGCCGGAGTCGTGGAAGTGCAGCTCCCACCAGAGGCCGCCGGGCGTGCTCTCCTCGGCGGGCTGGGCCTTGAGCTCCACCTGGCCGCCCTCGGGCATGGCGTCCACGGCGTTGTTCATGAGGTTGATGAAGAGCTGCTCCATCTGCTTGCGGTCCACGTCCAGGCAGCAGTCCGGTGGGGCCAGGGCCGTCACGGTGACGCCGTGGGCCGCCAGGGTGGGTGACCAGAGCTGCTCCAGGTCCCCCAGCAGGCTCTCGAAGAGCAGGGGCTTCTTGTGCAGCTGGGGACGCCGGGTGAGGTCCAGCAGGCGGCGCACGATGTCGCCCACCCGCTGGATCTGGCCGCCGATGACACCCAGGCGCTCGCGGGTCTTGTCCGGCAGGTCCTTCTGGCTCTCCAGCAGCTGGAGGTGGCCCGTCACGAGGTTGAGGGGCGTGCCCACCTCATGGGCGAAGGTGGCGGTCAGCTGGCCGGCCACCGCCAGGCGCTCCTGGGTGCCGAGTTCCTCGCGGAGGAGGGCGTTGCGCTCCACCAGGGCGGCCAGCTCGTCGTTCTTGGCCTGCAGCTCGGAGAGGGCGGCATCGATGCGATCCTGCAGGTTGGCGTTGAGCCCGCGGATCTCGCGGATGAGGGCCTCGCGGTCCTCCCCGGCCCGCTGGATCTGGGCGGCCATGTCGTTGAAGCGGGCGGCGATGAGGCCCAGTTCGTCGCTGCGGCGCACCGGGGCCCGGGCGCTGGACTCACCCTGCTCGAGGCGCTGCATGGTGAGCACCAAGCCCTCGATGGGATCGCTGATGAGCACCCGCAGGATGAGCCACAGCAGGATGAACTCGCCGAGGAGCACGCCGGGCAGGGTGCGCAGGGTCCGCTTGAGGTTGTTGTCCCAGACCACCTCCCAGCGCTCCAGGTCGCAGTAGGCGCGGATGAGGCCGATGGGCGGCTGGCCGGGCTTGTGGGGGCGGATGGGCAGGTAGACCTTCCAGGCCTGGCGCCCGGTGTTGAGGTCCACCAGCTCGGCCTGGGCCTTGGGCAGGGTGAGGTACGACCCGATCTCGGGACCCCAGTCCACCGTGCTCTCCTCGCCGGAGGAGCGCACCAGGTCCACCTCGTTGCCCCGGCCCACGCGCCTGAAGACGTCGATCTGGAAGATGCTGCGGTCGGGTCCGGCGATGCTGGACAGCAGCTGGTCCAGCTTGTCGGGATCCTTGAAGGTGGGGTCGCGTTCGATGATGTCCGTCTCGACGGTGCCGGCCGCCTCGATCACGAGGTTGCGCGAGTAGGTCTCCAGCTCCCGCCGGCTGTTGCGGACGATGGAGTAGGCCACGGCCACGGTGAGCACGCTGGTGACGAGGCCCAGCAGGACGAAGAGCTTGGCGTGCAGGCTGCGCAGCCAGGCCAGGGGACGGAGCCGCACCGGCCAGAAGCTCATGCCAGGATCCCGTCCACCGGGGGCAGGCCCAGGGCCGGCCGCACGGCGCGGGCGAAGGCGGCGGGGCCCTGGGGTCCGGCCAGCTCGACGAAGCGGCCATAGATGGTGCGCCGGGCTTCGGCCACGCCGCCCAGCAGGTCGAGCACGCCGGCGCCGAGGACCTGCCGCTCGCGAAGACGGAGCTGGGCTTCCGCCTCCCAGAGCAGGGCCTCCAAGGCGGCCAGGTCGTGGTGGTCGCCCAGCACGGTCTGCAGCGCGCGCAGATCCTTGAGCAGGGCCTCCGGGGGCTCGGCGAAGGCCGCCTCCAGGGCCTCGACGGCGTAGCGCAGCTTCTTGATGCGCACCCGCGTCTTGTGCAGGGCGGCCGGATCCTCGTGGGCGCAGAGGCCGGGCAGGCCGCCCAGGGCCGCCTCGGCGCGGGCCTCCAGACAGGTCCAGGCCGCCTCCTGCAGGGAGGTGGCCTGGAAGGGGTCCTGCAGGGATGGCACGTCGAGCAGCCGGCGGAGGTCCGGCAGGCGCAGGCGGTCAAGCTCCTTCCGCATGGCCCGGCGGGCCTTGGCGCGGCCGCGGTCCACCTGCTCCAGCAGGTGCTCGAGAACGGCGGCCTGGGCGGGCGTCCCCGCCTGGAGGAGGTGGGCCCGCAGGTGCCCGGCATGCACATCCAGCTCCCGGGGCAGCCCCAGGGTGTCCACCAGCCCTTTGAGGGCCCGGCGCTGGCCCTTGTGGCCCGGGTAGACCTCCGCGTCCACCAGGTCCAGCACGGCCCCGAGCCGGCGGGCGGAGACGCGGACCTGATGCAGCTGCTCGTCGTCGTCGACCCAGTCCGGGGCGTCCAGCAGCTCCTGCAGGCGCGCCAGCCGGACCTCGAGGGCGCGATGGAGCAGGATCGCCAACTCAGCTGGATGCATCACACGATTCTAAGCGCAATTCCCGAAGGCGAAAATTTGGCGTAAGCTGGGGAGACCATGGAACACATCCACATCAAAGGCGCCCGCGAACACAACCTCAAGAACCTGGACCTCTCGCTGCCGCGCAACCAGCTGGTGGTGATCACGGGGCTGTCGGGTTCGGGGAAGTCCAGCCTGGCCTTCGACACGCTCTACGCCGAGGGGCAGCGGCGCTACGTGGAGAGCCTCTCGGCCTACGCGCGGCAGTTCCTGGATCAGATGGAAAAGCCGGACGTGGACAGCATCGAGGGCCTGTCCCCGGCCATCTCCATCGAGCAGAAGACCACCAGCAAGAACCCCCGCTCCACCGTGGCCACGGTGACGGAGATCTACGACTACCTGCGCCTGCTCTACGCCCGCACGGGCAGGCCCACCTGCGTGGCCTGCGGCAAGGCCATCGCCAGCCAGACCATCCAGGAGATGGCGGACCAGATCCTCGCCAGGCCCGCCGGCACCAGGCTGCAGATCCTCGCGCCCGTGGTCCGGGGCCGCAAGGGCGAGTACAAGAAGCTGTTGCAGGACCTCATGAAGCGCGGCTACATCCGGGCCCGCGTCAACGGCACGATGCTCGACCTCACCGAGGGCATCCCCGACCTGGACAAGCAGAAGAAGCACACGCTGGAAGTGGTCATCGACCGCCTGAAGGTGGACCCCGCCATCCAGTCGCGGCTGGCGGACAGCCTGGAGATCGCCTGCAACCTGGCCGAGGGCAGCGCGCTGGTGGACCTGGACGGAACCGAGCAGTTCTTCTCCAGCAAGCTGGCCTGCAACAACACCAAGTGCGCCAAGTTCGGCATGGGGCTGCCGGAGCTGGAGCCGCGGTCGTTCTCGTTCAACAGCCCCTATGGCGCCTGCCCCACCTGCGATGGCCTGGGCTTCAAGCGCCAGTTCGCGGAGGAGCTGATCATCCCCAACCCCGCGCTCTCCATCAACGAGGGCGCCATCCAGGCCAGCGGCTGGAAGAGCGTCAGCGAGGACGGCTGGCGCTCCCAGCTGCTGGAGCAGCTCGCCAAGAAGATGAAGTTCAGCCTGGACGTGCCCTGGAAGAAGCTGCCCGCGGACATCCGCCGCCTGCTGCTGCACGGCACCGAGAAGGAGATGCGTTTCACCTACGAGAGCAAGCGCAACCGCTACGACTTCGTCCACCACTTCGAAGGCATCATCGGCAACCTGGACCGGCGCTACCGCGAGACCACCAGCGAGGAGATCCAGGCCGAGATGGAGCAGTCCATGCGCGTGATCCCCTGCGAGGAGTGCGGGGGACAGCGCCTGAAGCCCGAGGTGCTGGCGGTCTTCGTGGGTGGCCTGAACATCGCCCAGGTGGTGGCCCACAGCGTGCGCGATTCCCGGAAGTGGTTCGCAGAGCTGGCCCTGGAGGGCAAGGACGCCGTCATCGCCGAGAAGGTGCTGAAGGAGATTCGCGAGCGCCTGGGCTTTCTCGACGACGTGGGCCTGGGTTACCTCACCCTCGACCGCAGCGCGGCCACCCTGTCGGGCGGTGAGGGCCAGCGCATCCGCCTGGCCACCCAGATCGGCAGCAAGCTTCAGGGCGTGCTCTACGTGCTGGACGAGCCCAGCATCGGCCTGCACCAGCGGGACAACCTGCAGCTCATCAAGACCCTCCAGGAGATGCGCGACCTGGGTAACACGGTGCTGGTGGTGGAGCACGACCTGGAGACCATCCTCGCCGCCGACCACGTGGTGGACATGGGCCCTGGCGCCGGCGAGCACGGCGGCAGGGTGGTGGCCCAGGGCACGCCCGATGAGATCAGCCGCACGAAGGGTTCCGTCACCGGCGATTTCCTGTCGGGCCGTGACGCCATCCCCGTGCCCCGCAAGCGCCGCAAGGCCGAGCGCGGGTACCTGTCCATCGTCGGTGCCGAGGAGAACAACCTCAAGAAGGTGGATGCGGAGTTCCCCATCGGCATCTTCACCTGCGTCACCGGCGTCTCGGGCTCGGGCAAGAGCACCCTGGTGAATGAGATCCTCTACAAGGCCCTGGCCAACCAGCTGCACCAGGGGGTGCACATCGTCGGCAAGCACAAGACGATCAAGGGTCTCGAGGCCATCGACAAGGTCATCGACATCGACCAGGCTCCCATCGGCCGCACGCCCCGCAGCAACCCCGCCACCTACACAGGGCTGTTCACGCCCCTGCGTGAGCTCTTCGCCCAGCTTCCGGAAAGCAAGGCCCGGGGCTACGCGCCGGGCCGCTACAGCTTCAACGTGAAGGGCGGCCGCTGCGAGAAGTGCGAGGGCGATGGCGTCCTCAAGATCGAGATGCACTTCCTCCCGGACGTGTACGTCACCTGTGAGCAGTGCAAGGGCAAGCGCTACAACCGCGAAACCATGGAGATCCACTACAAGGGCAAGAGCATCTCTGACGTGCTGGCCATGACCGTGGAGGAGGCCCTGGTGATCTTCGGACCCATCCCCGTGCTGGCCAACAAGCTGCAGACCCTCATGGACGTGGGGCTGGGCTACATCCGCCTGGGCCAGAGCGCCACCACCTTGTCCGGCGGCGAGGCCCAGCGCGTGAAGCTGGCCAAGGAACTGAGCAAGCGCGCCACGGGCCGCACCGTCTACATCCTGGACGAGCCCACCACGGGCCTGCACCTGAAGGACATCCAGAAGCTGCTGGAAGTGGTGAACCGCCTGGTGGAGACCGGCAACACGCTCATCGTCATCGAGCACAACCTGGATGTGATCAAGACCGCCGACTGGATCCTGGATCTCGGCCCTGAGGGCGGCGGCGAAGGCGGTCGGATCATCGCCGTGGGCACCCCGGAGGAAGTGGCCAAGCGGAAGACCAGCGTGACGGGGAAGTACCTGGCGCCGTGCCTGAAGTAGCCGTTCGGACCAAGTCGGCGGCCCATGGCATGTTCACGCGGCCCCTCCTGGGCCGCGCCCTTCGGGCCATCGCGCTGTGCGCGACGGTGGGCCTCCGCTCCTGCTGCGGCCTCAGGCGTACTGGTCGATGCCCTGCCCCAGGCCCGTCGACTGACTCAGCATCTTCACCAGGGCGGCCCCCTGCTGGGCGTCCGCATCCAGGCTCTTCCTCAGCACGCCGACGGCGACCTGCTGCTGCAGCAACTGCTGCGCCTGGGCTGCTGCACCGGCTGGGCTGATGTCCACGATGACCTCGAAGGGATCTTATCGGGTGTGGGGCTTGCGGACTTGAGCGGCCCGGAGCAGGGCTGCCACATCCTGGACCGGGACCTTGGAGGCCGTGGCCGCGCGGTTCTCGGCGGCGATGGCTTCGAAGACCTCCCGCCGGTGGACCTGGACCGTGAGCGGCGCCTTGATGCCCAGGCGCACCCCATCCTTGGTGATGCCGAGGACGATGACCTCGACCTCGCCGCCAATGACGATGGATTGTTCGGGCTTTCTCGTGATGACGAGCATCCACGCAGCCTTTCGGACCGGGTCAGTCTTGAAGGAGGATGGGGCAGCGGAGGGGGTAGGTCTCCGAGCTGAGGATGATCTGGCGGCCCTTCCGCGTCCTGACGTTGATGATGATGGGGCCCGCAAGGTTCGTGGTCATGTGCTGCGGGTTCTCCGGGACGACCACCAGGGTGAGGATCAGGGCATCTTCCGGCGCCTCGAGGCCCAGGGCCTCGGCCTCCTCCTGGGTCAGGGGGACCTGGTAGTCCCGCTTCACCGTGACCGGGTCGATGCAGATGAAGGACACATCCGGGTTCTCGGTGGACTGGAGGAACTTCAGGGGGTAGCCATCCTTGGGCTCGAAGAGGAGGAAGGCGGAGAGCTTTTCGAAGCCCAGGAGCCCCTTGGGGAAGGTCACCTGGATGCCGTCGGGGGATTCGGCGGTGAAATCAGGGGGGTTGGCGGGTTCGGGGGTCATGGTTGTCCAGAGGTGGTCCAGATCAGTGCATCGGCGGATTCTGCCTCTTCCTGAGTTTCATGGGCGCCCTCGGCGAAGACCTCCCAGAGGGCTTCCAGGCGCTTACGGCGGAAGCGGGGATTCGGAATGGTCCGCTCCAGGGCCTCCCGGGTGGCGGGTGGATGGGCCAGGCGGGCCATGAGCCAGCGGTTGCCCAGTTCCATGACAGCCCCCACGTCGCCTTCGTTGCCCCAGGCCCAGCGCAGCGCCGTGAGCTTCTTGGCCCGGTCCACGGCCAGGTCCCCCAGGTGCTTCACCTTCTCGACGACGGGATCGTGCCTGGGGGGCGTGTAGGCCCGCACCCGCTTCAGCAGGTGGCGCATCTCCTTGGGCAGGCTGGCCAGGCGGGGGCCGATCTCCGGGTGGTCCCGGTGGGCATCGCACTCGTCGGCCAGGATGCGGAGCAGGGGCAGAAGCAGGGCCGCGTCGCGGCTGGCGTAGCTGATCTGGGAATCGCGCAGGGGGCGGAGCATCCAGTTGGAGTCCTGCTCTTCCTTGGGGATGTCGAGGCCCAGCTTGAGCTTGGCCATGGTCTTCAGCCCGGGCTGGGGGTACCCCAGGGCGCGGGACAGCAACATGGTGTCGAAGATGCTGTCGGGCACCACATCGTAGAGCCGCTTGAAGACGATGCCGTCGCCGGAGAAGTCATGGACGATCCAGGGCACCTGGGCCATGGCTTGCAGCGCGGGGCGCATGAGGTGATCCAGGGGCAGGGGATCCACCAGCCAGGCCTGGTCGTGGGTGGCCACCTGCATGAGGGCCAGCACGCAGTGGTGCACGCCCGTGAGGCTGCACTCGATGTCCACGGACAGCACGCCGGCCGCGTGCCAGAGGGGCAGGGCCGCCTGCAGCTTTTCCGGAGTGTCCACGTAGGTCGTGGGGAGGTCGAAGTGATCCAGCGCCATCCGGCCAGTATGCCAGTCCGGTACCATGAACCCCTGTCACGATCTGCGGGGACACATGAACCGATCACTCTTCTGGACCACCTTCGCCACCGTCTTCCTCGCCGAGGTGGGGGACAAGACCCAGCTCGCGGCCATGACGGCCACCGTGCGCAGCGGGCAGGTCTGGACCGTGTTCCTGGCCGCCAGCGCAGCCCTGGTGTGCGCCACGGCCATCGGCGTGGCCGTGGGCGGCATCCTCTTCAAGTACATCCCGGAGGCGGCCATCAAGTGGGCGGCAGGGACCGCCTTCATCGCGGTGGGATTGTGGGTTCTGATCAAGGGCTGACCCACCTCTTCTACGACGGCGGCTGTGGTCTCTGCCAGCGGGCGGTGCGCTTCGTGGCCGGGCGGGATCGCTCCGGGCGGGTCCGCTTCGCGCCCCTGGGCGGCGAGGCTTTCCACCGCCTGATCCCCGGATCAGTGCTCAGCGGCCTCCCGGACAGCCTCCTGGTCCGCACGCCGGACGGGGCGCTCTGGTCCCGGTCCGGGGCGCTGATCCACCTCCTGGGCCGGATGGGTCCGGGCTGGCGTCTGGCCGGGATGCTGCTGGCCTGGCTTCCGGGGGGCCTGCGGGATGGGGCCTATGACTGGGTGGCCCGGCGGCGACAGAGGATCACTGCCTGCGCCTGGCGGCCGGGCCCCTCCGACCCGCGCTTCGAGGCATAGAAATAAAAAAATGTCACAATGACCCGCAGGGTCGCACCGAAAAGGTTAACAACAGCACTTCGGTCCTGATCGGGTGTGTCCGGAAAGACCCAGTCCTGTTCCACAACGGGGCCGCCGTGCGGCCCCCGATGCGGCCCTGTCCGCACGGAGGATTCATGTTCACGAAGTTGATCGGTGCCGCCACCCTCTTCACCGCCGGCTCGCTCATGGCCGGCGGGTCCGCGACCGTGGGCGCCACGCCCGTGGAGGCCTTCGGGGCCGAAGCCGCCCTCACGCAGGCGGGCGAATGTGGCGCCAAGGACGCCAAGGAGGCGGGCAAGGCCACCGACAAGGCGAAGGACGGCAAGGCCAAGGATGGTTCCTGCGGCAAGGGCTCCTGCGGCAGCAAGGACAAGAAGGAGAAGAAGGCGAAGGATGGCTCCTGCGGCAAGGACAAGAAGGCCAAGGACGGCTCCTGCGGCAAGGACAAGAAGGAAGGTTCCTGCGGCAAGGAAAAGAAGTAGCGGACGGGAGGCCGGCATGGCTCAGGACAGGTTCACCGGCGTGGGGCTCGGGCTCCGCCGCCCCCACCTCGAAGCGGTGGCGCGGATGGAGGCCCACGGCGTGCCCTTCTGGGAGACCTGCCCTGAGAATGTCGTGGGGGATGGAGGACGGCACCACCGGCTGGCCTGCGCCATCCTCGACCGCGACCCCGTGCTCACCCACGGACTCAGCATGTCCGTGGGCGGCTTCGATGTGTGGGACGAGGTCTACCTGCGCGACCTGGGCGACTTCCTGGTGCGCACCGGCACCCCCTGGCACTCCGAGCACCTCTGCTTCACCAGCGTCGACGCCACCTGCCTCCACGAGCTGCTGCCCCTGCCCTTCACGCGGGAGTCGGTGCGACACACGGTGGCCCGGGCCCGGGATCTGCAGGCCCGCCTGCCCGTTCCACTGCTGCTGGAGAACATCACCTACTACGCCGAGCTGGGTGCCGCGGAGATGGACGAGGCCGACTTCGTCACCGCCGTGCTCGAGGGCGCGGACACGGGGTGGCTGCTGGACGTCAACAACGTCTACGTCAACGCGCTCAACTTCGGTTTCGATCCGAAGGCCTGGCTGGCGCGCATGCCCCTGGATCGCGTCGCCCAGATCCACATCGCCGGGCACAAGAAGTTCGGCGAACTCACCGTGGATACCCACGGGGCGGAGGTCATCGACCCGGTGATCGAGCTCATGCAGTGGACCCTGGCCCGGCTCGGGCGTCCCGTCCCCGTGCTGCTCGAGCGGGACAACCACATCCCCGACCTCGAGCTTCTGCTGGCAGAGCGCTCGCGGCTCCAGCGGGCCTATGACGCGGCCCTGATGACCATGGGGGCCCGCCATGCCTGAGTCCCGCACCCTCCGCCTCCAGCGGGCCATGGCCACCCTGGTCCTGGATGCCGACGAGGCCGCCCTCGAGGCGGATCCGGGCCGCGCCGCCCGCCGCCACGACCTTCCGGGCGACGACCAGCGCGCCTTCCGCGAGCAGGGCGAAGCCTTGCTCACCTACCGCGAGCTGGTCCGCATGAGCCTGCTCGAGCCCCTGGAGACCATGTTCCCGGTGCTGAAGGCGCTGCTGGAATCAGCCGAACGCTGGGACGCCTGCGTGCAGGCCTTCCTGGATGCCCGGACGGTGCGGAGCGGCCACTACCGCGACATCGCCCCGGCCTTCCTGGGCTGGCTGGCCGCCACGGGCTGGGGCCAGGAGCGCTGGCCCTTCCTGCTGGAGCTGGCCCATGCCGAGCTTCTCGAAGTGCTGGTGGCCCGGTACCCCGACTCGGATCCCCCCGGCAGCATCCACGCAGAGCCCGCGCCGGAGGATGTCATCGTCCTGGATGCGGCCACCCAGATCGTGTCCTATGGTCATGCCGTCCACCGCACCACGGAGGCCGCGCCCATCCCCGAGGCGAAGCCCACGAGCCTCATCGCCTTCCGGAATGCGGAAGGCGAGACCCGGCTCATGGAGCTGACGCCCGCCACCGCCGCCCTGCTGGTGCGGGCCCGGACCCGGCCCCTGGCTGAGGCCGCCGCCGCCCTGGGCATTCCAGAACTCGAACCCGTCCTGGCTCTGCTCCGGGATCTCCGCCGCGATGGCGCCATCGCGGGCTTCCAAACCCCCCTCTGAAAACAACCCTGATCCCGAGGTCCCCATGCGCTTCCGCTTCCTCCTGCCGGCCCTGCTGCTGGCGGCTCCCCTCTTGGCCCAGACCCGGGTCTTCCGCGTGGACGACAACCACACGGTGCTCGGCTTCAAGGCCTCGACCCTGCTCTTCGACGTGCCGGGCCGCTTCACGCGCTTCAAGGCCGACATCCAGGGCGACCCCGCCACCCTGGAAGGCGCCAGCATCCGCCTCGACATCGACGCCCGCTCCATCAACACCGCCAACGGCAAGCGCGACGAGCACTTGCGGAGCGACGACTTCTTCGATGCGGCCAAGTACCCCAAGATCACCTTCACCTCGAAGGAGGTGCGCCGGGACGGTGACCGCGTGCTCGTGCGGGGCACCCTCGCCATGCACGGCGTGACCCGGGACCTGGAGCTCCCCTTCCTGGCCGCGGAGGGGATGAATGGCGCCGATGTCCGCACCTGGTCCTACCGGGCCACCCTGCCCCTGGACCGACTCGACTACGGCGTGGGCGCCGACAGCGTGGCCGCCAAGATCAGCCTGAAGCGCCAGGTGGAGCTGGACCTCCTGCTGGTGGGCTTCTTCGAGGCGCCACCGGCCAAGGCGCCCGCAGCGAAGAAGGCCCCCGCCAGCAAGAAGTAGCGCTTGCCGGAGGCGATGGCCCCGCTGACACTGGCAGCGGCATGTCGGAAGCTCCCCACACGGAATCGGAACTGATCGAGCGGGCCGCCGCGGGCGACTCGGATGCCTTCGGCGCGCTCGTCACGCCCCACCTGTCCCTCTTCCACAACGGGATCCGCCGCATCCTGGGCAACACGGCCGACACCCAGGATGCGCTCCAGGACGCCCTCATGAGCATCCACCGCGACCTGCCGAAGTTCGAAGGACGCAGCCGGTTCAGCAGCTGGGGCTACAAGGTCTGCCTGAACGCGGCGCTGATGGTGCGCCGGAGCCGGGTGCGCATCCACGACATGGAGCGCCCGGAGCCGCTGGCCCTGGGCCCCTTTGACGAGCGGGGCCACCACACCGAGACCGAGCGCCTGCCGGAGTGGCAGGTGGAGGCCCAGGCCCACGCGCTGGTGGAGCGGCAGGAGATGCGCGAGTGCCTGACCCGGGCCCTGGACGAGCTGCCGGACTCGCACCGGATCGTGTTCGTGCTGAAGGACCTGGAGGACTGGGAGACGGACGACATCGCCCGGCACCTCCAGCTGACCCCCGGCACGGTCCGCCAGCGCCTCCACCGTTCCCGGGTGCTGCTGCAGGCCCGGCTCCGTGCCCACGTCCTGGGAGGCCGCCCATGAAGCTCCTGCCCACCTGCCACGACGTCCAGACCGAACTCACGGAGTACGCCGAAGGCTCCTTGCCGCTGTCGCGCCGGATCGGCATCTGGATCCACCTGCTGCTGTGCCGGGTCTGCGCCGGGTTCCTGCGGGGCCTGGAAGCCCTGCCTGGCTTCGCCAAGGCCTCGCTGGCGCCGCCACCGACAGCCCCGGAGGTGGCCGCCGAGGCCCTGGCCCGGGTCCAGGCGACGCTCCGGAAGCCCTAGCCCCGCTTCAGCGTGAAGATTGCGATCTCCGGTGCGGCGGCGATGCGGATGGGCAGGCCCACCACGCCGAGGCCGCGGCTGACGTAGAGCAGATCCTCCCCTTCACGGTAGAGGCCGGCGGTGCGGGGGCCGATGAGGTTTGCGCTGCTCCAGCCCGGGATGGGATTGATCTGGCCACCGTGGGTATGGCCGGAGAGGGTGAGCCGCGCCCCGGCGGCCAGGGCCTGCTCCCATTCGCTGGGCCGGTGGTTCATGCAGATGCGGAAGGCTTCCGCGGGCAGGTCCCGCGCCGCCTCGGCGGGCCGGGGGCCCGGACCGAAGACCAGGCGGCGGAAGCGTCCGTTCCGCGCCATGGGATCCTGCAGACCCAGCAGGGCCAGGGTCGAGCCGCCCCGCTGGACCAGGGCCGCCCTGTTTTCCAGGCAGCGGATGCCAGCGGCTTCCAGGTCCCGCCGGATGGGGCGGGGATCATCGAAGAAGTCATGGTTGCCCAGCACTGCGAAGCGGCCCAGGGGCGGCCGGAAGCCCTCGAAGGCCTCGAGTAGCGGCGCCAGTTCCTCCGGTCGGCTGTCCACGAGATCCCCCGTGAAGAGCAGGAGCTCCGGCCCTTCCCGCTCGGTGAGGTCCCGCCAGCGGCGCAGCGTCCCCAGGCTCACGAGGGGGCCCGCATGGAGGTCGCTCAGGTGGGCGATCCTGAGTCCCTCCAAACCCGGAGGGAGGTCGGGGAAGGCCAGCGTCTTCCGCGTGATCTCCGGATCCCCGTAGGCCTGCCGGGCGCCGGCCACGCCCACGGCGAGGGCGGCTCCGGTGCTGGTCAGGGCGGCCGTGCGCAGGAAGGCCCGGCGCCCAGCGTCCTCCGGCGTGTCCTCCTCGACCTCCGGGTTCTGGGGCCGGCCGAGGCGGCTGAGCCGCCAGCCCATGTCGGCCACCATGCTGATGATCAGATGCAGGACGGTGAAGGCCTGGAAGTAGAACCCCATCCGGGCCAGGGAGCGCAGCAGGGGCAGGGTGCCGGGCCCGCTGACGCCTACGGCGCGCATCACCGCGAAGAGGATCAGGGGGAGATGCAGGGCCACCAGGATCCAGGGCAGCCAGGGCAGGGTGCGCCTGGGCATCTCCAGGCGCAGCAGCCGCAAATGCAGCCACTGGACCAGGAGGATGATGACGAGCGCGATGAGGAAGGACATGCGACCCCTTGGGGAGGACTAGGGTCGCACGATCACGCTGAGGGTCCCCACGGTCCGGTCCTTCATGACGCCGTCCAGGGGGCGGTGGATCCCCACGGTGAAGGTGAGGTTGCCGGTCAGCCTCCGGAGCACGTCCATGGGCAGGCCGAGGGCGCGGCTGTCCAGCTCGAGGCCCACCACCCGCTGGGCGGAGGGCCGGGCCGCCGTGTCCTGCCAGATCGTGGCGTGCTCGACGTAGGCGTGGAAGATGCCGAGCCCCAGTTCGCCGCGGAGGCGCTGGAGGCGGTTGCCGGCGGCGGTGTAGGCGGGCAGGGCCGCCTGCACCACCCGGTTCGCGTCCAGGGAGGTGGGGAGCAGCGAGGTGGGGACGCCGCCGAGGTGGAAGCGGTCGTAGGCGGAGGGATCTCCGCCGATGCGGCCCGACTCGGCCTCCAGCGTGATGGGCGCCCAGGGGTTGATCCACCCGGCGCTGAGCGAGAGGCGTGTGAGGGCCCAGGCCTGGCCGCCCGTGCGGCCCCCGAATTCGCGGAGCGCGGCGGAGGCGCGCAGCCCCTGGCGATCCCGGCTCCAGAAGCTGCCGAGCGTGGCTTCCAGCCCGCCGAGTGCCCGGGGGAAGCCCTCGGCATCGACGGGGAGGACGCGCTCGAAGGCCGCCACGGGACGCAGGGTGAACCAGGGCCGTCCCTGGTCGACGTGCTCCAGGGCCAGCTCGGCGCCGCGGCGCTCCCGGTCGAAGCCCTTCGTGGCGAGGTGGTCCTGGTAGAAGGGCCGCTCCAGCGCGGAGAACACCTGCAGGGACGGCGCCCAGCTCCAGCCGCGCCAGGCCATGCCCAGCATGCCTCCGCGGGGCCCCGCGGCATTGCCGAAGCCCGCCAGCACCTGCCAGTTCAGGCGGCCCAGGATGTCGTTGCCCCCGGCCCCGAGCTGGTAGCTGTTGCCCGAGGGCGTGCTGCTGTAGCCCACCAGTGAGAAGACATCGTGGCTCGGCCCCACGCGGTAGGGCCGGGGCTCCACGGGGACCGGCGTCGGCAGGGGGCTGGGCTCGTCGGCCTTCGGCAGCACCAGGTCCTTCACCAGGGGCGCGGGATCCGCGGGAAGGGGCTTCTCTTCCAGGGGCGGCTGCGTGGCGTCGAGGCGGCGGATCTGCAGGCCCGAGGCGCTGAGCTGGGTGTAGTAGATCCACTTGCCGTCAGGCGTGGCGGTGGGGTTCCAGGCCGCGGCCAGGGTGCGGGTGAGCGGCCGGCCCGCCGCATCCACCAGGTTCCAGATGCCACCCACTTCCTTCCAGGTCAGGTTGGCCGTGCCTGCGTTCGCCGCCGGGGCCGCGCCTGGGGTCTGGCCCAGGCGCCACTGGCGCGGCTGGGGCCGGAGGACGCCTTCTGCATCCGGCAGGCGCAGCTGGTAGGCGATGGTCTGGGACGAGGTCCAGACCGGCTTCCAGGGCAGGGCGCCGTGGATGCGCCCCAGGCGACGGGTGGGGGGGAGCACGGGTGCCAGCGGCGCGTGATCCGCCGGCTCGCCGGCATCCTTCACCGCCGCCTTCGGCGCCTTGGGAGCCTTGAGGTCCCAGACGTAGAGCCCGGGTTTCTTGGGATCCAGCACGCGGGCCAGGAGCTTCGTCCCGTCCGGGCTGAGGGCCAGTTCCGTGGCCCAGCCGCCCAGCTGGGCGACGAGCTCGCCTTGACGCAGCCCTTCGGCCTTCGAACGGCGCTCGAGCTCCAGGGCGGTGTGGGTGAGTTCGGCGCAGAAGCGCTGATAGCCATCCTTGGGGCTGAATCCGAAGGTGGCCAGGAAGGAGGCCTCGAAGCTGCGCTTGCCCGCCATGCGGGTCCAGAGGGACTGGAAGACCTTCGGATCGCCGGATTTCGTCTCCAGCCACTCGAGGTAGGCGCTGCCCCCCAGGTAGGCCATGCTGCCGCCCAGGAAGCCATCCATGCCGCTGAGGGCCTCGTAGGTGGGCAGCTTGCCCTCCAGGGCCCACTGGCGCAGGACCGAGGCTCGGATGGCGCTGTGGGGCCGGCCGCTGCCCGTGAGCTTGCCTTCGATGAGCGTGGCGTAACCCTCCGTCACCCAGCGGGGCGACTTCTCCGCGAGCGGGCCCAGGGCCGCGGTCCAGCGTCGCCAGAGGCTGGGCTTGCGGGCGGGGCGCAGGAGGTGGTGCATGTGCCCGAGCTCGTGGGTGATCAGCAACTCCGCCCAGCCGTGGTGGTGGCCGATGGCGGAATCCGGCTCGGGCTCGGTCTTCCAGAGCACGACATGGGGCCGCTGGAGGATCGGGAAGGCCATGCCGTTGGCCTCCATGACGGGATCCAGGATCAGGACGTCGATGGGCTTCTCGTAGGCGAAGCCCACCAACGCCAGGTACTGGGCGTGGATGCCCTCCACGCGTCCGGCCACGTCCCGTCCGAAGGTCTCGAAGGCTTTGGGGCAGTGGATGCGGTAGTGCGCCGTGGTGAAGGTGATCCAGGCGGCGTCGGGGGCCTGGGTGCGGGGCGCGGCCTGGAGCAGGGCGGGCAGGAGCGCGAGACAGGGCAGGAGGTGTCGGGAGGACATGCCTCCAAGTGTGCCCACCCTGTGACGCAGGTCGCTTTATGAGATTTGTTCTCAAAAAGTTCTTGAAATGGAATTGAAAAATAGTGAGACTCAGTCTCGATATGTTGAAACCCATCCTCGCCATCCTCTTCCCATCCCTGCTCACCGGCCAGGTCCGGGGCCCGGTCGTGGACCGCAAGGTGCTGGCCATGGGCACCGAACTGCGGCTGCACTTCGAGGGCGTGGGCACGGTGGCCGGGTCGCAGGCGGCCCTATCCGAATGTGCCCGGATCGAGTCCGAGTGTTCGACCTGGAATCCGCAATCCGCCTGGAGCCAGCTGAACGCGGCGGAGGGACGTCCGGTGCACCTGAGCCAGGAGTGGCTCGCCCTGCTGAGCCAGATGAAGGCCTGGAACCACTGCACGGAGGGAGCCTTCGATCCGGTCCTCATGGCCTTGATGCGGGCCTGGGGCGTGCGCGAAGGGGGACGCATCCCCGGGATGGACGCGCTCGTCAAGGCGTCCAACGCTTCCGGCGCCAACCTGCTGGAACTGGACAGCGAAGCGGGCACGGCCCGCCTCCGGCACCCGGGGGCGGGCCTGGAAGAAGGTGGCTTCCTCAAGGGCTACGCCCTGGACCGCATGCGGAAGGCCGCCAAGGTGCGCACGGGCTGGCTGGACTTCGGGGGGCAGATCCTCGCCTGGGGCCCCCCGTACGCCACCTCCCTGGCTGACCCGCAGCACCGGGACCAGGTCCGCATGACCCTGAACCTGCGCAATGCCTCCCTCTCGTGCAGCGGCACCTCCGAGCGGGGCCGCCACATCCTCGATCCCCGGAGTGGCCAGCGGTGCGAGGCCTGGGGCGCCACCGCGGTCGTCACGGCGGAGGCTCTCACGGCGGACGTGCTCTCCACCGCCCTCTACGTGCTGGGCCCCGAAGCGGGGCTGGCCTGGGCGGAGCGCCACGACGTGGCCGCAGCCTTCCTCTTGAACGACGGTGAGGTCCGGATGTCCCGGGCCTTCCGCCTTCTCCACCCCACCCTGATCTCCCAGGAGACCCGATGAAGTTCTTTCTTTCACCCCTTGTGTGCGCCCTGCTGGCGGGTCCCGTCTTCGCGCAGGAGAAGCCGGACGCGGACAAGCGCATCGCGGAGCTGGAGCGTCGCCTGGATGCCATGTCCCGAGAGCTTGAAGCCCAGAAAACCGGGAGCGCCACGCCGACGGCGCCGGAGGAGGGGCGTTTCGGGTTGGGCGCCAGTGCCGCCAAGGCCTACTCGGTGCCGTCGGGACTCAGTGTGGGTGGCTACGGCGAATTCCTCTACGAGGGCAGGGCCGCCAGGCTCCAGGACGGCACGCATGTGGGCGCCGAGAAACAGGCCGATGCGCTGAGGATGGTGCTCTACACCGGCTACAAGTTCAGCGACCGCATCGTGTTCAACTCCGAGATCGAGTTCGAGCACGGCGGCTACAGCGACGAGCATCCCGAGGGCGAAGCCATCGCCGAGTTCTACTACCTGGATTTCCTCATCAGCAAGGCGCTCAACGTGCGCGCCGGGCAGCTGCTGGTGCCCATGGGCTTCGTCAATGAGATCCACGAACCGCCGGCCTTCCTTGGCGCGCGCCGTCCGCAGGTGGAGCAGGTCATCATCCCCACCACCTGGCATGAGCTCGGGGTGGGCATCCACGGGGACCTGACCGCCAATCTGACCTACCGCCTCTACCTGATGAACGGGCTCGATGGGAGCCGGTTCAACGCCGGCGGCATCGCGGACGGGCGCCAGGATGGCAACAAGGCGAAGGCCCAGAGCCTGGCCTGGACCGGCCGCCTGGACTGGACGCCGACGCCCGGCGTCCTGCTCGGCACCAGCTTCTTCAGTGGCAACAGCAACCAGACCGGCACCGGCGAGGCCCTCACCACCACCGTGTGGGATGCCCACGCGGAGTACCGGGCCGGCGGCCTGCAGTTGCGCGGCCTCTTCACCCGCAGCCGCAACAGCGAAGCCGGGGTCGCCGCGCTGGCTTCCACGGACCCGGCCCGCGGGGTGGGCACGCGGCAGTGGGGCGGCTACCTGGAAGTGGGCTACGACCTCCTGAAGGGCTCGAAGCAGGCCCTCATCCCCTACCTGCGCTATGAACGCCTGGACACGCAGCAGGCGGTGGTGGCAGGGGTGGCGAAGGACCTGGGCCAGGACCGCACCCTGCTCACCACCGGCGTGGCCTTCAAGCCCATTCCCCAGGTGGCGGTGAAGGCGGACTGGACCCGAGACGAGAACCGCGCCCGCACCGGGCGGGATCAGTTCAGCCTCGCGCTGGGCTACACCTTCTGAGGCTCGACATGATCCGCATCCTGGCCCCCCTCGCCCTGACCCTGCCCCTGGTCGCGGCCCTGCCCACCACGCAGGAGGCCCTTGCCCTGGCCTTTCCGGGGGCGCAGCTCACCCGGAAGGAGCAGGTGCTGAGCGAGGCCCAGGTGGCGCGGGTCAAGACCCTGGCCCAGGTTGACCTGCCCGGGAGCTGGCTGGTGGCCTACGAGGCCCGCAGGAACGGGGTCCTGGTGGGGGTCGGATTCTTCGACACCCACCGGGTCCGCACGCTGAACGAGACCCTGCTGGTGGCCATCTCGGCGGAAGGCCGCATCCTCCGCGTAGAGGCCGTGGCCTTCCGGGAGCCCGCCGAGTACATGGCGAAAGAGGCCTGGGTCCGGCAGTTCGAGGGGCGGGGCCTCGATCCGCAGCTGAGCCTCAAGGCGGCCATCCACCCGCTGGCCGGCGCGACCCTCACGGCCCATGCCATGACGGATGCCGCGCGGCGCTGCCTGGCCCTGCACCGGATCCTCTACCAGGAGGCCCGGTGACGCCGCTTGAACGCTGGAGCCTGCACCTGGCGGCCCTTGCGACCGCGGGTACGGGAGTGCTGGATGGCCTGCTGCGATGGTTCGGGCAGCGCGCCGGGGAATTCGGCCCCGAGCCCCACCCCTGGCTTGGGCTGGTCCAGCACCTGCACGTGCTGGTGGCGCCCGTCCTGGTCTTCACCCTGGGCGTGATGGTGCGGGGCCACCTCTGGCCGAGGCTGGGCCGCAGCCTGGAAGGTCGGCGCACGGGGCTGGGCGCGGCCTTCCTCATCGCACCCATGGTGTTCAGCGGCTACGGCCTCCAGGTGGTGGCCAGCCCCGCCTGGCGCGGCGGCTTGGCCTGGGCACACGGCCTCAGCGCGGGTCTGTTCCTGCTGGCCTATCTGGGACACCTGGCCCTGCGGGGATGGCTGCCCTCGGTCCAGTCCACCGTCGAGGGCGCCTCGGGTTGACCCGTGGCTGCCAGATGACGACCCGACCGCTGATCCACGATCTAGACTGATCCCATGACCAAGATCCGAATCCTCCCCGACCAGGTTGCGAATCAGATCGCGGCGGGCGAGGGGGGGCCCCGCTCTGCGAACGCAAGCCAGAGGCGCAGTGTGAGCAGGAGCAGGCTCCAGGGGAGCCTGCGTTCGCGGGCTGCCAGATGACGACCCGACCGCCGATTCACGATCTAGACTGATTCCATGGCGAAGATTCGAATCCTCCCCGACCAGGTTGCGAATCAGATCGCGGCGGGCGAGGTCGTCGAGCGGCCCTCTTCAGTCCTGAAGGAGCTGGCGGAGAACGCCCTGGACGCCGGGGCCCGCCGCATCGAGGTGGCCTGGGAGGAGGGCGGCAAGCGCCTGCTGGAGGTGGCCGACGACGGCTCGGGCATGGCCCGGGACGACCTGTACCTCGCCCTGGAGCGCCACGCCACCAGCAAGGTGCGCACGGCCGAAGACCTGGGGCACCTGGGCACCTTCGGGTTCCGCGGCGAGGCCCTGCCCAGCATCGCCAGCGTGAGCCGCTTCGACCTCACCAGTGCCGAGGCGGAAGGCGCGGGCCACCGCCTGCGCTGCGAGTTCGGCATCATCAAGGAGGTGGCGCCGGTATCGCGCAGCCGGGGCACCACCGTGACGGTGCGTGATCTGTTCGCCCAGCTGCCGGCACGACGCCGCTTCCTGAAGTCCACGGACACGGAGCACGCCCAGCTCTGGGGCGCCGTGGCGAGGCTGGCCCTCAGCTCACCGGGCGTCCACTGGACCATCCGGCCCGACCGCGGCGCCCCCCTGGTAATGCCTCCGGTGGAGGATGCGGGTCTGCGTCTGGGGCCGCTCCTGGGCGAGAAGCTGGCGCACCTGGTGCCTTTCGTGAATGGGGAACGACCCTGGCAGATCCGGGGTTTCGTGTCGCCGCCGGACCTCAGCTTCCGCGACCGCAACCACCTCTACCTCTTCGTGAACGGCCGGGCCGTGCGGGACCGCCTGCTGCTGGCGGCGCTGTCAGAGGCCTGGTCGGGTACCTTCGCCAAGGGCTCGTACCCCGCAGCGGTGTTGTTTCTGGAGCTGCCGCCCGAAGCCGTGGATGTGAACGTGCATCCCACCAAGGCCGAGGTGCGGTTCCGTGAGCCCCAGCGCATCTTCGCCTGGGTGCGCGGCGGGGCCGAGGAGGCCTGGGCCAAGCTGCGGGGCGGCCTGGCTTCGGTGCTGGAGCTGCCGCCCAAACCCCTGGAGGCCGAGTTCGAGCTGGACCCCTCGCGCCGCCTGGTGCCCCAGCATCCGCGGCTCTGGTCGGATCACTCCGGCGGGGCCCTGGGGGCCTACCAGGCCCTCGCCGATGCGTTCCAGACGCGTCCCCTGGATGCACCCTACGCCTACGAACCCGCCCCATCCGGCGTGGCGGAAGGCCCGGATCTTGGCCCGGGCCTCCGCTACCTCGGGGCCTTCCAGCGGACCTACCTGCTGGCGGAGGTCGATGGGGAGCGGGGGCCCGAGCTCTGGATCGTGGACCAGCACGTGGCCCACGAGCGGGTGCTCTTCGAGCGGCTCTTCCTGCGTCGCCACACACCCGCCATCCAGCCCCTGCTGCCACCCCGGGTGGTGCAGCTGGGGCCCGAGGCCCTGGCGCGCCTCACCCCGTTCCTGGCGGAGCTGGAGGCCGCGGGGGTGGAGGCCGAGCCCTTCGGGGCGGACGCCCTGGTGGTGCGGGGGCTGCCGGATTTCCTGGTGGATCGCGACCCCCAGGCCCTGCTGGAGGATCTGCTGGCCCGGCTGGAGCGGGAGGGCCGGGTGGATCTCGATGCCTTCCGCCGCGACCTCAACGCCGAGCTGGCCTGCCGCGCCGCCATCAAGAAGCACCACGCCCTGCCGCCGGAGCTGGCCCTGCGCCTGATCCAGGACCTCCTCGCCTGCGAGGTGCCCAACACGTGTCCCCACGGCCGCCCGATCATCAAGAAACTCACGCTGGAGGATCTGGAGCGGAGCTTCGGCCGGCGGCTCTAGCCGGGACTCAGGACGACGGGGCGATCCGCTCCGCCACCAGGTCCACCCCCAGCCGCTTGGCCGTGGCGTAGAGGGCCGGGCGGGCGAGACCCAGGGTTTCGGCGGCATCGGCCACGCGGAAACCGCAGGCCTGGAGGGTATCGAGGAGGAGGCGCCGCTGAAAGGTCCGGGTCGCGTCCTCCCAGGTGCGTGTCTTCGGACCCGGGCCTTCGAGTTCGGGGAAGTGGCCGGGCTTGAGGATGCCGTCCTCGCAGCGCAGGATCGCGCGCTCCAGGGCGTGGAGCAGCTCCCGCACGTTGCCGGGCCAGGGGCGCTTCGCCAGGGCCTGGGGCAGGCCGGGGGCCAGGGCGGGGATGGGTCGCCTCGCGGCCTGGGCCGCGCGGATGGCGAGACGGGGCAGGAGGTAGGGGAACTCGTGGCGCCGTTCGAGCAGCGGCGGTAGGTGGAGCACGGCCCCCTGCAGCCGAAAGAGCAGGTCGCGCCGGAAGCTGCCGACCGCGGCCAGCTCCTCCAGGGGGCGGTGGGTGGCGGCGATGAAGCGGACGTCCACCTTCACGGCGTGATCGGAGCCGACCCGGCGGATCTCCCGCTCCTGAAGCACCCGGAGCAGCAGGGACTGGAGGCGCGGGGACAGATCCGCCACTTCATCCAGGAACAGGGTGCCGCCCCGGGCCATCTCGATGGCGCCGCGACGGTCCCGGTCGGCCCCGGTGAAGGCGCCCTTCACGTGTCCGAAGAGCTCCGATTCCAGCAGCCCCTCAGCGAAGGCCGAGCAGTTCACGGCCACCAGCTGACCGGAGCGGCCCGAGCGGCGGTGGACCTCGGTGGCCGCCAGCTCCTTGCCGGTACCCGTGGGACCCAGGATCAGCACCGGCAGATCCGAGCCCGCCACACGATCCAGCTCGCGCAGGACCGAAGCCATGGGCTCGCTGCCATCCGTCCACAGGAGCCCGGATTCCACGATGGATTCCGCGGGCCGCCGCGCGCGGATCCGGGCCAGCCAGGGCGCGATCAGCAGGGGCTCCAGGGGAGGTTGGGGCGGCCGTTCTGCCGGCTGGGCCAGCAGCACCGCGCCCACGGAGCACCCCTCCCAGATCAGCGGATGGCCCCGCCAGACCCAGTCACCGTGCAGGAAGGGTGGCAGCGTCCCATCCTTGGCGAGGCGGCTGAGCGCCCCGTCCGGGGGCGCTTCGCCCGTGCCCAGGGAATGGACCTGCCCTTCCTCCTCCCAGGCGATCCAGGTGGGCGTCTCTCGCTTGGCCAGCCAGTCCTTGAAGAGGAGGGTGGGGGCCGGATCCTGGTCCGTGTCGTGCCGGGGCCAGAGGGCCGCCAGCCGCCGCTGGTGCCGGTTCGAGTCCGCCCGGTCGGCGATGGCCTGGAGGGCGAGCAGACGCAGGGCCGACCGCTCTTCCGGGACCCGCTCCAGCACCTGGAGGCCCAGTTCCAGGCGCATGACCTGGGCTGGGCAGTCCCGCCAGGCCGCCCAGAACGCCCGAGACGAACCGTGGCCGCGGAACAGCCGGTGGGCCCCCCAGCTGACCCGGGTCTCTGGATCGGCATCGCCGGGCGGGTCCTCGACGAGGGGCCCCAGGGCCGCCTGGAGGAACTGCGCGTAGGGATGGCCACCGATGTGGGGCAGGGCTTCCCGCACCAGGTCCCACTGCTCTCCATCCAGGCCGTGGCCCGCCAGCAGGCCCCAGGCCGGAGCGAAGTCCGGGTGGGTTTCGACCAGGCTCCGGATGCGGGCCAGGGCTGCCGGCGGCTCGAGGTATACCTCCGCCAGCTGGGCCGCCTCATGGTCATGCCAGGGTTGGGGCAGGGGTCCCCGCAGGGCCGCCCAGCGCCGGTGGGCGGGCAGGTCCGCCCACTGCAGGGCCATGAAGGCCGCGTTGGAGGCGGCCCGGGAGGTCCACCCGGGGGAGCCCAGCCGGACGAAGTGCGCATGGGCCAGGGTGAAGGCCCGCAGGGCCCCCTCCGGCTCGCAGGCCCGCAAGGCCTCCTGGCCCTGCGCCATCCAGTGGAAGGGGTCGGCGCAGGGATGGGCCAGGGTCCCCCAGGCTGGATAGCCCGGCGTGGATTCGGCCGTGGCCCCGCCCCAGCGCATCCGCAGCCGGTCCCAGGTCGGGTGGCTGGAGGCGGGGGGCGGCTCGGGGCGGGAGACTTTCTCCTGGAGGTCCGCCTCCAGTGAGGGTGCCCAACCCGGCGGTGGGTCCGGGGGCATCTGGAGGGCCAGGACCCCGGCGAGCGCGGGCTCCGGTGGGCGGCCCGCCCCCAGGTTCCGGGGCACCAGCGGTTCCAGGCCCCGAGCCGAGGCGCCGAAGCCCCGGGCCCAGGCCCGGAGCCGCGGATCCAGCATCCAGGCGCCGTCCGGGCCCGGGTGCAGCCAACTGGAGTCGTGATGGGGGACCAGGTCCTCCGGCAGTTCGGAGAGCAGCATCGGCTCGGCGTGGCGCTGGATGGCGGGCCAGGGCAGTCCGGGATCGAGGGGCCCCTCCGGCAGCAGGCGGCCCTCGGCATCCTGGGATCTCAGCATGAACTCCCACCAGCCCAGCGGAAGCGACCGCCATCCGGCCGGGATCAGGTCCAGATAAGGGGGAAGGTGGAGGGTGCCCGCTTCATCCACGGCGCCGAGCAGGGCCACCCAGCGGAGCCGCTGGGGCAGGTCCAGCAGAAGCGAACCCGCGGCCATCCAGGGGGTGCCGTCTCCAGCCAGGAGGGCCTCCCAGGCCCAGGCCAGCAGCTCGTCCTCCCGAGGCCCCCGCAGGGCGGGGGCCACGCCGGCGCTGCCATGGCGGAGCAGGGCCACCCAGGCGGGATCGGGATGCGCTTCGAAGGTCGCGGGAATCCGCACCACACGGGGTCCCAGGGGACGGCGGGCCTCCTGTTCCAGGCGGGGCCAGCGGCCTTCCCGGCCCCCCAGCAGCCAGGCCTGTGAGATGGCCGCCAGAGCCCAGGCCGGATCTCCCCAGCGCCGGCCCCGGTCCAGGCCCCAGGGGGCCTTCCCGTCGCCCAGCCAGGCGGCCCTCAGCATCCGAGCATCCCCCGCCAAACCTCCCAGAAGTCCGGGAAGGTCTTCGCCACACAGTGGGGATCCAGCAGGTCTCCACCCCAGCGCAGACCGCCCAGGGCGGCGGCGAAGGCCATGCGATGGTCGTTGCGCGGGTTGAAAGGGCTCCGGTCGGCCACAGCCCTCCCTGGTGCGACGCGCAGGGTGTGGTCCCCGATGACCTCCGCCTGGCCGCCCAGCCACCGCACCAGCTCCGCCGAGGCATCCAGGCGATCGCATTCCTTGAGGGGCAGTGTGTGGAGCCCCCGCAGCTCCGAGGGACCCGGGGCCAGGGCCGCGAGGGCCGCCAGCACGGGACCCAGGTCGGGACAGTCCGTCAAGTCCGCGTCCAGGCCACGCCGGAGAGGCCCCTGGACTTCGAGGGTCTGGGCGTCGAGCCAGCGGATCGCGCACCCGGCCGCTTCCAATAGGGCCACCATGGTCCGGTCGCCCTGGGCATCCTCGGGATCCAGGGGGCTTACCTGGAGCCGCCGTCCCGTGACTCCCGCGGCGGCGAGGAAGGCCGCCGCGCCGCTCCAGTCTCCGGGCAAGACCAAATCCCGGGGCTGGAGGGCTCCGCCCGGAATCTGCCACCGCCCCGCTTCCAGGATGGCCCCGCAGCTGAAGCGCCGCAGCCACTGGGTGGTGAGGGTCAGGTAGCTGGGGCTGGCCACCTCCTCCCAGGTGAGCAGGCTGGGCCCGGGCAGGCCCGCCGCCGCCAGGGCCAGACCGGACAGGAACTGGCTGCTGAGGCGCGCATCCACCTTGAGTTCCAGCCGTCCGGGCGGCACTGGGCTCGGTCGGAGCCAGGCCCCGGAGGCATCGGCGGACCACTGGGCGCCCAGGGCCTCCAGGGGGCCGAGCAGGGGGCCGAGCGGTCTTTCGAAGAGCCGGGGATCCCCCTCGAGCCGGACCGGTCCCTCGGCGCAGAGGGCCAGCCAGGGCAGGAGGAACCGCAGCGTGGTGCCCGAAGCCCCAAGCCAGAGGGGGCCCTGGGCCCGGGGTCGCCCGCCTCCCTGGATGCCCCATGTTCCACCTTGCTCTACGACCGGAATCCCCAGGTCCCGCAGGGCCTGCCGCATCCAGCGGGTGTCCTCGGCCTCGAGGCCACCTTGGAGGTGGCTGGTGCCCGGGGCGAGGGCAGCCAGGAGCAGCGCCCGGTTGGTGACGGACTTCGAACCCGGGATGCGCACGGACCCCAGGGCCTCACGGGCCGCCAGGAACCTGTCTTGGGGGAGTGACAGAAGCATGTGGGCAGGGTGCCGCGAGGCGTTCCGGACCGCAAGACCCTAGCTGATGTTCTCGAAGATGGGCTTGGAGATGCGCTTGTCGGTCACCAGGGTGAACTTGTAGACGCCGTAGAAGTCGATGGTGCGCTTGTAGCGAAGGACGATGGTGCAGGTCCCGGCATCTCCGCCCGAGGTCTTGGTGATGCGGATGGCGCCCTTGTCGGTCAGTGCCTCAATCACGTTCAGCTCGCGGGCCTTCTCCTTGACCTCGCGCTCCAGGGTCTCGATGGGCTTCTTGCTGCCTCCGCTGGCGATGAAGTCGCAGGCATCGACCAGCTCGCTGTTGCCGTAGTAGATCGGGACCGCCTTGATGGCCACGGCGATGATCAGGCCGAGCACGAGCATGGAGACGATGCATCCGATCTTGCCTTCACCGCGCTGCTCTTGCATGGATTCCTCCCACTCACTTCAGATCTTCGAGGGCCTGTCTTGCCAGGGGGGCGACCAGGGGACCATCGGGACCGAGAAGGGTTGACTGAGGATACTTCAGTGCCTGGCGGAATGCCTGACCCGCTTCCGACTGGTAGCTGGTGCCCAGGTGGAGGAAGCACAGGCCCGTGTGATAGTCGAGGGTGCCCTGGCTGACGCCCCGGACCGTGCTCAGGCGTGCGTCCCGCAGGAGCTCGATGGCCTTGTCGTATTTCCTGAACTGCATCAGGACGAGGGCCAGGTTGAGCTTGATGAGGTTGGCCTCGTCCCCCTTGGCGCCTGCGTAGAGCAGCCGCAGCTGCGCGAGTACGGCCGGGTAGCAGAGCTCCGGCGCGCCCAGGCGGACCTCCAGCGCCTCCAATTGCAGGGGCAGGGTCAACGGGGGGGCATCCTGGCTCAGGGGGAGGGTGCCCTTGGCGGCTTCCAGCAGCGGACGGAGCTCCTGGACGGTGGCGACCGGCTTCCCCTGGGCCTGCAGGATGGCCTTGCCGACCTGCAGGCCGGCCTTCAGAGCCGGTTCGGTGGCGGCCAGCACCCACGGACCAGGCTCGCCCGGGACATCCAGGAGCGTGGCGCCCAGGCTGGGTCGCTGGAGGCTCGGGACCGCATTCAGTCGCGTGGCCAAGGAGGCCAGCGGGTCCTGCTCCAGGGGCTTCACCAGGAGGTGCTCCTCCTCCCCATCGAGGGTGGCGATCACCAGCTCGACCCGGTGGATCACCTTGTCGGGAACCGGCTTGGCCAGCAGGATCAGCTCCGCTTCCCGCGAGGCCTTCAGTCGGGCCAGGGCATCGGCCGGAGGCTCGTCCGGGCGGGCGGGCACGAAGGCCACCTGCTGCAGCCGATCTCCGAGGGCTTCGAGCTGCGCCAGGAATCGGGTGCGCCCCGTGAAGTCCCCGCCTTCCAGCCCGGCAAAGGCCAGGCGGGGTTTCGGACGGGCCTCCAGGCTCACGGTCTTGCCGTCCTCCACGACGAGGCGCTGGGAATAGCCGCCGGTCGGGAATCGCACCAGCAGGTCGTAGGTCCCGGTGCACACGGGGAGGTTCGCGAGGGGCAGGAGTCCCCGGCTCTGGCCTGAGAGGAACAGCTCGCCTCCAGGCCAGGGGGAGGAAACGGACAGGGAGCCGCGGGAGGGTTCCAGGCGGATGGGTTCAAGGGTGTGGTCGGCCGCAGGCGTCGCCAGGTCCGCGCCGAGCTCGAGGACCCTGGTCCGGAGGCAGGGCGCGCGCAGCTCGAGGCGATGCTTGCCGGGGCGGAGCTCGGGGATGACGAAGGCGGAGGAGAGCTCTTCCGGGCGCAGCCCCAGGGGGATGGCGACGGCGGCGGCATCCGGACCGGCCTTGCCGATGGCATAGCCGAGGCTCTGTCCGTCCAGCAGGACCTCCACGTCGCTCGGTTGGACGTAGAGCGTGATGGTGGAGGCGGTCCGGGTCAGCTTGAAGTCGGCGGCCTTCGCGTCATGGGGAACGAGTTCCAGGGGGAGTTCGGCGGTGGCGTAGCCGGGTCGCGCGTAGCTGAGCCTGTGGGCTCCGAAGGGGAGGAACTTCCTCGGCAGGGGGGCCGTGGGGTGGCCATCGATGGTCAAGCGGCCCCCCTCGGGCAGGTAGCTCAGCTTGACCAGGGCGAACTTCTCGCCCTTCATCCGCTCGAACAGGGCCGTGAGGCGCTGGGAGGTCAGGGTCCGGTCCAGCTCGAAATCGGGATTGAGATCCATCAGGGCCTGGAGCCGCACCTGGGCCCGGGCCTTGTTCTGGGGGCTGCGATCATCCAGGACGGCCAGCCAGTTGTAGCTTTCGCACAGCACCTGGTTCCACTCGGGTTCCAGCCCGGCGGCCTTCGGGGCGAGGGCGGCCACGACCGTGTCGAAGCGCGCGGTTGCGGCCTCCCGGTCCCCCTGGGTGGCCCAGAGGGCCTTGGCCTGCAGGAACGTGTCCTTGAGGGCGGCGTCCTGGGCCGACAGCAGGCCGCAGAGCAGGGGGATGCACAGGAGGAGTCGGAATCGCATGTCAGTTCAACCGGATCAGCAGGTCATTGCGGCGGTCGCACAGGATCAGGCCGCCCGAGCGGTCCATGACCAGGGAGGTGATGCGGCCGCTGATGCCCAGGGCCTTGAAGGTGGCGTATCGCAGCACGGCGCCATCGGGGCCGAAGATCACCACCCCCTCTCCGAATTCACCGCCATCCACCAGGGCGGCGACGTGTCCGACACCGTCCGTGGCCAGGGCCGTCACCGCCTTGAAGGGCGCGGGCAGATCCTTGCCGTAGGGGACGACGATGCGCGGCTGGCCATCGGCGTCGAGGAAGAGCAGCTTCCGGTCTGCATCGGCCGAAATGACCAGACCGCCCGTGGGGAGCGGCGCGAGGGCGCCTGCGGTCGGAGAGGCCATGGTGCGCGAACCCCCCTCCGGCGTGAACAGGGTCAGGGCGGGGGTCTTGGCATCCGCCACCCAGAGGTTGCCCCAACGGTCCAGGGCCGCGCCCGAGATGGCGGCCAGGGTGCCCAGGGGCTGGGCGGGGCCGCCCTCCTCCCGGACCAGGGCGTTCTTGGACAGCTGCCAGAGCGCTCCCCCGGGGCCAGAACACAGGACCCGGGTGCCGGGCGCCGGAGGTCCCTGGGGCACCAGCTCGGCGCCGTGCAGGCGGAAGACCCGGTCGAGGTCATGCTGGAAGATGAGCAGCTCCCCGTCCGGCGCGAGGGCCAGCAGGGTCGGGGTCTTCAACCACTTCGCCCGGCCCGCGGGCCAGGGCCCTTCGCTGCGGAGCGGGGGCTTCTGGAGGCGGTGTTTCACCAGGGCGCTGGTCCGCCAGGCGGCCTCCTGCGCCTCGGGGGTCTGGGGGTGCTCGGTCCTCAGTTGCTGCAACATCCTGAGGCAGCCGGGGAGGTCGCCGGAAAGGTCCATCGTGCCGGCGGCCTCGAGCATGGCCCGGGGAGCCACCGCTGAGCCGGCGTGGAGACGGAAGGCCTCCACGAAGTGCTGGAGGGCCCTGCCCCACTGGCCCTGGTCCCGCCAGGCCCGGCCCAGCTGGAGGCGGGCCTCGGCGCAGGCCCCGGCGTCGGGGAAGAGGTCAAGGACGCGGTTGAAGTCCGCCATGGCATCTTTCAGTTCCGCGGGGCGGCGGGCCTGCCGCCCCTGCAGGATGCCCCTCAGGAGCAGCCCGTCGGCGGCTTCAGGGGACTTGATGTATTCGCTGCGGAGGCGATCCAGGTGGGGCATGGCCGCCTCGGGCTTCCGCTCGACGTCCACCTGGTGCTGGGCGAGCCGGAGCAGGACCTTCGGAGCGAACTCACTCTGCGGGCTGGTCTGGAGCAGCTGGCCCCAGGTGTCGAGAGCCTCCTTGTAGGCCTTTGATGCGTAAGCCCTTTCACCACTTCGGTACAACCGCTCCGCCAGGTCGCCGTCCGGGGCCTGGGCCAGGACCGGCAGCGCGCAGAGCAGCGCGGCCGGGGTTCGGAACCATGGAGACAGGACGTGCATGAGGGCCTCGGATCTGGGGAAAGCATATCCGCTCGATCAGGGCTCCAGCGCCTTCAGAAGCGCCTCGGGTGCATAGGGCTTGTAGAGCGTACCCATGAGCCAGGGCTCGCCGGGGCTGGTGTCCCGGGCCGCCGTGGACAGGAGGACCTGCCGGCATCGTCGCATCTCGACCTGCATCTTCAGCCACGGGCGGAGGTCCCCCATGGCATCGGCCTGCTCGGAGATGAGCAGGTCGACGGGGCGCTCGGAGAGCAGGGGCGCGGCTTCGGTGCGGCTTCCCACCTCCCGGACCTCCCACTTCGATCCGAGCGCCGCCATCAGCCGCTTCCGGAAGAAGGCACTGGGCTCCAGCAGGAGGATCGTGGTGATGGGGGCCCGCCGGGTGATGTCGGCCTCGTTCAGTCCCAGGGCCAGGAGTGCTTCCTTGGCAGCGCTGCGCAACCCGAGGCCGGAAGCTCCCTTGAAGATGTCCTTGAGGGGTTCCACGAGGTCGAGCTGCCGGGTGAGCCCCCCGATCTCGCAGAGCCGGGCCAGCTCACGCCAATCCTGATCCGTGCGGGCGATCTCCCGGATGACGAAGGCGGCCAGCTCCCCGGCCAGCTCGGTCCGGAGGATGAACTCGGGATCCTGGAGGGCCTCGCGCAGAGCCAACAGCGAGGTGCCCCGGCCGGGACCCTGGGGAGGGAGGCCATTCACCATGGCGCGCACCTTCTCTTCGCTGCCCGCGATGTGGCCGAGGCTGGCGCTGCGCCGCCCGAGCTCCTTCACGATGGCCGCGACCCGGTCGTTGGTGTCGCGGTCCCAGTCGCCCTTGGTCCGCAGGTCGAAGAGGAAATCGGAGAAGGTGTCCTTCAGGCGGGAGTAGAGACCCTGGTCGAAGCAGTAGAGATGCTGCGTGGCGAGGATGGCCCGGAGCCGCTGTCCCTCGCCCTCGCGGTCATCGCAACAGCGGGTGATGAGCTGCTCCAGGGACGGCAGGCACTCCATGGGGAGGGGGCGTTCGAACCCCGGGAAGGCCGCGAGCAGTCCTTCCAGGGCCCGGATGAGCACCTGGGACAGCTTGAGATGGGCGGACTTGGCCAGGAGCCCCAACCCCGCTTCGGGCGTCGCGAGCCCCGCCAGGGCCTCCACCAGGGCCTCCTGGAGGCGGGCCGGTTTCCCATCGTGGAGGAGGTCCAGCAGGACGGTGCTGGCGCTGGGACAATGGGTGGCACCCAGGGCCTCCACCGCCTCGAGGACGAGGTCATCGCGGACATCGGTCCGCAGGAAGGCCATCAAGGGTTCCGCCGCGGCCTGGGTGCCGTTGACGGTGAAGATGCGGAGGGCGGTGCGGACCTGCTCGGGCTGGCCGGACTCGAAGAGGCTCATGACCGCGGGAAAGCTCGAGGGCAGCTTCCCGAGGTGATGCATGGCCCGGTGCCCGACTTCGACGATGCCATCCTGCATGGCCCGCATGAAGAAAGCCATCAGGGCGTCCTCCTCGCGGGCGCCGAGCACGTCCAGACAGGCCAGGCGGCGCTTCGGATCCGTGACAGCCAGGACCCGCCCCAGGGCGGCCTCGTCCGTGGCGGGCACCAGGCGGCAGAACGCGTGGTCCAGACCCTCGCTGTTCGAAAAGCGGTCGAAGGCCTCCTGTAGGACGGGGACGGCCTGGGCGTTGGCGAGGGTCCCCATGGTCACCACCTGATGGACCAGCGCCTCGCAGACCAGGTTCAGCGTGATGCCCAGGGAGGCCTGCTGCCTGGCGGCCAGGTCCTGGGCCTCGGTCACCATGGCGCTGAATCGGGCCACCTTGCCTTCCAGCAGGATGATCAGGGAGTCCGTGACGAAGCGCTCGTAAGGGCCCTTGGCCTGTTCCCGCAGCTGTTCCACCTGTGGGATGGGATGGCCCTCCTCCCCGGCATCAAGGGCCTCCTGCAGGGTGCGGATGACGCCCGGGTGCTGTCCGCCCATGCGGGCCGCCAGGGCCGCGACCAGGACCGACCTGGCCGCGGTGCGCGCCCCGACCTGGACCTGCTGCGTGAGGGTGTCCAGACCTTCGAGATCCTCCAGGATCTGCAGGGTCTCCTGGAACAACCCCAGCAGCAGGGCCCCCTGAGGACCTCCGGGAAGCTCGGTCACGGCCCGGAGCAGGAGGCGGAAGGCGAGGGGGTCGGCCCCAGGCATGGCCTCCCAGAGGGCGGGAAGATCCCTGGGTTCGGCCACCATGGCCAGCCCCCGGGCACCCTGGTGGGCCAGGCGGGGATTCGCCTCGCCTTCGAGGAGCCGGCCCAGGTAGAAGGAGAGGGGCTGCTGGGGATCCGCAGCGCCGAGTTCCCGGCGCAGGATCAGCTGGCGATCGGGATCGGTGCGCTGGGCCTCCAGTTTCTGGAGGGCCTCCCGCGCGGAGCGGAGCTCCAGGCGGCCCAGGGCGGCGCAGCCTTCGTCGAAGACGCCCAGGTCTGGCTCGTGCTGCAGGACCTGGTGCAGCCAGGGTACCCACTCCGGCCAGTCGAATTTCGCCGTGAGTCCGAACAGGAAGCGCTTCAAGGACGGCGGAGTGGAGGGCTTGACCAGGCGGTTTCCGAGTTCGGGAAGGGCGAGCTGGCGGAGTTGCTGCAGCAACTGGCTGAGGCGGACCTGGGCACCGGCATCCGTCTCCATGGGGCTGCCCAGCCAGGCGCGGAGTTCGTCCAGCGGGGTCATGGGCATGTGGCGGAGGGGGGTGGCCATCCTGATCCCATCGGCTTGGAGTGCCCCCGGGTGAAGAACCACCATTTCGGCGGGGAAGTGTTAGCGTTTTTCCATGAAAGCCCTGTATTGGATCCTCCTGGCCGTTGTTGTTCAGGCCCAGACTCCCGACTTCCTGGACCAGCTGCCGCCGGCGGCCCGGGCTGAGGCCCTGGACATCGTGAAGCGGGCCGATTTCGTGTTCGAAACCCGGACCCAGCCGAAGCACGTGCGCGTGGCCACCATGGAGAAGCTCTTCGATCATCCGGTACTGGGCGCGGCCATGTGGCGGCACTGTCAGTTCGTGCCGGGTTTTTACGCCTTTGTCCATCCGGACGGTGCCTGGAGCATCGACGATACGCGGGGCCTCCGGGGGAGGCTGCGGCTGGTGTACCAGCGTCCCGGCCACCGGGTCTACCTGGTGGAGGGGCGGGCCGAGAAGGGCCGCCTGCCCGTGGTGCCTTTTTCGGTGGGTGCCAAGATGCTCACCTCGTACCGCTACTGGGAGGGCAGGACCGGCTTCGAAAGCCACCTCCGCACCTGGACGGCCCTGGATTCGGCGGTACTCGGCGTCATGTCCCGCCCCTTCCGTCCCTACATCCGGGGCCGCCAGGATGAATTCATCGCCTACATCAACGGGAACGTGGCCACTTTCGGGGAATTCGCCGACCTGAGCCCCAGGGATTTCCAGGGTCCCCTGAAGCGGGATGGGGACCCGATCGCCTTGCGCGAATTCGAAGCGATCTTCCTGGGCCGGTGATGGTCCTCCCCTTCGTGACCTCCTTCCGGGCCCTGCGGCACCCCGGCACCGCGTTCCAGTGGCCGCCGCCCCCCCTGGGCAGGGCCGTCCGGGACATGGCGCTGGTCTGGGTGCCGCTGGCCCTCGTGAACTCGGCCCTGACGGCGGTGCGATCCCTCCAGGCCTACGCCTCGCTCCGCCAGGGGGCGCTCCCGCCCGGAGTGTTCGACTGGTTCGGGCTGGACCCGGAGAACCTCCAAGCCTTCCTGCGGACCCTGCCCGTCCCGCCGACCTTCGGCCAGGTCTGGCCCTGGCTGCTGCTGGTCGTGCCCATCGGGGTGCTGGGAACCTGGCTCCACCACGCGGTCTGGGACCACACGGGCCTCTGGCTGCTGGGTGGCCTGAAGCAGAAGCGTGGCTTCCGGACCAGCCTCCTCGCCGAAGCCGAGGCGCTTCGCATCACGGCCCTGGGGACCCTGCTGGGGCTGGCGGGCTTCCTGCCCATCCTGGGGCCGCTCTTGGCGCTGCCCCTCCTGGTGGTGGACGGCTACCTCTGGCTGTTCCGGGGATTCGCCCTGGCGGCCCGGCACGGCTGTGAGCCTTGGCGGGGCGTGGCGGCCACGGTGGTTCACCTGGTCCTGCTGGGCTGTTTCGCCCTGGGGCTCTCCATCCTGATGCTGCTCATGCTCCGGATGGCCGCATGAGGCGCGTCCCCTGGGTGGCGCTGGGTGCCCTGCTGGCGGCCCTAGGAACCTGGGCCTCGGGGTTCCTGCAGCCCGTGTCGGCCCTGCTCCCGGGCTGCGCCTTCAAGCGCCTGACGGGGTTCGCCTGCGCCACCTGCGGTCTGACCCGCTGCGTCCTGGCCCTGGGCCGATGGGACTGGGCCGGGGCCTTCCACTGGCATCCGGTCGCTGCGGGCGCAGCCGCGCTGCTGCCGCTTCTTGCGGTCTGGGACCTCCGCCGGGCGTGGCGGGGCGATCCCTACCCCGGGCTCCCGGATTCACGGGTCCTGCGCCTGTCCGTCTGGGCGCTGCTGCTGGGCACATGGGCCCTCCAGGCAGTGCGGGGAATTTAGCGCTCCTGACAAGACCTCCCATCGCCGCATCGTCGGGGAGACTAAAGGGTCGTTTTGCATCCGGCGGGACTCCGGTCATGCTTTGGGCACGCATCACCGGAGTCCCGCCATGTTCCAGCAAATCCTGGATCAGCTCATCGAACGAGTGCCCGAGGCCCTGGCCGCGACCTTCAACGACCGGGACGGGGACCCCATCTGCTCGCGCACCATCCAGGTGTCCAACGAGGGACTTCAACTTCTGGGGGCGTACCAGCACGTGGTGAAGCGCCACCTCCAGCAGGCGGTCGAGGAGTTCGACCGCGGCGAGGTGAAGCAGGTGGCCTTCGCGACGGACCAGCACTGGATCCTCATGATTGGGGCCCGGGAGCAGTGCACCCTGGTGCTGGTCATGCAGCGGGAGGGCATCCTGGGCCGGGCCCGTTTCCACATGGAGCAGGCCATCGAGGCCCTGAACCACGAACTGTAGGGAGTTCCTGATGGAACGGTTGATCGGCTTGGCCGGAATCGTGGCCTTTGTGGCCCTTGCGTACGTGCTTTCGCACAAGCGGAGTGCCATCCACTGGAAGACCATCGCCTGGGGCCTGGGGCTCCAGTGGATCTTCGCCCTGATCGTGCTCAAGGGGACGCTGATCTCCGGTCTGCTGTCCTTCCTGCCCTTCCCGAGGGGCGCAGGCTGGGTGGTGCTGGCGCTGATGTTCACGCCCATGCTGCTGCGCCGTTTCGCCTCCTATGAAAACAAGACCCTCAACTGGAGCCTCTTCGGCGTCATCGTGCTGGGCCTGCTGCGGGGGAACCTGGTGGGTTCCTCCTTCGACCGGATGCGGATCGTGGTCGAGCACCTCATGGCTTATGCCCACGAGGGGGCGAGCTTCGTGTTCGGGTCCCTGTCCGATGGTCCCGCCGGCAAGGTGGGGATGGTCTTCGCCTTCGCGGTACTGCCGACCATCATCTTCGTGGCGTCGATCTTCGCGGTGCTCTACTACTTGGGCGTCATGCAGTGGGTGGTGGGCGCTGCCGCCCGGGCCATGGGCCGCTTCCTCAAGGTCTCCGGCGCCGAAAGCGTGAGCGTGGCCGCCAGCATCCTCATGGGCCAGACCGAAGCGCCGCTCACCATCCGGCCCTTCCTGGCGAAGATGACCCGCAGCGAGCTCATGGTGATCATGACGGCGGGCATGGCGCACGTATCCGGCAGCATCATGGTGGCCTACGTGCAGGTGGCGCACGTGGACATCGTGCACCTGCTCACCGCCGTGATCATGACGGCGCCCGGCGCGGTGATGATGGCCAAGCTGCTCGAACCGGAGACGGAAACGCCCGAGACCTCCGGCGAGATCAAGGTGGACATCCCCAACCACGATGCCAACGTGCTGGACGCCGCGGCGCGAGGTGCCTTCGAAGGCGGGCAGCTGGCCTTCAACGTGGCGGTCATGCTCATCGCCTTCATCGCCCTCATCTACCTGCTCAACGGGCTGATGAAGGCCATCCATCCCGGGTTCAGCCTCGAGCTGGTGCTGGGCTGGGTCTTCAAGATCCCGGCCTTCCTCATGGGCGTGCCCTGGGGCGAAGCCGGCCAGGTGGGTGGGCTGCTGGGCAAGCGCATGGTGGTGAACGAGTTCGTGGCCTTCCTCGACCTGGGGAACATGACGGGGCTCTCCGCCAAGGCCAGGCTCATCTCCACCTTCGCCCTGTGCGGCTTCGCCAACTTCAGCAGCATCGCCATCCAGGTGGGGGGCATCGGCGCCCTGGTGCCGGAGCGGCGGGGCGACCTGGCCCGCCTGGGCGTCCGGGCCATGCTGGCGGGCACTCTGGCCAACTTCCTCAGTGCCTGCATCGCCGGCATCCTGACTTAGCAGGAAAAAACCCACACCTGATCTGAAGTTCAGACAACCGGCCGGATTGCCGATGAAGCATCCTCTGGAGGTGGTTCCATGTCGATGCTGCGACCTGCGTTCGTCTTCCTGGCCCTGGCCGCTCCGGCCCTGGTGGCTGGCGACTACGACGCGATGTTCAGTGCGATGAAGAAATCCTGGCCACAGTGCGAGACGGTGGCGGTGGTCTGCGATGCCAATGGCAGCAAGGCTTCCCTGGCCGCCCTCACGGGCGCGGCCGCCGGACTGAAGGTCATCGTCGTGGATGTGAAGGGTCCCCAGGACATGGGCAAGGCCATCGGAACCCTGAGCGGGCGCAAGCCGGATGCCATCGTCCTGCTGGCCGGGGACCACGTGGCGGGGGATGGCTCCTCCGCGGCCAGCTTCCTGATCCAGCGCATGGCGGGCATCAAGATCCCGACGGCCGCGACCACGGAGGCCGGGGTCAAGCAGGGAGCGGCGCTGGGCATCGGTCCAGGGACCGGCGGCAAGCTGATGTCCAACGCCAAGGTGGCTGCCGTGGCCGGCGTGGCCGTGCCTGCCGGCGCCACACAGCTGTAGGAACGAGAGCCAGACGACTTGGACTAGTGCACGGTCTCCGGATCCTCGGGGCCGTCATGGGGGGGCTCCACGCCCCGCCAGCCGGCCTTCCAGGCCAGGTTCATGAGCAGCGTCAGGGTGATGTAGGCCGCGAAGAAGCCCACGAAGAAGCGCTGCTGGAAGAGGACCAGGAGGGCCAGGAGGATCGTCACGCTGAGGTAGGTGACCATGACCGAGCGCAGCGAGGTCGCCTTCTTCTTGAAGCTGGAAAAGCGGATGGTGGAGACCATCAGCAGGCCCACGAGGAAGAGCCCCGCGGCGAAGGAATAGGCCAGGGCGGTCGTGCCGGGCGGGGTGGGGTGCCAGATGATGACGGAGGCCACGCAGGCGGCCCCGGCGGGGATGGGTAGTCCCACGAAGTAGCGGGAGTCCACCGCGCCCACCTGCACGTTGAAGCGGGCCAGGCGGAGGGCGCCGCAGGCGGTGAAGACGAAACAGGCGGCCCAGCCGGCCGCCCGCAGGTGGGAGTCGTGGATGCCCAACTGGAAGAAGGCGTAGCGGTAGGCCAGGATGGCCGGGGCCATGCCGAAGCTGACCACGTCCGCCAGGCTGTCCAGCTGGACGCCGAAATCGGTGGCGGTGTTGGTGGCGCGGGCCACGCGTCCGTCCAGTCCATCGAAGACCCCTGCCAGCACCAGCAGGCCGGCGGCCCACAGGAAATAGCGCTCTGGGGTGGCGCCGGCGGCGTTGATGGACATCACCACGCTGGAGAAGCCGCAGAACACGGAGGCCATGGTGATGCTGGAGGGCAGCACGAACATGGACCGGCGCATGGCGCGCTGGCGCCGGGCACGGCGTTCCTCGGGACTCAGACGGGGTCGCATGGGGACAGTTTCTCACATCTGGGGCGGGGGAGGCTGGAGTCGGCGGGCGAGGGTATGCTGGCTTCCTTCGGAGGATAGAGGTTGAAGCATCTGGTGGTGATCGGCGGTGGACATGCTGGGATCGAGGCGGCCCACATCGCCGCGAGGATGGGCCTGACCACGACCCTGCTCACCATGAACCTCGACCAGATCGGCCAGATGAGCTGCAATCCCAGCATCGGCGGCGTCGGCAAGGGACACATGGTGCGGGAGCTGGACGCCCTGGGGGGCGCCATGGGGCGCCTCATCGACGCCACGGGCATCCACTTCCGCATCCTCAACGAAAGCCGCGGCGTGGCCGTGCGGGGCCCCCGGGCCCAGGCGGACAAGGTGAAGTACCGCATCGCGGCCCGGCGACTCCTGGAGCATCTGGAGCACCTGAAGCTGCGGCAGGGCACGGCGGCGGCCCTGGTCTGGCGGGAAGGCACCCGGGGCCTCCGGGGGGTCGAGCTGCTGGATGGATCGATCCTCCCCTGCGATGCCGTGGTGGTGACCAGCGGCACCTTCCTCAACGGCCGCATCCTCATCGGAGCGCGACGCCTCGAGGCCGGGCGCGCCGGGGAGCCGGCCAGCACCCACCTGGCCGAGCAGCTGCGGGCCCTGGGCCTGCGGCACCGGCGCCTCAAGACGGGCACCAGCCCCCGCCTCGCCCGGGCCAGCATCGACTTCACGCGACTGCAGGTCCAGCCCGGTGACGACCCACCGAGGCCCTTCAGCTTCTGCAGCCCCGGCATTCCGCAGCCCCAGGTGCCCTGCCACATCGTCCACACCACGGCCCAGACCGAGGCCATCGTGCGGGAGAACCTGCCGCAGTCCAGCCTCTACGGGGGGCACATCGAGGGGGTCGGGCCCCGCTACTGCCCCTCCATCGAGGACAAGTTCGTGAAGTTCCCGGACAAGGGCCGCCATCAGATCTTCGTGGAACCGGAGAGCCTCGAGACGGAGGAGATCTACTTGGCGGGCCTGTCCACCTCCATGCCCCCGGACGTGCAGCTGCGGATGGTGCGCAGCCTCCCGGGCTTCGAGGCCGCCGAGATCCTGCGGCCCGGCTACGCCATCGAGTACGACAGCTTCGATCCGCTGCAGCTCCACCGGGATCTCTCGGTCGAAGGCCTGGAGGGCGTGTGGTTCGCGGGCCAGATCAACGGCACCACGGGCTACGAGGAGGCGGCGGGCCAGGGTCTGCTGGCGGGCATCAATGCCGTGCGCTGGCTGCGGGAGCAGGAGCCCATCGTCCTCGGCCGCGAGCAGGCCTACCTGGGCGTGATGGTCGATGACCTCGTCACCAAGGGGACGGACGAGCCCTACCGCATGCTGACGGCCCGGGCGGAGCACCGGCTGGGCCTGGCCTGCGATCTGGCGGATGCCCGGCTGCTGGCCGTGGCCCGAGAGGTGGGGGCCCTGGAGTCGGAGGACCTGGCCAAGGTCGAAGCCAAGGTGCTCCGCCGGGAGGCTCTGAGGGGGCAGTGCGAGGCCGCCTGGGTGACCCAGACCAGTCCCTTCGGCGCCATCGCAACCGCCGCCGGCCTCCGGCTGGATGCGGGCCTGAGCCTGTCGGACCTGTTCCGACGGCAGCACATCGGCCCTGCCGAGGCCGATGCCTGTCTGACGCTGCTGGACGGCTGGGGGCAGGAGCAACCCGGCTGGAATCCGGCCACAGAGCGGGACCTGTTGCTCTTCGACCTCCGCTACGCCCCCTACCGGGACCGGGAAGCCAAGCTCCTGGAGGGCCATCGGGGCTGGGACCAGGTCCGGATCCCCGCCGATTTCCGGATCGAGCATCTGCACGGCATCTCAAGGGAAGTGTTGGAGAAGCTGTCGTTGCATCGGCCGGAAACCCTCGGTCAGGCCAGCCGCATCCCCGGCATCACCCCCGCCGCCGTCACGCTGCTCCACCTGCATCTTCATCGCGCTCGGAGCATATAGTTGAAGTGTGATTTTTATCCTTGAGCCTCCATGTAACTGGAACCTTACCCTTGGGGAGTCCGCTTCACGGGAGGTCCCCATGGCGATCGCGTCAGACACCCACGCTGCTCAAGCTGGTTCCTCGAACCGGATGCTGAAGATCGGCCAGCTGGCCTCGCGTTCGGGCATCACGGCCCGCAATCTCCGGTTCTATGCGGATGCCGGTGTGTTCGGCGACCTGCCCCGCTCGCCAAAGGGCTACCGGCTCTTTCCGGCGGAGGCCATCCACTGGGTCCGGATCCTCAGGGCCGCCCAGGCCGCCGGGTTCAGCCTCGAGGAGGTCCAGGAACTGTTGCGGGCCCTCCGCCAGGACAGCGCCCCCTGCGCCCACGTCCGTGAGGCACTGGGAGGGAAACTCCAGGCCCTGGAGGTCAAGCTGACGGAGATCAGGCTCCTGGTGGACATCCTGCGGATCACCCTCGGTACGCCGGACGGCCAGAGCAGCGAACTGGGGTGCAACCTGATGGAAACCCTGCTGCTCGAGGCGGCCCGGCTGCCCTCGTTCGCCGAACACAGGGCCTGACCCCGCCACTGGAGGCATGTGATGGATACCAGGGTTTTCAAAGTCAAGGGCATGACCTGCGGCGGCTGCGCGAAGCATGTGGAAAAGGCACTGCGGTCCGTCGAGGGCATTGTCCAGGTGGACATGGATGTTCCAGGCGGAACGGCGAAGGTGGTGGGTGAAGCGCCCTTCGAGGTCCTGGCCGAGAAAGTGGCGAAAGCAGGCTACGAACTGGTCGGGCTGGCCTGAGGCCGGTTCGTCGCCTCAGCTGAACAGGGGGGATGGGCGGTGGATCAACAGACTTTTGCCGTCTCGGGGATGACCTGTGCTTCCTGCGTCCGGCACGTGGAGAGGGCCTTGGCGGATACGCCGGGCGTGACCGCGGCCGTGGTGAATCTCGCCACGGGAACGGCGCGAGTGGAAGGGGCGGCGACTTTTGAGGCGCTGGCCCTTCGGGTCGAGGATGCGGGCTATGGCCTGGCGAAGGTCCAGCCGGACGCGCCTCCGGTCGAGGATCTGGAACCGGCCCGCCATCGCATGGTGTTTGCGCTGGCCTTCACCGCGCCCCTGCTGATCTCGATGCTGCCGGGCTGGCACGGGCATCTGCCCGGCTGGATCCAGGCCCTCCTGGCCACGCCGGTCGTGTTCGGGGCCGGCCTCGGGTTCTTCCAGCGGGCTGTGCGCCAGGCCCTCCATGGGCAGGTCTCCATGGATGCCCTCATCGCCCTCGGCTCCGGCACCGCCTGGACCTTCGCCGTCGTCGAATGGCAGCGGGGCGTCCACGAGCTCAGCTTCGAAACGGCCGCCGCCTTGGTGGCCTTCCTGCTGACGGGGAAGTACCTCGAAGCCCGGGCGAAGACCCGCGCCACCGACGCGCTCAAGGCACTACTCACGCTGGCCCCGCCGACGGCCCTCCGGCTGGAGGCGGACGGATCCGTGCTTGAGGTTCCCGTGGCGATGCTGGCCCCCGGAGACAGGGTGCGGGTGCTCCCGGGCCAGACCGTCCCTGCGGATGGGCGGGTCAGCTCCGGGCAGGCCGAGGTGGACGAGTCCATGCTCACGGGGGAACCCCTGCCCGTGGCGAAGGGATCCGGGGATTCCCTGGTGGCGGGAACCGTGGTGCATGGATCGGCCCTGGAAATGGAGGTCAGCGCGGTTGGCGCGGCGACCCAGCTGGCGCGCATGGCGGCCATGGTCGCCGAGGCCCAGGGCTCCAGGGCCCCGGCCCAGGAACTCGCCGATCGCATCAGCGCCGTCTTCGTGCCGGCCATTCTGGTCCTGGCCCTGGCGACGTTTGCGGGCTGGTGGATCTGGGGTGATGGATTCGCCCAGGCCTGGCGCCCGGCCGTGACCCTCCTGGTGATCGCCTGCCCCTGCGCCCTGGGCCTGGCCACGCCGGTGGCGGTGACCGTCGGCATCGGCGCGGCGGCGAAAAGGGGTGTGCTGGTGCGTGACGCCGCGGCCCTGGAGGCGCTGGGCCGGGCCACGGACCTGGTGTTCGACAAGACGGGCACCCTGACGGAGGGGCAGCCGACGCTTAGGCGGGTGCTGGCTTCCGGTGATCAGCCTGAATCCGAGCTCCTCCGAGTGGCGGCCAACCTGGAACGCGATTCGGAGCACCCGATCGCCCGGGGGCTTCGTGCCGCCTTTGCCGGTGACCTGCAAGTCGTCCAAGGTTTCAGGGCGCACCCCGGAGGGGGGATATCGGGGACCTTGGATGGTGCGTCCTGGCGCCTCGGCAGTGAGTCCTTCCTGGGGACGCCCTTCCCGGCCGTGGATCCGGATGGGATCGCGGTGGGGTTGGCAAACGAGGCGGGGCTCCAGGGGGTCTTCATTCTGGGCGACCGATTGCGGGCAGAGGCACCCAGCGTGGTGGCGGACCTGGAGCGCCAGGGGCTGAAGCTCCACCTCCTGACGGGTGACCGGAGTGGGCCCGCTGGGCTCATGGCCAGGGCCGCGGGGATCACGCGCGTGACCGCTGAGGTCCGGCCTGAGGGGAAGCTGTCCCACCTCAGGGGGATGCAAGCGAGTGGGGCGGTGGTCGGCTTCGTGGGCGACGGCGTCAACGATGCCCCGGCGCTGGCCCAGGCGGATTGCGGGATCGCCATGGGTTCGGGCGCGGGCGGGCAGGGCACCGGGGCGGCGATGGCGGCGGCACCGCTGGTGCTGCTGCGGGCCGGACTGGAACCGGTTCTGACGGCCAGGCGCCTCGCCCTGCGTACGCAGCGCGTGATCAAGCAGAACCTCGGTTGGGCGCTTGGCTACAACCTGCTGCTGGTGCCCCTGGCGGCCTTCGGACAGCTCGAGCGCTTCGGCGGGCCCATGCTGGCTGGCGCGGCCATGGGCCTCAGTTCGCTGACGGTGGTGCTGAACGCGCTGAGGCTGCGGCGCTAGAGGCCGCAGGACAGCTCTTTCAGGTAGGTGGTGAAGTCCTCGCGAAGATCTTCCCGCTTGAGGGCGAACTCCACGTTGGCCTTCAGGTAGTCGAGCTTGTTGCCGGTGTCATAGCGCTTGGCGGGGATCGGTGCGGCGACCAGCCGGCCTTCCCGGGCGAGGGCCGCCAACGCGTCGGTGAGCTGGTACTCCCCGCCCACGCCTGGCTCCAGGGCCGCGAGGTGATCGAAAACGCGCGGCTCCAGCACGTAGCGGCCCACGACGGCCCAGCGGCTGGGAGCATCCTTGGGAGATGGCTTTTCGACAATAGTTGTCACATCCCAAACATCTCGCTGGCTGCCGGGGGCGTTGACGATGCCGTACCGGGAAACGTGTTCGGGTGGCACTTCCTGGACGCCGACGACGGACTTTCCGGATGAACCGTATGCGGCGATCAGGGCGTCCAGGGCCGAATCCCGCTCGTCGAAGACGTCATCGCCAAGAAGCAGGGCGAAGGGTTCATCACCGACCGCGTAGCGGGCGCAAAGCACGGCGTGGCCGAGCCCCAGCGGCTCACCCTGGCGCACATACGCGAAATGGGCGAGATGACTGATGCCCTGTACCACCGCGAGTTCCTCCTGCTTGCCGCGGCGGCGCAAGGTGTCCTCCAGTTCGAAGGCGACGTCGAAATGGTTCTCGATGGCGGCCTTGCCTCGCCCAGTGACCAGCACCAGGCTCTCAACCCCGGCCCGGATGGCCTCTTCCACGACGTACTGGATGACGGGCGTGTCCACCAAAGGCAGCATTTCCTTGGGTTGGGCCTTGGTCGCGGGCAGGAAGCGGGTGCCCAGGCCCGCGACGGGAATGACGGCTTTGCGTAGCGTCTTCATGGCCTCTCCGATGGCCCATGATGGCCGAAGGATGGCCCCCGATGAAGGATTGGTGCCCCTTGCGTAAATTTTTCTCTTGCATCTGGGGGCCCTGGTGTTAGTCTGAATGTCCTGCGCAGTTGAGGCTGTGGGGTGCGAGGATGGCTGAGAGGCTGTTCGGAGTCATGCGGAGAGCATGGCGAGCGTCTTTGAAAACCGGATAGAAGATAGGAAGCCTTTGAGGGTTTTGGTTGGCGTCTAAGGATGTCGATCAGAATTCAGAACAATTTTTCGACCAGAGCATTTTTTCCAAGTCTAAGGATTTGGGATGAGAGTTCAGAATGAAACTTGAGAGTTTGATCCTGGCTCAGAATGAACGCTGGCGGCGTGCCTAACACATGCAAGTCGGATGTGCCGCAAGGTGCATGGCAGACGGGTGAGTAACGCGTGGGGAATCTACCTCTTTGTGGGGAATAACGCTCCGAAAGGAGTGGTAATACCGCATGAGACCGTGGTCTGGGATGACCATGGTGAAACCTGGGGACCGAAAGGCCTGGGGCAAGGAGAGGATCCTGCGTCTGATTAGCTAGTTGGCGGGGTAATGGCCCACCAAGGCGACGATCAGTAGCCGGCCTGAGAGGGTGATCGGCCACACTGGAACTGAGACACGGTCCAGACTCCTACGGGAGGCAGCAGTGGGGAATTTTGCGCAATGGACGAAAGTCTGACGCAGCAACGCCGCGTGGGTGATGAAGGTCTTCGGACTGTAAAACCCTGTCGTCAGGGACGAAGGTGGGGGCGTTAATAGCGCTTTCATTTGACGGTACCTGGAGAGGAAGCCCCGGCTAACTCTGTGCCAGCAGCCGCGGTAATACAGAGGGGGCAAGCGTTATTCGGAATTATTGGGCGTAAAGGGCGCGTAGGCGGTTTTTTAAGTCAGATGTGTAATCCCCGAGCTTAACTTGGGAACTGCATCTGAGACTGGAAGGCTAGAGTACTGGAGAGGGTGGTGGAATTCCTCGTGTAGCGGTGAAATGCGTAGAGATGAGGAGGAACACCAGTGGCGAAGGCGGCCACCTGGACAGTAACTGACGCTGAGGCGCGAAAGTGTGGGTAGCAAACAGGATTAGATACCCTGGTAGTCCACGCTGTAAACGATGAACACTTGGTGTGGAGGGAGTTGACCCCTTCCGTGCCGGAGCTAACGCGTTAAGTGTTCCGCCTGGGGAGTACGGTCGCAAGGCTGAAACTCAAAGGAATTGACGGGGGCCCGCACAAGCGGTGGAGCATGTGGTTTAATTCGACGCAACGCGAAGAACCTTACCTGGGCTTGAACTGCAGTGGACCGGTATAGAGATATGCCTTTTCGCAAGAACTGCTGCAGAGGTGCTGCATGGCTGTCGTCAGCTCGTGTCGTGAGATGTTGGGTTAAGTCCCGCAACGAGCGCAACCCTTACCCGTAGTTGCCAGCGCGTCATGGCGGGAACTCTACGGGGACTGCCCGGGTTAACCGGGAGGAAGGTGGGGATGATGTCAAGTCCTCATGGCCCTTATGTCCAGGGCTACACACGTGCTACAATGGGCGATACAAACCGTTGCAAAGTCGCGAGATGGAGCTAATCGGAGAAAGTCGTCCTCAGTTCGGATTGTAGTCTGCAACTCGACTACATGAAGGTGGAATCGCTAGTAATCGTGTATCAGAATGATACGGTGAATACGTTCCCGGGCCTTGTACACACCGCCCGTCACATCACGAAAGCCGGGAGCACTTGAAGAGGCTGTGGTAACCCGCAAGGGGGCTAGGTCTCAATGGTGAACTTGGTGATTGGGGTGAAGTCGTAACAAGGTAGCTGTAGGAGAACCTGTGGCTGGATCACCTCCTTTCTAAGGAGAGTCGTCTCAATGAGATGACGATAGGTCAACGCTTCCGATCGCAATATCTATCCGGTTTTTAAAGACGCTCGTGCAATCTTTGACGAGCGTGTTTGGGCGTCTGTAACTGGGCCCGTAGCTCAGCTGGGAGAGCGCCTGGTTTGCATCCAGGAGGTCGTCGGTTCGAACCCGGTCGGGTCCACCAGCGCCGAATGGAGCAAGGAACACGGGCCTATAGCTCAGTCTGGTTAGAGCGCACGCCTGATAAGCGTGAGGTCGGTGGTTCGAATCCACCTAGGCCCACCAATTTGAGTTGAGTTGAGACCTTTCGAGGTTTGAATCCAGCTCAAGACCGATTCAAGGGTCGGTGGCCGAAAGGCAGAGTTGTTTGACATTTAAATAGAAGGAATAGAGAAGGGTGATCCATGGCGTTGAAGTGACGCTGTGGGCTTAAGGCGAGGCAAGTTTAGCGAAATCGAAATACTCTCGTGGGTCTGAAGTCAATGTTATTCATTGATGGAAGGCCAAGTTACAAAGGGTTGACGGTGGATGCCTTGGCAGATGACAGCGATGAAGGACGTGGTAAGCTGCGAAAAGTCTCGGGGAGTTGCACGCGAACGGTGATCCGGGAATGTCCGAATGGGGAAACCCGTCTGGGTGAAAGCTCAGTCATCCCGAAGCTGAATTCATAGGCTTCGGGAAGCGAACGTGGGGAAGTGAACCATCTCAGTACCCACAGGAACAGAAAACAACAGTGATTCCGGTAGTAGCGGCGAGCGAAACCGGAAGAGCCCAAACCTCATACGTGTAAGCGGCAGGCGTTGCGTATGGGGGGTCGTGGGACCTACAGGTCAGGGCTGCCCCCTGGCACAGAGTTACAAAACCTCTAGTTAGCGGAACGGCATGGAAAGGCCGGCGATACAGGGTGATAGCCCCTTATGCGAAAGCTACGAGGACTCTGAGTGGTGTTCCCAAGTATGTCGGGGCACGAGAAACCTTGACAGAATTTGCCGCGACCATGCGGTAAGGCTAAATATGTTCATCTGACCGATAGTGAACCAGTACCGTGAGGGAAAGGCGAAAAGAACCCCGATGAGGGGAGTGAAATAGAACCTGAAACCGTCAATCTACAAGCAGTGGAACCCCTATGGTTTACCAGGGGAACCGCGTGCCTTTTGCATAATGAGCCGGCTAGTTATTTTCAGTGGCGAGGCGAAGCCGATGAGGCGGTGCCGTAGGGAAACCGAGTCTGAATAGGGCGACCAGTCGCTGGAAATAGACGCGAAACGGGATGATCTATCCTTGACCAGGATGAAGGTAGGGTGAAACCTATTGGAGGTCCGAACCAGTGTGGGTTGAAAACCGCTTGGATGAGTTGAGGATAGGGGTGAAAGGCCAATCAAATTCCGTGATAGCTCGTTCTCCCCGAAATAGCTTTAGGGCTAGCGTCGGATGTTTCGTCGTGCAGGTAGAGACCTGAATGGACTAGGGGGCTTACCAGCTTACTGAATCCAACCAATCTTCGAATGGCACGCCGTGAAGTCCGGCAGTCAGACTGCGGGTGATAAGATCCGTAGTCGAGAGGGAAAGAACCCAGATCGCCAGCTAAGGTCCCAAAATACATGCTAAGTGGAAAAGGATGTGGATGTGCTTAGACAGCCAGGAGGTTAGCTTAGAAGCAGCTATCCTTTAAAGAAAGCGTAATAGCTCACTGGTCAAGCGGGTCTGTGCCGACAATTCAACGGGGCTAAAGCATGTTACCGAAGCTGCGAACGTAAGTGGTAGGGGAGCATTCCCTACGTCTGTGAAGGTTGACCGTAAGGACAGCTGGAGACATGGGAAGAGACTCTGTCGGCATAAGTAGCGTAAAGACGGGCGAGAACCCCGTCCGCCGTAAGACTAAGGTTTCCAACGCAAGGTCAATCCGCGTTGGGTTAGTCGGACCCTAAGCCGAGGCCGAAAGGCGTAGGCGATGGAAGGCTGGTTAATATTCCAGCACCATGAGCATCTCGTTTGTACGATGCAGGGACGCAGGAAGGTAGGGACGCAGAGCTATGGAATGTTCTGCGAAAGGATCCAAGGGTGGTGCTTAGGGAAGTCCGGGCGCCATGAGCTCAAGGTTTCTGACGAAAAGTCCTGATCCTACACTGCCGAGAAAAGCTGCTAAGGAGAGGTGCTTGTGTCCGTACCGCAAACCGACACAGGTAGTCGAGGAGAGAATCCTCAGGCGTTTGAGAGAACTCTGCTGAAGGAACTCGGCAAATTAACCCCGTAACTTCGGGAGAAGGGGTACCACGGTAGGGTTCATAGCCCGAGGTGGTGGCACATAAATGTTCCAGGCGACTGTTTAACAAAAACACAGGTCTCTGCAAACTCCAAAGAGGAGGTATAGGGGCTGACGCCTGCCCGGTGCCGGAAGGTCAAGAGGAGTGGTCAGCGCAAGCGAAGCTACGAATTTAAGCCCCGGTGAACGGCGGCCGTAACTATAACGGTCCTAAGGTAGCGAAATTCCTTGTCGGGTAAGTTCCGACCTGCACGAATGGCGTAACGATCTGGAAACTGTCTCCAGCAGAGACTCAGCGAACTTGTAGCACCGGTGAAGATGCCGGTTACCCGCACTTAGACGGAAAGACCCCGTGCACCTTTACTACACCTTGACATTGAGGTTGGCGTTGGACTGTGCAGGATAGGTGGGAGACTATGAAACTGGCTCGTTAGGGTCGGTGGAGTCACCCTTGAGATACCACCCTGTTTAACGCTGATCTCTAACTCGCACCCGTGATCCGGGTGGAAGACAATGTCAGGCGGGTAGTTTGACTGGGGCGGTCGCCTCCTAAAGCGTAACGGAGGCGTACGAAGGTTCCCTCAGGCTGTTTGGAAATCAGCCGCAGAGCGCAATAGTATAAGGGAGCTTGACTGCGAGTCAGACACGACGAGCAGGTGCGAAAGCAGGTTATAGTGATCCGGTGGTCCCGAATGGAAGGGCCATCGCTCAACGGATAAAAGGTACGCCGGGGATAACAGGCTGATCTTGCCCAAGAGTTCATATCGACGGCAAGGTTTGGCACCTCGATGTCGACTCATCACATCCTGGGGCTGAAGCAGGTCCCAAGGGTTCGGCTGTTCGCCGATCAATAGTGGTACGTGAGTTGGGTTCAGAACGTCGCGAGACAGTTCGGTCCCTATCTAGTGTGGGCGCAGGAGATTTGAGAGGACCTGTCCTTAGTACGAGAGGACCGGGATGGACTGACCTCTGGTGTTCCAGTTGTGCCTCCAGGTGCAATGCTGGGTAGCTATGTCGGGAAGTGAGAAGCGCTGAAAGCATCTAAGCGCGAAACACCCCTCAAGATGAGATCTCCCTATGAGACCCGTGGAAGACCACCACGTTGATAGGTCGCATGTGTAAGGCCGGTAACGGCTTAAGCTGAGCGATACTAATCGGTCCACTGACTTGACCTTTCATCAATCAATAACATTCGACATACCCACGAACGCTCTACAGAGCTTCGCCTTAAACCCTTCTCGCCTTCTAACCCTTCGTCGTGGCTTTTCCCCAGGGGTCACACCCGTTCCCATCCCGAACACGGCCGTTAAGACCTGGAGGGCCGATGATACTGCGCATCACATGCGTGGAAAAGTAGGTCGCTGCGACGTTAAAACCCCTCCGGGCCATCACATTTGATGGCCCGGAGTCATTTACTGATAAAATTCATTTCTTGTTCTGAGGAACCCATGTCCATCGAGGTCCGCCTTCCAGACGACTCCCTTCGGCAGCTGCCCGAGGGTGCCACTGGGGCCGATCTGGCCGGTGGGATCGGTGCCAGGCTCCTCGAGGCGGCGCTGGCCATCAAGGTGGATGGCCACCTGGCCGACCTGAAGGCTCCCCTCGTGGATGGGGTCAAGGTTGAGATCGTCACCAACAAGGCCCCGGAAAGCTTGGAGCTCATCCGCCACTCCACGGCCCACCTCCTGGCCCACGCGGTCAAGCGGCTGTACCCGGGCGCCAAGGTCGGCATCGGCCCGGTCATCGAGGATGGTTTCTACTACGACTTCTGGGTGGAGAAGCCCTTTACGCCCGAGGACCTGCCGGCCATCGAGGCCGAGATGGCCAAGATCGTGGCCGAGGGCGTCGAGGTGGTCCGGGAAGACCTGAGCCGGGATGCCGCCGTGGCGCGCTTCACCGAGATGGGCGAGCCCCTCAAGGTCGAGGTGGTCTCCAGCATCCCCTCCGGCGACATCATCAGCGGGTACCGCCAGGGGGATTTCTACGACCTCTGCCGCGGCCCCCACGTCCCCAGCACCGCGAAGTTGAAGGCCTTCAAGCTGCTCAGCATCGCCGGCGCCTACTGGAAGGGCGACGAGAAGAACCAGATGCTCAGCCGCATCTACGGCACCGCCTTCCACAGCCAGAAGGAACTGGATGAGCACCTGAAGCGCCTGGAGGAGGCCAAGGCCCGGGATCACCGCAAGCTGGGCAAGGAGCTGGGCCTCTACTCCTTCCATCCGGAAGCGCCGGCCTCTCCCTTCTTCCATCCCAAGGGTACCCAGGTCTACAACGAGCTGGTGACCTACATCCGCGAGCTCTACTTCAAGTACGGCTATAGCGAAGTGATCACCCCCCAGATCCTGGACGTGGCCCTCTGGAAGACCAGCGGCCACTACGACAACTACGCCGAGAACATGTACTTCACCACCGCCGAAGAGCGGGAGTACGCGGTGAAGCCCATGAACTGCCCCGGGCACTGCATCATGTTCGGTGCCCAGAAGCACAGCTACCGTGACCTGCCCATCCGCTACGCCGATTTCGGCCGCCTGCATCGCTACGAGCGGAGCGGCGTCACCCATGGCCTGACGCGCGTGCGGACCTTCTGCCAGGACGACGCCCACATCTACTGCACGCCGGAGCAGATCAAGACCGAGATGGCCGACTTCCTCGCGCTGTTGAAGGAGGTCTACGATACCTTTGGCTTCGACGGCATGCGCGTGGCCCTGAGCACCCGACCTGAAAAGCGGCTCGGCTCGGACGAGATCTGGGATGCGGCGGAAAACGCCCTGAGCGAAGCCCTGAACGAGGCCGGCATGCCCTTCACCCTGAATCCGGGCGAGGGTGCCTTCTATGGCCCCAAGATCGAGTTCCAGATCCTGGATGCCCTCAAGCGCCCCTGGCAGCTGGGCACCCTCCAGGTGGACTACATGCTGCCGGAGCGTTTCGACCTGAACTACACCCGCCCCGACGGTGGCGAGGGACGGCCCATCATGCTGCACCGGGCCATCCTGGGCAGCCTCGAGCGCTTCATGGGCATCCTGGTGGAGCACACCGCGGGAGCCTTCCCGGCCTGGCTGGCCCCGGTGCAGGTCGCCATCCTGCCCATCACCGACCGGGCCAACGCCTTCTCCACCGAAGCGGCCGCCCGCGCCAAGGCGCTGGGCCTGCGGGCCGAGTTGGATGCCCGCAATGAGAGCCTGAAGGCCAAGATCCGTGAAGCTCAGCTGGCCAAGGTGCCCTACATGCTGGTCATTGGGGACCGCGAAGCCGAGGCGGGCACAGTCTCCGTGCGCCATCGGCACCGGGGTGACCTGGGCGTCCAGCCCCTGGAGGGATTCCTCCAGGCCCTGGCGGCCGAGGTCAAGGATCGCCAACGCTGATTTGGTTTTCCGTGCTTGGCGAAGGTCAAGTCAAGTGTTAGACTTTTTGTCCTTGTGCAACTAGGGGAGGAACCATTCGTCCGAACGAGACCCGCATCAACGACGGCATCCGGGCCCAAGAGGTCCGCGTCATCTCCGAAGATGGCGAACAGCTTGGCGTGATGCCTCCTCACCAGGCCATCCGGATCGCAGAAGAGCGTGGTCTCGATCTGGTGGAAGTCGCCGGAAACGCACAGCCGCCAGTCTGCCGAATCATGGACTACGGCAAGTACAAATTCATGGAAGCCAAGCGGGAACACGCCGCCCGTGCGAAACAGAAAAACATCGTCGTCAAGGAAGTGAAGTTCCGACCCAAGACCGATGACCACGACTTCGATTTCAAAGTGAAACACATCCTGCGGTTCCTGGAGGAGGAAGACAAAGTCAAAGTGGTGGTCATGTTCCGCGGACGTGAAGTCGTCCACCGAGACATCGGCTACCGGATCATCGAGGAAGTCATCCAGCGCGTCGGCGACAAGGCCATCGTGGAAAAGGGTGCCGGCATTGATGGTCGCGACATGCACGCGATTCTCGCTCCCAAGATCATCGAAGTCCCGAAAGCACCCAAGAAGCCCAAGCCAGCCAAGGCCGAAACACCAGCAACCGAAGCCCCGATCCAGTGAGGAACCCATGAGCGGATACAAGATCAAGACCCACAAGGGCGCCCAGAAGCGCTTCAAGAAGACCGCCGGCGGCAAGTTCAAGCGCGGCTGCTCGCACCAGCGGCACATCCTGACGAAGAAGACCGCCAAGCGGAAGCGCCAGCTGGACATGGGCCGGATGGTTTCGAAGGCCGACCAGAAGGCCGTCGCCGCGATGCTGCCTTACGCCTGAGTCAATTCTCTCCGGGGTTCCGCGCATACGCGTACACCCCGGATCCCGCGCACCTCGCAGGCAAAGCCTGTTCGGCGCTTGTTCTAAACAGCCTTCGATCCTAGAATCGAAGGTTCAACCCGGTGGCTGAGGTCACCCCCGATGAGGCCTTCAAACGCTCTTTCTGAGCTGCCTCGAGGAAAGGAAGCAACATGACTCGCGTCAAACGTGGTTTCAAGCGCGCGCAGCGCCGCAAGCGCATGATGAAGTTCGCCAAGGGCTTCTACGGTGCCAAGTCCCGCCTGTACCGTTCCGCCAAGGAAGCCGTCGAGAAGGCCCTCGGCTACGCCTACCGCGACCGCAAGGTCAAGAAGCGCGACTTCCGCCGCCTCTGGGTGGTGCGCATCAGCGCCGCCTGCGGCCAGAACGGCACCAGCTATTCCAAGTTCATGGGCGGCCTGAAGAAGGCTTCCGTGGACCTCGACCGCAAGATCCTCGCGGATCTCGCCGTACGCAATCCCGAAGCGTTTACCAAGCTCGTGGCCGTGGCCAAGGGCTGAACGCGACGCACCATCGCAGACACCCGAAAGGCCGCGCGAGCGGCCTTTCCCTGTTTTGAGACACCTGCCCCGAGGGTTCCATGGATCAGCTGCTTCCCGTCGAGATCGTCGAGGCCGGACGCGTCTTCCCGCAGGCGCTGTCCGCCTGCGTCGACCTGGATTCCCTCCTGCGCCTCAAGGGGGTCTACGTCGGCCGCGAAGGCAGCCACGCGGCGGTACTCATGGATCTGCTCAAAGGCGCACCCAAGGAGCAGAAGCGCGAGCTCGGCGCCGCCATCAATGCATTGAAGCAGCAGTGGGAGGAGGGCCTGAAGGCCCGCCAGCTCGAGCTTGAGGCCGCTAAGAAGCAGCTGGCTTCCCTGGCCGACCGCTGGGATCCCACCCTGCCGCCGCCCGTGCCGGCCCGGGGCGCGCTGCATCCGCTGAACCGCCTCATGGATCGACTGGTGGATGTGTTCCGTCCCCTGGGTTTCCACGTGGAGGAAGGGCCCGAGGTGGAGACCGAGGCCCACAACTTCGATGGCCTGAACATCCCCGAGGACCATCCGGCCAAGGCCAGCTCGGATACCTTCTACCTGGCGGCCCATCCGGAACTCCTGCTCCGTACGCACACGAGCCCCGTGCAGGTGCGCACGCTCCTGCGCGTGGCGCCCGAACTGGCCGCGCGTGGCGGCATCCGCTTCCTCGCGCCGGGCCGCGTGTACCGCAAGGACGAGATCGATCCCACCCACAGCCCCATGTTCCACCAGGTGGAGGGCATGCTCGTGGGCCACGGCATCGGCATGCAGCACCTGAAGGGCACCCTGGAGTACGCGCTCCGCGCGCTCTTCGGGCCCCACACCGAGATCCGCCTGCGGCCCTCCTACTTCCCCTTCGTGGAGCCGGGCTGCGAGGTGGACGTGAGCTGCCCGCTCTGCGGCGCCCAGGGCTGCCGCGTGTGCAAGGGGTCGGGCTGGGTCGAGATCCTGGGCGCGGGCCTGATCCATCCCAATGTCTTGAAGTACGCCGGCATCGATCCGACTGAATGGTCCGGCTGGGCCTTCGGCATGGGCGTCGAGCGCATGGCGATGATGCTGAGTCAGACGCCCGACCTGCGCCTGTTCTTCGAGAACGATCAGCGCTTCCTCAGGGCCATGGGAGGGCTGGACTGATGTGGATCGAGCGGAAGGCCCTGGCCCAGGAGATCCCTGCTGCCGCTGCCCTGGAGACCCGCCAGCTTTCCGAGCTGCTGGCCTCCCTTGGTTTTCCCGTGGATGGCATCGCCTCCCGGGAGGGTGGCGACGTGCTGGATGTGGACATCACCGCGAACCGGGGCGATGCCATGTCGCATCGCGGCATGGCGCGCGAAGTCGCGGCACGGCTTCGGCAGTCGCTGACGCCGATCGCCATGCCCACGCTTGCTGAGGGAAAGCCGGTGGTCGAGGTGCGCCTCGAGAGCCCGGCCTGCCCCATCTACAGCACGGCCGTGCTCGAGCTGGGGCCGGGCACGACGCCAGCCGACATCCAGTCCTTCCTCCTGGCGCTCGAGGCCACGCCCAAGCGGCTTCCGGCCGTGGATGCCTCCAACGAGCTGCTGCACCGCCATGGCCATCCCACCCACGCCTTCGATGCCGACCGCATCCGGGGAGCCGTCTCGGTGCGCTGGGCCAAGGCCGGGGAAACGCTGGTGACCCTGGATGGGGTCGAGCGGAAGCTGGTGGAGCAGGACCTCGTCATCGCCGACGAGGCGGGTCCCATCGCACTGGCGGGCGTCATGGGCGGGGACGGCACCAAGGTCACTGAAGCCACGACGCGCGTGCTGCTGGAGAGCGCCTGGTTCGATCCGAAACCCGTGAAGGCTGCGGCGCGGCGCCACAGCCTCCACACCGACGCCTCGCATCGATTCGGACGGGGGGCCGATCCCCACATGGCCGTGGTGGCGCGCAATCTGCTCGTGGGTCGCCTCCAGGCCTGGTGCCAGGCAACCCTGGTGGGAGCCTGGACCGCCGGCACGGCTCCTGCTGGTGCCGCACCCGTGCCCTTGACGGGAACGCTGCTCGCCCGCATTGCCGGGGAGCCCCTGTCCTTGGCTGATGCGGCCGAAGCACTCAGGTGGCTGGGCTGTGCGGCTGACCTCGACGGCGGCACCCTCCAGATCACGCCGCCTTCGTGGCGACACGACCTCGCGATCCCCGAGGATCTCGCAGAAGAAGTGCTGCGTCTCCGGGGCTACGAGCACATCCCCTCGGCACTCCCCTCCCTGGAGGGCCCGCCGGAGCCCCTCGCGCCGGCCTACCTCCAGCGGCAGCGCCTAGCCCGCCGGTTGGCCCAGCTGGGTTTCCACCAGACCGTGACCTACGGCTTCATCAGCCCTGAGGTGGACGCTGCCTTCGCCGCCCCCGGGAACGGGGCGGAGGGCCGCACCCTGGTCAATTCCCTTGGCCAGGAGTACTCGGTCATGCGCGGCTCGCTGCTTCCCAGCCTGCAGGCCACCGCCAATCAGAATCTCCGGCAGGGTGCCCGCGAGGTGCGGCTGTTCGAGCTGGCTCCGGTCTACGGCAGCGGTCCCGCCGGCCCCGTCGAGCAGTTCATGCTGGGCGTGGCCTGGGGCGGCACCCTGGGTGGGGAGGACCACCTGAGCCCTGCCCGGGCGGTCCGCGAAGCCGATCTCAGCGGGATCGCGAGAGACCTGGGATGGGAAGGTCTGCCGCCGCTGCGGGCGCTCGGCGAGGGGCTCTTCGGGTTTGAAGTGCCGGTGGAGAGCCTGCCCCGGGAAGGCGCGCGGATCATCCCGGCCTTCCGTCCCTTCAGCCGCTTCCCCTTGGTGGAGCGCGACCTGTCGCTCCTGGTCGACCTGGGCCAGTCCCATGAGGCCCTGACCGTGGCGATGAGGGCCGTGCTTCCCAAGGACACCCTCCAGGACCTGCGCTGCGTGGACGTCTTCCGCCACAAGAGCCTGCCGGAGGGCCGCCAGGCCTGGCTCATGCGCATGCGCTTCCAGGCGGACCGGACCCTCGTGGGCGAAGAGGTGGACGGCTGGGTGGCGGCGGCCCTGGCCGCGGCGGAGTCGCTCGGGGCCAGGCTCCGGGCGTAAGATGGGCTTCACGAGGCGTCCATGGACCTGTTGAAACAGCTCGAATCGAAGATGCAGGCCCTGGTCCAGCAACGGAACCAGCTGAAAGAGGAACTGGATGCGCTGAAGGCCGCCGGGGCTGCCGGTGACCAAGAGCTCCAGTCCCTCCGGGCCAGCCTGGAGGAGGCCCTGGCCGAAAAGGCGGTCCTGGAGAAGGACCGCGAGGCCGTGAAGGACCAGGTGGGGGCCATCCTCCGGGCCCTGGAGGCCCTGGGATGAAGGCCCAGGTCCCGCTGCCGGGCACCCGACCGGTCACGGTGACGGTCCAGGGCCGCTCCCTGCAGATCCAGACGGATCAGCCGGAAACCCTGGTGGCGGCCCTGCAGATTCTGGAGGACACCTTTCAGGACATGGACTCCCAATGCCAGCTAAGATGGGGGAGCGTCCCGAAGGGCCTCGACACTCCGTCCTGGTACCTCCTGGGCGCCCTGAACCTGGCGCACCGTGTGGCGCGTCTGGAACGGGAAGCCAACCAGCACACCCACAACCTGGAACAGACCCTTTCCAAGCTTCTGAGCGATGTTCCGGACGAACCTTCCGCCCCCGTGCCACTCCTTGACGAGGACGGAGACTGATCTCCCTGCGAGGCCCGTGATTATGGCCAAGCGCTTGTTCCGTAAGTCGACTAGGGAGCCCTTCCCCCTGTCCTGTGCGTTCCGCGCGACGGCGCGCCTTAGCCAGGGATCCTGGTCTCCCCCCTATACACTAGGGAACTCGGCACGCCTCCACGACTGAGCGGGGATTTTCATATCGGGTGCTGGTGGCTCTTTGGATCCTCTTCCTTGGAGTCGCCCCATGAATCTGATCAGTTGGATCTTCCTCTTGCTGTTCTTCGCGGCTGCGGGCGTGGGCCTGCTCATGGCCCTGCGGGCCCAGAAGGCCACGGCCGATGCCTCCCAGGCGAAGGCGAACGCGGAATCGGACATCAAGGCCGAACGGGAGAGGCTGCTTGAGGAAGCCAAGCGCGAAGCCCAGCGGCTGATGGAGCGCGGGGCGAAGGACGCCGAGTCGGTCCGGAAGGAATCCGAGCTCAAGGCCAAGGAACAGGCCCTCCAGGCCCGCCAGGAAGCCGAGAAGCTCCTCACCGAGCGCCAGAACAACCTGGAGAAGCAGGAGCAGCGGATCCAGGCGAAGGAGCAGGGCCTCCAGTCCAAGGAGGAGGGCCTCGACAAGAAGGTCCAGCAGGTGGATCAGAAGGCCAAGGACCTCGAAGTCCTGTCGGAAAAGCGCAAGGCCGAGATTGAGAAGCTGGAGGCGAAGCAGGCGGAGGCCAAGCAGCTGGTCGAGGAGCAGGCCCGGCGGCTCGAGGAGATCGCCGGCCTCACCCGGGACGACGCCAAGAAGGAACTGATCTCGCAGCTGGAGTACTCCGCCAAGATGGACGCGGCCAAGATGGTGCGGCGCATCGAGGACGAGGCCGTGGAAGACGCCGCCAAGAAGGCCCGCTGGACCATCGGCGCCGCCATCCAGCGGGTGGCTTCCGACGTGGTGGCCGAGCAGGCCGTGAGTTCCGTCCAGCTGCCCAGCGACGACCTCAAGGGCCGCATCATCGGCCGGGAAGGCCGCAATATCAGGGCCCTGGAAAAGGCCACGGGCTGTGACCTCATCGTGGATGACACGCCGGAGAGCATCGTCGTCTCCAGCTTCGATCCCATCCGCCGCGAAGTGGCCCGCCAGGCCATCCTCAAGCTCCTGGCCGATGGCCGCATCCACCCCGCCCGCATCGAGGAGGTGGTGGAGAAGGTCAAGGTGGACATGGACCAGCACCTCAAGGAGATCGGCGAGGCCGCCTGCATCGAGCTGGGCTTTCCGGACGTCCATCCGAAACTTCACAAGCTCGTGGGTCGGCTGAACTACCGCACCTCGTACGGCCAGAACGTGCTGGAGCACACCAAGGAGGTGGCCCGGATCGCCGAGTACATGGCCGGTGAGATGGGCTCGGACGCGAGGTTGGCGCGCCGCGCGGGGCTCTTCCACGACATCGGCAAGGCCATCGACCGGGAAGTCGAAGGCACCCACATCGAGATCGGCATGCAGCTCATGCAGCGCTACGGAGAGAAGGAAGAGGTCATCCACGCCATGAGCTGCCACCACGGGGACTTCGAGCCCCGCACGGTGGAGGCCATGCTCATCACCGCCGCCGACGCCCTCAGCGCAGCCCGACCCGGCGCCCGCCGCGAGATGCTGGAGACCTACGTCAAGCGTCTCGAGCAGCTCGAGGGCATCGCCAACAGCTACAAGGGCGTGCAGAAGAGCTTCGCCATGCAGGCCGGTCGCGAGATCCGCATCCTGGTGGACGCCGGCTCCGTCAACGACGACCAGGCCTACTGGATCGCCAAGGACGTCTCGCGCCGCATCGAGTCCGAGATGCAGTACCCCGGTCAGATCAAGGTCACGGTCATGCGCGAACTGCGCGCCGTGGAGATCGCCCGCTAGGCGTCACCCCCCAGGGAGGGCGAGACCATGCGCACGGTTGTCCTGCTGGTGCTCAGCAACATTTTCATGACCTTCGCCTGGTACGGCCACCTGAAGCATCACCGGGACAGTTCCCTGTGGGTCGCCATCCTGGTGAGCTGGGGCATCGCGTTCTTCGAATACACCCTCATGGTGCCCGCCAACCGCCTCGGGTACGGGCGCTTCAGCCTGCCCCAGCTGAAGGTCATCCAGGAGGTCGTCACGCTCCTGGTCTTCGCGGTGTTCACGGTGGCCTGGATGCGGGAGCGGTTGCACCTGAACCACCTCTGGGCAGGGCTCTGCCTGGTGGGGGCGGTGTTCTTCACGTTCAAACGCTAGGTCCAGCCCGGCTACTGCCCGAGGTGGATCAGCCCCCGCTTGAGGGCGATCACCGCGGCCTCGGTGCGATCCTTGGCCTGAAGCTTCCGCAGCAGGTTGTTCACGTGGATCTTCACGGTGGGCTCGGCCAGTCCCAGGACATCCGCGATCTCCCGGTTGCGTTGGCCTTCGGCCAGCAGCTTGAGCACGTCGAGTTCACGCGGGGTGAGGCGCTCGGACTCCATGGCCTCCACCAGGCGGGCGGCGGTGGCCGGGGGAAGGTAGCGGTGGCCCGCGTCGACGGCGCGCACGGCCTCAATGAGGATGGCCCGCCGCACGCTCTTGAGGAGGTAGCCGCGGGCACCTGCCTCCAGTGCCCGCTGGATGTCCGCGTCACCGTCGAAGGTGGTGAGGACGAGGATCTTGGCCTCCGGGTCTTCGCGGCGGATGGCCTTGATGGCCTCCACGCCCGTCTGGCCCGGAAGCTGGAGGTCCATGATCGTCACGGAGGGACGGAGGGTCCGCCAGATTTCCACGGCCTCCCTGCCGTCGCCAGCCTCTCCCACCACCTCGAGGTCGGGCTCGCCTTCGTGGAGAATGGACACCAGGCCGTCGCGAACGATGGGGTGATCGTCGACGATGAGCAGGCGGATCCGGTCTGACGGGGTTGTGGTCATGGACGCCACCTCCGGGTGGGTAGGGTGATGGTGATGCGGGATCCGAGGCCCTGGCTGCTGTCGATGTCCAGGTGCCCTTGGAGTTTGCTGATGCTTTCACGGATGCTGCGCATGCCATAGCCGGCGACGGCGGCCGTGGGGTCGAAGCCCTTCCCGTCATCCTCGACGTTGATGCGCACCCGCCTGGGTTCGAACTCGAGCACCACCCGCACCCAGCGAGCCTTGCCATGGCGGAGGGCGTTCGTCATCAGTTCCTGGGCCATGCGCAGGAGTTCCTCCTCCAGGTTTTCCCTCAGGGCCCTCGGCTTCCCCATCACGGCCAGCTCGACCTGGATGTCCGTTCCCGCCAGCAGCCGGTCCGTGAGCAGGCGGAGGGCGCCCAGGAGGTCGGTTCCCTCGGGCTTCCTCGGGCGGAGCACCATGACGGACCGGCGCGCCTCCTGGAGGCTCGCCACCGCGAGATTGCGGGCATGGTCCAGTCGGGTCAGGACCGGCGCTGGATCACCCTGCATGCGGGTGAGCCTGGCCTCGGCCGCCTCCAGTTGGAGCAGGACGCCCGTGAAACCCTGGGCCAGGTGGTCGTGGATCTCCCGGGCCATGCGGTTGCGCTCGCCGAGCACCGCGGAGCGCGCCTCCGCCTGCTGGAGCCGCAGGCGGAGCAGCCACCAGCCGAACGCCAGGCCCAGGATGGCGCCCAGGCCCCAGAAGACCGGGCGCTGGTAGAAGAAGGGCTGGACGTGGACATCGACCGTCACCTGCTTCGGTGGGGCCTCATCACCGAGGCGCCAGGCCTGGAGCACGAATCGGTAGGACCCGGGGGGCACATTGGAGTAGGCGGAGAACCGCCGGTCTCCCACCTCGTTCCAGGCATGCTCCAGGCCCTCGAGCCGGTAGCGGAACCGGAGCTTGTCGGAGCGCGTCAGCGAGGTGGCCGTGTAATACACCTCGAATCGATGGGTGCCGGGGGGGACCTGGATCGGCCGTGTCTCGGGGAGGATGATCTCGTCGCCTTCCGCCTTGAGGATGTGGAGGCGCAAGGGCGTGCCCGGAGGTACTGCAGCGCGTCCATCCAGGCGGGTCAGCCCCCGGCTGGTGGGGAAGTAGAGCTCCCCCTCCCGCGTGAGCCAGGCTACGGGCTGGGGACCGCCGTTGGTCTCGCGGGAGGGCATGCCGTCGTGGTGGTCGAAGAGGATCCCGGGAACGGGTTCGGCGACCCTGAGGCTCCGGATGAGCGCGCTGCGGGGGACCTGAAGCACGCCCTGGCCGGTGCTGAGCCACATTCGGTGGGCGGAGTCCTCCAGAATGGCGTGGATGGCCAGGAGCAGGGGGCCAGGGCGTCCGCCGAAGGTCTGGAACGCGCCGTCCACGTAGCGGCGCAGGCCGTCCATGGTGCCGACCCACAGAGAACCCTCGCTGTCCAGGTGCAGGGCATTCACGCCGTTGGAGCCCAGGCCTTCGGACCGGCCCAGCCAGCGGACCTGGCTGGATTCGAGCAGGCCCAGACCCTGAGTGCGACTCGCCAGGTACAGGGGGCCAGGGCCGCCACCGGCCATGGCCACCACCCCCTGGATGGCGGGGAATCGGACCGGCGGGGTCCCAGGCGTGCACTGGATCAGACCCTGGCGCGAGGTGGCCACCCACAAGTGTCTCTGGCCGTCCTCGAAGAGCGACACGATGGCATCGGGGTGGGGATCCTCGGCCCACCGTACGCGGTGGAACTGCCCTTGCTCCATGGCCCATAGCTCGCCGGTGCGGGTGCCGATCCACAACCCGCCGCTGCGGCGGGGCCAGAGGCAGCTGATGGGACCGCCCAGGGGGACGCCAGGGCGGACCGGTTCGACGCGGCCCTGTTGAACGCGCCCCAGGGTCTGATCCCCCGTGAGGCACCAGATGATTCCCTGGGCGTCCTGGCAGACCATCCAGGCGGGTTCCTCCGGCTCGACACCCACCACGGGCAGGGGCTGGAAGGGAACCGGGTAGATCACCCGCAGCCCCCGGTCCTCGCTTCCGGCCCAGAAAGCGCCAGAGCTGTCCTCCAGCAGAGACAGCGGCGTCCACCGGGCGCCGAGGGGACTGGGGGAGGGCTCCAGTCGGCCCTCCGGGTTCCGACGGAAGAGCCCGCCCTGCTCCAGACCGATCCAGAGGCTCCCCTGCCGGTCCCGCATCAGGGAACAAACGGGTTTGGGCGGGAGCCGCTTCGCCCAGGCGGGGACCTCCAGGCGTCCCTCCGAGAGCGCCAGCAGGCCATGGGTGCGGGTGCCCGCCAGGACCTGGCCGTCAGCCTCGACCGCGAGGGCCGTGATCTCGTCCGCAGTCAGGGCGGCCAGCACGAGGCGGCCCTCCCGGAGGCGCCAAAGGCCGGACCCGGCCGTTCCCACCCAGAGCGCTCCCTCCGCGTCCATGGTGAGGACGCGGATGCGCAACCGGGCCGCATCCGTGGGCACGGTCTGGAACCGGGCCCCGTCGAAACGGAGCAGGGGCCCCTCCATGGGGGCTGCCCACAGCGTCCCGCTGCGGTCGCGGAGCAGGCGGCGGATGGGCTGATCGGGCAGCCCCTCCGCCGAGCCGAAGGCGCGGATCTCCCCCTGGTGGAAGCGATAAAGGCCCTGCTCGGAGGTGCCGATCCAGATGGCCCCGTCGGTACCTTCGGCCAGGCACTGGATGTCGTTGTGTTCGAACCGGGGGAGGCTGAGACGGGAATAGTGGTCGAAGGTGGCGCCATCGAATCGGACCAGACCCGCCTCGGTACCGATCCAGAGGAAGCCATCCCTGGACTCGAGCAGCGCCGAGACCGTGTCCTGGAGCAGGCCATCTTCGCTGCGCCAGATGTGGTGGGCATGGGCCGCGAGCGGCCTGGACGGATCGAGGGCGAAGGCCGTGACGGAAGACCATACCCATGGCAGCGCGATGACAAGGCATCGCAAGGCCTCCCCCAGGGAAGATCGGTTTCCTGCCACTCGAGTCCGCATCGAAGCTGAAGGTTAGGCCATCAGCAGGGATGGATCAACGGTTAGCCACTAGATCGAATGGTCTAAGAACAAGGATCCAATCGGGATATGGGCACAGGCGACCCCAGGGGGGATAGTCATTGGATGCACCACCTTGGACCCGATCCCAGACGGTCCAGGTTTTTTTTCAGGGCTTCTTTGCCCTTCCGGGTGGGCGGGGATATTCTTATCGCCCACATCCGCTGCACGGCGCCCATCAGCACAAGCCCATGACATTGAACCCGCTTCGTGTCATAACATTCCGCCCTTCCACCGTCAGTGCCTCGCGTTCGAGTTGCCTGCCTTCTTGGGTGTCTTCAATGAACAGGACTTGGAGTTGGAACTGCACGACGAGTCTGTCGGGGGTTCTTGGTTTCCTCCTGGTTTCCACGCTTGCGCTCATGGGCTGTGGGGGCAACAAGGGAGCCGGTACCGCTCAGTACTACGGCAACTACCACAAGGCCGGATGGATCACTGAGCACCCTGGGCAAGCGGTCTTGGGCGTGGATGCCTGCACGCGATGTCACGAGATTTCCGTTCTCAAGGTCGGCAGCGGCGTACCCACCTGCATGACCACCGGGTGTCATCACCAGTCCACGCCAGGCTTCGCCGATCCGGCCATCCATGGTTCGCGCGCGAAGATGGCCATGAATGCCGTCTCGGGCGGCAGCCTGGTGTCCTGCCAGATCTGCCACGGCGGGGACTTTTCCGGCGGCCCCTCCGCCAGCACCTGCTTCACCTGTCATGGGGTGAGCGCCCCCCACCCTGCGAAGCCCTGGAACGGCGGTGTGGTGACCTGGACCCATAGCAGCACGGATCCGTCCAATGCCGCCGTCTGCGCCCAGTGCCACTACCCCGGCTCTGCCAACAATCCGGCTGGCCATCCCTCCACGCCCGCCCCTGCGGGCACCCAGCCAGGCTGCTACAACGCGACCATGTGCCACGGCGCCAACACGGCTCCGCACCCGGTCCCCTTCCTGCAGGGCCAGACCGACACCAGCGGGAATGGCCACCTGACCGTGACGGCGGCGGCTTTCACCGCCGATTGCGCCACCTGCCACGCCTACTCCGGCGCGCCCCCCAAGGCCGGGGCCCCACTCTGCAACGTCTGCCACCAGTTGGCGGATCCGACCATCGCGGGAACGAATGCCGGGACCTGCCGCTCCTGCCACGCTGGGGCCGCGGGGCTGCCTGCCGGGCCCACGGGCTCAGGCTTCCCGAGCATCGCCGGCGCCCACGCCAAGCACATGGCCCTGGCCACCCAGCTGACCTGTGACACCTGCCACGCGGGCAGCGGCACGGGCACGGCCACGCACTACGCCAACGCCAACGCGCGGGTGGGCACACCCGCCGGCCCTGCCAGCGTCGCCATCAACCTCCTGTTCATGGCCAAGACGGGCGGCAATCCCGCTTTCAGCCCCTCCTCGCTCACCTGCTCCAACGTGAGCTGCCACGGTGGCCAGGCCACGCCGGGCTGGCAGAACGGCACCATCAATTCCGCCACCCAATGCACGGTCTGCCATGCGGTGGCGGCCAGCGCCGGGACCATCACCCAGTACAACGACGCCTTCGGCCGCCACAGCATCGGAACCCACGATGCCACCAAGGCCGCCAACGCCATCGCCTGCACCACCTGCCACAACATGGGCAATGGCTCCCCCGGGGCCTTGGCCCACTTCAAGTACCTCAACACCGGGGCCGTCGATGGCACGGCCACGGGCGCGCCTGCGGACCAGCTGCCCAGCGGAACCATCGCCTTCGATCCCCTGATCGTGACCGGCGCCGGCACCTACGCCGTGACCTCGAGCACCCAGGGCAATGGCGGATGCGCCCTCACCTGCCACACCCACATCCACGCGGGCGCTCCCCTCGATACCTGGCAGTCCTCCGGCGCCCCCCACCCCGTGCCCTTCCTCGGCGGGCAGGCCACCACCCAGGGCAACGGCCACCTTACGGCGACTGCGGCCACCTTCGCCTCGGATTGCAGCTCGTGCCACGCCGTCACCGGCACCTCGCCCACCCAGGGTGCGCCCCTCTGCTCGGTCTGCCACACCGCAGCCGACCCGACCGTGGTCGGCACCGGCACCGGGACCTGCCTGTCCTGTCACGCGGGGACCTCCGGCATGCCCGCCGGGCCCACGGGGACCACCTTCCCCGCCATTGCCGGCGCCCACGCCAAGCACATGGCCTTGAAGACCACCTTGAGCTGTGACACCTGCCACGCCGGCAGCGGCGCCGGCACGGCCACCCACTATGCCAACGCCAATGCCCGGAGCACGCCACCCACGGGCCCCGCCAGCGTGAACATCGACGCCACCTACAACGCCCAGAGCCTCGGCACGGCAGTGTTCAACGTGTCCGCCCTCACCTGCTCCAACACCAGCTGCCACGGCGGGCAGGCCACGCCCAACTGGCGCACGGGCACCATCGCCTCCACCAGCCAGTGCTCCCTCTGCCACGCCATCAACGGCGGCACCACCACCTCGCAGTTCAACGACGCCGTGGGCCGCCATTCCTACGGCACGCACGCCTCCGCGGGCCAGCTGGACTGCACCATCTGCCACGACATGAGTGCCGCCAACACGAATCTGGGCGCCGTGAACCACTTCGCGGAGCTCAACACGCCGGCGGTCAGCAGCACCAACAAGCTGCCCAGCGGCACCATCAAGTTCAAGCTCACGAACACCACCTATCCCATCACCGGGGCCGCCACCTACGACGTGACCACCGCACCCTTCACCGAAGGGGACGGCGGCTGCGCGTTGACCTGCCACAGCCAGAACCATGTGCCCGCCACCAACCACTGGGCCGCACCCAAGGGATCTGGCGTGGCCCACCCCGTGCCCTTCCTGAGCACGGCCACCAGCACGGCCGGCTATTCCCACCAGACCGTGACCCTGGCCCAGTTCAACCTGGAATGCGCCACCTGCCATGACCAGAGCGGCACCACCACCAAGACGGGCCCCGTGTGCACCGTCTGCCACACCCTCGGCTCGCCGCTCACCACAGGCCTGGGAGCTGGCACCTGCCTCTCCTGCCACACCGGGGCCAACTTCACCAAGGCCGGGCCCACCGGCGCGGCCTGGCCCAACCTCGCGGGGGCCCATCCGAAGCACCTGAACCTGATCACCTTCACCCGCACGACCCCGGCCCTGCCGGCCTCGCTCACCGCCTCGGCCTATCCCGACTGCGAGGCTTGCCACGTGGGCTCCGTGCCCTATGATTCAGCCCAGACCCACTACAGCAATGCCAACAAGCGCCTGGCCACGCCCGTGACCGCCGGTCCGGCCTCCGTGTCCATCGACCCCACCTTCAACGCGCAGAGTGGGGCGGCGGGCACCACGGCCAGCGCCTCGGCCTTCACCTGCTCCAATGTGAGCTGCCACGGCGGACAGACGACCCCTGGCTGGCAGACGGGCACGATCACCGTGAACGCCACGACCTACTGCGTCGCCTGCCACAAGATCGCCAGCACCGCCACGCAGTTCAACGACGCCACGGGCCGCCACAACAATCCCGGCGCCCACAACCAGACCTGTGACTACTGCCATGTCATGACCCAGGCCACCCAGGGCGCCCAGAACCACTTCAAGTACCTGGACAACTCCGGGGTCCGCCAGGCGCCGGACCAGCTTTCCAGCGACACCATCAAGTTCGGCGGGGGCTCCCAGCCCGCCACCGGCGCCCTCACCTACACGGTGAACGCCACCATCGGTCGGGGCGGCTGCGCCCTCAGCTGCCATGGCCAGGGGCACACCACCACCGGGAACGTCTGGAACTGAATCCCCACGCCTTTCCACCACTCCTTCAGGAGGATTCCCATGAGTCGCATCACCCTTTCCGCCCTGCTCCTGGCCGGCGCGTCGCTCCTGGCGGGCGATCCCGCCAAGGACCTGCCCAAGTTCTCGGGCAGCGACTACCAGAAGTACTGGTCGGACGCCTGCGCCCGCTGCCATGGCGCCAACGGCAGCGGCCGCGACAACAGCGGCAAGCCGCTTCCCGACAACGGCTTCGACTTCACGGACAGCCGGAAGGCCAACAAGAAGAAGGACAGCGACTGGGTCAAGATCACCCTGGAGGGCAAGGACAAGATGCCCGCCTTCAAGGACAAGATGACCCAGGCCGACGTCGAGAAGATGATCCCCATCATGCGCAAGTTCGCGGCCAAGTAATGGTTCTGGAGATCCGATGACTAGGAAGACCGCTCCCCTGCTTGCCTGCGCCCTCCTGGCTGGGGGAGCGCTTCGCGCTGAATCGTCCGAATACCCGCTGGTGATCAACCTGCCATCGGCGGAGCGGATGCAGTACTGGGACATCGGCGTGGTGTTCACCCACCGCTTCGTGCAGCCGGTAAAGGACCATGGCAAGGACGTCTACGGCCTGGATGGGTACACCTACGCGGGATTGGGCTTCACCTTCGGGATCAAGCCCATTCCCGGACTGAATGCCTTCATCTACCGCACGGCCGACAACAAGACCTTCACCTTCGGCCTGCAGGAGCAGGTGCTGAACGGTGAACGGGTACGCATGGCGGTCCGTGCCGAGCGCTTCGACGAGGTGGTGAAGGAGACGACGACGCCCCTCGGGAAGGTGGGCATTTCCGGATTGGCCCTGCAGGTCCCAGTGGAGATCTTCATCACGGATGACATCATCTTCTCGCTGGTGCCCAGCTACATCACCAAGACCACGACGACCGACACCATCCTGGCCGTGCCGCCGGGCCAGACGCCCAACACCAAGGCCAACACGGGCGGTGTCTTGAACCTGGGCCTGGGCCTGCGCATCGGATTCACGGAGAAGTTCTCCTTCGTCAGCGAGTACTATCCCCGGCCCTCGAAGTTCGCCAAGGCCGCCCCCGGCGGCATCACCGACGGCACCACCTACCAGAACGGATTTGCCGTCGGGTTCTCCTACAAGACCTTCAAGCACCGGTTCACCCTGGTCGGCACCAACGCCAGCGGCACCACCGCGAACCAGGTGATGAGCGGCGACTACGGAGGCGGTCCGAGGTTGTCGGGCAACTGGTCCCTCGGCTTCAACGTGACGCGCGTCTTCTAGTCCGGGAGTCCCATGAGCGCATCCCCACTGCTCGAGTTCATCGCGCGGGAACACCCGGCCTTCGTCCACATCCCCCTCGGCCTCGTGGCCGTCCTGCCCCTGGCCATGCTGGCCTCCTTCCATCCGAGGCACGGGAAGATCCTCGCCGGGACCTCCTTCTTCCTGGCGGTCATCGGGTGGCTCGGCAGCACCATCGCCTTGTTCAGCGGGCTGATATGGGGCCGGCAGATCAACCTGATCAGCCCTTCGGGGTTCCTTCCCGTGGTGGCCAATGAGAAGCAGGTGCTGCAGAAGATCCTGCAGATCCACATCCTCGCGGCCACGGCCGGGTTCCTCATCGGGGGCGTCTGCGTCTTCATGCTCTGGCGCGTCTGGAGGCGGGACTTCGGCCCCGGCTCCGCAGGCCAGGAGCATCGCCATGCCGGTCGCCGCTTCTGGGAACGCGGGGTTGGAGCGCCAGCCCTCCTGGTCGGGTTCCTCTGGCTGGGTTGCTGGGGCTTCAGCGGGAAACTGGGCGGCATCATGGTCTTCGGCAACGAGGAGACGAACAAGGCCGCCGCGGAGGTTGAGAAGGCCAAGCGCAACGATGCCGAGGCCGAGCTGCCGATCCGGGCCCTGGACTACGCCAGCCTCGAGCCTGCGGAAACCGCTCCGGCGCGGAGCAAGGCCCATGGCGACCGCTGGCGCCGGGTCTGGGTCTCGGCCTCGGGCATCGACGCCTACAAGGCCGGCAAGCCCCTGCCTCCCGGCGCGTACGCGGTCATGTCCACCTTCACCGACGAGAAGGGCAAGCCCAGCACCGAGCCCGGCCCTCTCTACATGAAGGAGACCAAGGGCGATGGGACCACGGCCTTCGCCTTCTACTGGGGCCGGGTACCTGCGAATCTGCAGAAGGATTTCGGCAACCAGGACAGCGTGTACTGGCGGAGCCCCGATGCCAAGCTGGCCACCTGTCTCGGGTGCCACGAGAAGGGCGGGTCCGCCACGAAGTGAGGCCCCTCAGTCCTTCCGGGGACTCAGCATCTCTTCCATGATGGGAAGGAGCCTGGGCAGCTCGAAGGGCTTGGGCAGGAAGCGGACTCGCTGATCCGCGGAAAGCTGACCCTCCACGCTTTCAAGGCCCTGCCCGCTGACCAGGATGAAGGGGACCTCGGAGCCGCACCCCCGGATGAGGGCCATCAGCTCCAGTCCCGTGCAGTCCGGCATCCGCTGGTCACTGATCACCAGGTCGAATCCCCGGGCCTGCTGCCAGGCCTTCCAGGCCAAGGTGCCATCCGGGGCGGTCGTCACCTGCATCCGGGCCAGCGTCAGGGCGTCCGCGAGCATCTCGCGCAGGAGCGGTTCATCCTCCACGACCAGGATGCGACGCCCCGCCAGGCTTGGAGAAGCGGCTTTGAGCCGGTCTGGCCCCTTCGCCACCGGAACCTCGGCACAGTCCGCCGGGGGCAGGCTCACCCGGAACCGGGCCCCCCCTTCGGCCATGTTCTCGGCGCGGATCTCCCCGCCATGGGCCTTCAGGATGGAGAACACCATCGCGAGCCCCAGGCCCGTCCCCTTCCCGTGCTCCTTGGTGGTGACGAAGGGTTCGAACAGCCGAGGCAGGAGGGCCTCAGGAATGCCCGATCCCGTGTCCTGGATGTCGAGGAGGATCCGGCCATCATCCCCCACGAGCGTGCTCAGGCTCAGGTGGCCCCCTTCAGGCATGGCGTCCCTGGCGTTCACCCCGAGGTTCATGAGGACCTGCTCCAGTTGCACCGCGTCCCCCGAGATCGGGGGGAGGTCCGGCGTCAGCTGGCAGCGCAGCCGGATCCGGCCCCCCAGCAGAGGTTCCAGGACCGCGGCCGTGTTCTGGACGAGGGCATTGAGATCCAGGGGCTGGAGCTCGGGGCGGGATTGATGGCTGAAGGAGAGCAGGGCCTTGGTGGTCTGGGCACAGCGGCGGGTGGCTTCCTCCGCGCGCTGGATCCGGTTGAGCGCGGAATGGCCCTCGGGCAGGGTCTCGCGGCAGAGGTGCAGCTGTCCCAGGATGGCCGCCAGCTGATTGTTCACGTCATGGGCGATGCCTCCGGCCAGGGTGCCGACCGTCTCCATGCGTTGGCTGTGTTCCAGCTGGCGCTGGAGCCGGGCTTGATCGAGGAGGCTTTCGCCGGCCTGGCGCAGGGCCCGGTCAAGGCTGCGGATCTCGAGGATGCGGGAGTGGATGGGTGGGGGCGTCTCGCCCAGGCCGAGCGCCTCGGCGGCCGCGCTGAGCTGGGAGATGGGCCCCGCAACGCGGCGGGCGATGTGGATGATGCGCCAGGCCGCCAGACCCAGGCTGAGGAGGGCCATGCCGAACAGGGTCCAGAGCCGGAATCGGGCCGGGCCGAGCAGGTCCTCCTCCGGGACGGTCATCAGCAGGCGCCAGTGGATGCCGGGAAGGGAGGCGAACTCCGTGATCAGGCCGATCATCGCGTCTCCCTGATGGTGGAAGGTCTGGGTCCGGCCCAGGGGGGCCCTGAGGAGTCCGGACTGGGCTTCCAGGAAGCCGGATCCCACAGGGCTCAGGAAGGCCTCCCGCCGCAAGGCGGGCGTCTGGAAGGCTGGATCGTTCGGGAGGATGACCGCCCGCCCGCCAGGGTCCACCACCAGGCAGCGGCTGCGGGGTGTCGGCTGGGCGGACCAGACGCCGGCCGTCAGGTCATCCAGGAGGAAGTCCAGGGCCGCGACCCCGAGCAGCCCCTTGGCATTGCGGATGGGGAAGGTGCAGGTGATGCCGGGATCCTTGGTGGTGTAGAAGGTGTAGGGTTCGGTCCAGGACGGCCCTGTCCCGGTGGCTCCGGCCTGGTACCAGGGCCGGGTGCGGGGATCATAGTCCATGGGGGTCCAGGGCTCGCTGGTCATGCGATCGCCGGGTCTGCCCAGGCGGTGCCACCGGATGCTGGCCTGGGGGCCCGGCTGGACCAGTTCCCGCATGAACCAGGCGTCACTCCGCCGGAGAAAGAGCAGGGAGGGTCCGTCCTGGAGGGCGAGGTTGAGGCTGGTGATGCTCTGCTGGGCCGTGAGCAGGGGGAGGATCAGACGTGCGGCCTCCTCCGGGTGGGTGGGATCCAGGGCCCCGTTCAGCCACCAACCCTGTACCACCTCGCCCAGGGATTGGGAGGCCTTCAATTCGAGGTGAAGCACGGTCTCCAGATGGTGCAGGGCCGATTCGGTGCGGGCGGAGGCCTGGCGCTTCAAGGCTTGCTGCTGGCTCCACCAGGCGAGGCCCAGGATCAAGGTGGACAGGCCGGCCATGAGGACCAGAAGGTCCCGCAGCAGCAGCCGGCGGATGGGAAGCAAAAGGACGTCCTCCCTGGGTCACTGATCTGTTTCGGACGGCGGAGGGCCGGGGGTGACTCTGGGCTACAGGGCGGCCTTGAGTGCCGAGAGGGCCTCCGGCAGGCCGGAGGGGTTGGTTCCGCCGCCCTGGGCGAGGTCCTTCTTGCCGCCACCGCGGCCATTCAGGGCCGGGAGCATGGTCTTGAACAGGGCCCCCGCATCGTAGGACAGGTCGGGGGAGACGGAAACCAGCGCCGCCACCTTGTCCTCGGCAGTCTTCGAGGCCAGCACGATGACCGCGCTGTGGTGTCGGGTGCGGACCTGGTCCATGAATTCCCGCAGGGCGTTGCCCTCGAGCCCCTCGATGAGAGCCGTGACCAGGGTGACGCCCTTCACCTGCTCCACCTGCTCGGCGCCCCCGCCACCACCTGCGGCCTTCAGCTTGGCCTCCTTCAGGTCGCGCTCGAGCTGGGCGATGCGGTGATCCTTGGCCGTCAGCAGCTCGGGTAGGGTCTCCCGGCTGGCATTGGCCTGTCGGGCCAGGCCATGGATCATGGCCTCGTCGGCCTGCAGCAGCTCCAGGGCCATCTCGCCGGCCACGGCCTCGATGCGTCGCACGCCGGCGGCCACCGCACCCTCGGAGATGATCTTCACCACGCCGATCTCGCCGGTGTTGGGCACGTGGGTGCCGCCGCAGAGCTCCGTGGAGAAGCCGGGCACCTGCACCACGCGCACCACATCACCGTACTTCTCGCCGAAGAGGGCCATGGCACCCGAGGCAAGCGCCTCCTCGATGTCCATCTCACGGACCTGTGTGTCGATGGATTTCAGCGCCTGGCGGGAGGCGAGGCGCTCGATCTCCGCGATCTGGGCCGGCTCCAGCGGGGCGAAATGGGTGAAGTCGAAGCGCAGGCGCGCCGCATCCACCACGCTGCCCGCCTGCTTGACGTGGGTGCCGAGCACCTCGCGCAGGGCGGCGTGCAGCAGGTGGGTGGCCGTGTGGTGGGCCCGGACCCGCCGCCGGCGGATCGGATGCACCAGGGCGTTGACGGACGTGTTCTCCAGCAGAGAGCCGGTCACCACGACCTTGTGGAGGTGGCGCTTCTGGGCCGGAGCGGTGCAGTCCAGCACCTCGGCATGGCCGCCCTCGAAGCGAAGCTGGCCCGTATCGCCCACCTGGCCGCCGGACTGGGCGTAGAAGGGCGTACGGTCCAGCAGGACGAACCCTTCCCCGGTGAGCTGCTTCACCCGCCGGTGCTCGGCATCGAAGAGGGCGACCACGTGGGCCTGGCCCTCGAGGTGGTCGTAGCCGGTGAAGCGGGTGGGCGGCAGGTCCGCCAGGATGGCGAGATCTCCGGCCAGGCGCAGGTCATGGGCCTTCATGGCCGCCCGGGCGCGGGTGCGCTGGGCGTTCAGCTCCTGCTGGAAGCCCGCCAGGTCGGCGGTGATGCCGCGCTCCCGGCACCAGTCCTCCACCAGGTCCACGGGGAACCCGTAGGTGTCGTAGAGGCGGAAGATGTCGGAGCCCGCCAGGGTGCCGCTGGAGATGTCGCTGCCTTCAAGCAGCTTCAGACCCGTGGAGAGGGTCTGGCTGAACTGCTGCTCTTCCCGGTGCAGCGATTTCTGGATGCGGCCGAGCTCCCCGAGCAGCTCGGGGTACTGGTCACCCATGGCCTGGAATACGGCCGGGGCCAGATCCGCAAAGAAGAGGCCCTCGATGCCGAGCTTCCGACCGAAGCGCAGCGCCCGGCGGATGATCTTGCGGAGCACGTAGCCCCGGCCCTCGTTGCTGGGCACCACGCCGTCGAAACACATGAAGGTGGCGGCCCGGATGTGGTCGGCCACGACCTGGGAGGCGGTGCGGTTCGCGTGGTCGTGACGGTCCTCGCGGTTGACCTTCGCGGCCTTCCAGATGGCCTCGAAGATCGGCGTGAACAGGTCGATCTCGTAGTTGGTGTCCACGCCCTGGAGGATGCTGGCCGTGCGCTCCAGGCCCATGCCCGTGTCGATGCTGGGCTTGGGCAGGGGGGCCAGCACGCCCTGGGCGTCCCGCTCGTACTGCATGAAGACCAGGTTCCAGATCTCCATGACCCGGTCCCCCTCGCCATTCGGCGTGGCATCGCCCGGGATGTGGGCACCGCGGTCGAAGTGCATCTCGGAGCAGGGACCGCAGGGGCCGGTATCACCCATCTGCCAGAAGTTGTCCTTCTTGCCGAAGCGCATGATGCGGTCCGGGCGGACGCCGGCGGCCTTCCACATCTCCTCGGCCTCGGTGTCCGCGGGCACGCCCTCGGCACCCTCGAAGACCGTGATCCACAGCTTCGACGGATCCAGGGCCAGGCAGCCCTGGTCCACGGGGCCCGTGACGAACTCCCAGGCGAAACGGATGGCGTCGGCCTTGAAGTAGTCGCCGAAGCTGAAGTTGCCCAGCATCTCGAAGAAGGTGTGGTGGCGGGCCGTGAAGCCCACCATGTCGAGGTCGTTGTGCTTGCCCCCGGCCCGCAGGCACTTCTGGCTGGTGGTGGCGCGCCGGTAGTCGCGCTTGTCCTTGCCCAGGAAGACGTCCTTGAACTGGATCATGCCCGAGTTCGTCCACATGACCGTGGGATCGTCGGCAGGCCCGATGACCGCGCTGGAAGCCACCCGACGGTGCCCCTGGCGCTCGAAGTACTGCAGGAATCGCTGACGGAGTTCAGAGGTTTTCATTTGGATCCAGACTCAGACGAAGATCTGTTCATAGCTCCAAAAACGGGCAACGCCCGTTTTTGGAGCAGGAGACTAATGACGGAAGTGCCGCATGCCGGTGAAGAAGAGCCACACGCCGAGCTTCTGGGCGGCTTCGATGACTTCCTTGTCGCGCAGGCTGCCACCGGGCTCCACGAAGGCCGATACACCGTGGCTGGCAGCCACTTCGAGGCCGTCGGCGAAGGGGAAGAAGGCGTCGCTACCCAGCACCGCGCCCTTGGCGCGATCGCCGGCCTTGCGGCAGGCGATCTCCACGGAGTCCACGCGGCTCATCTGGCCCGCGCCGATGCCCACGGTGGCGCCGTCCTTCACCAGCACGATGGCGTTGGACTTGACCGCCTTGGCCACACGCTGCGCCAGCATGAGGTCCTCGGGCTTGGGGGGGGTACCGGGGCCGCTGGCCTTCATCTCCCAATCCTCGAAGGGCACGAAGGCGTCGTCCGCCCGCTGCACCAGGTAGCCGCCGCCGATGGAGCGGGTGTCCAGGCCCTCGGCGCTCTGGGGCCAGTGGTCGGGCGTCTGGAGGATGCGCAGCTGCTTCTTGGCGGCGAACACTTCCAGGGCCTCACCGGTGAAGGCGGGGGCCAGGATGACCTCCCAGAAGTTCTGGGCCATGACCTTGGCCACCTCGACGCCCACGGGGCGGTTGAAGGCGACGATGCCGCCGAAGGCGCTGACGGGGTCGCCGGCCTGGGCCCGCATGAAGGCCTCCAGGGCGTGGGGCCCCTGGCCTACGCCGCAGGGGTTGTTGTGCTTGACGATGACGCAGGCCGGGGCCGGAAACTGCCAGACCAGGCGGGCGCAGGCGTCGGCATCCAGCAGGTTGTTGAAGCTCAGCTCCTTGCCCTGGTGCTGGTGGCAGGCGGCCATGCCCTCCGCCTTGCGGCCGGGTTTCACATAGAAGGCGGCCGGCTGGTGGGGATTCTCCCCGTAGCGCAGCCCCTGCTTTTGGACCAGGTTGACGCAGAGGTGGTGGGACAGATCGGTGGAGGTCGGCGAAGTCAGCTCCCGCTCCATCCAGCCCGAGATGGCGGCATCGTAGGCGGCCGTGCGGCGGAAGGCCTCCAGGGCGCAGTGACGACGGTCCTCCAGGCTCCAGGTGCCGGCCTGGAGCTTCTCGAGGTAGGGCCCGTACTGGCCCGGATCGGTCAGGACCGTCACCGAGGCGTGGTTCTTCGAGGCGCTGCGGATCATGCTCGGGCCGCCGATGTCGATCTGCTCGATGGCCTCGGCGGGGGTGACGCCCTCCCGGGCGATGGTGGCCTCGAAGGGGTAGAGGTTGATCACCACCAGGTCGATGGGCTCGATGCCTTGGGCCTTGGCGTCCGCGACATGGTCCGCCAGATCGCGCCGGTAGAGGAGGCCGCCGTGGATGCGGGGGTGGAGTGTCTTCACGCGACCGTCGAAGCACTCCGGGGCGCCCGTGTAGGCGGCGACCTCGATGGCCTCGAACTTGGCCTCCTGGAGGGTTCGCAGGGTGCCGCCCGTGGCCAGGAGCCTCCAGCCCTGGGCCAGCAGGCCCTCCGCCAGGGGCAGGAGCCCCGACTTGTCGTACACCGAGATCAATGCCGTCGGCATGTCCGCCCCCTGAACCCTTGATTTTCCCATGTATCTGGCGCTTCCGGAAGGGACGGATGTCAGGGTTTGGGTTCCGGCGGATCCGGCCGAAAAGGGTGGCATCAGGAGGCCGGGATGGATGTCCAGGTTGAAGTGCAGTTCACGGTCCAGCACACCCTGGAGCAGCTGAAGGCGGAATTCGTCAAGCGCAGCCACATCCCCGAGTGGAGGACGCCGGAGGATGGCGGGGCACCCGACCTGTTCTTCGAAACCAAGGTGGTGAGTCTCACCCTGTCTTCGGAGAAGGACCGGCTCGCCTGGTTCGTGTTCTCCCTTGAGGCCACTGGCGAACTCCGCAAGCAGGTGGTGATTCCGAATGTGATCCCCGCCACAGTGAATGTGGATATCCCGGATCTGGAGGATTTCCTGGACTTCTGCCGGCGCTGCATGGTGGGCGCCCTCGGAAGGGGCTGAAGCGGCCACCTTTACCTTCCAGGCTCCAAGCCCCATCCTGGAAGGCCTGGAGTGGGCCCATGCCGACGATCAAGATCAACGACGTTGAACTGAGCGTGACCCCCGGCACCCTCGTGCTGGACGCCTGCCGCACGGTGGGCATCGACATCCCCCACTACTGCTACCACCCGGCCCTCACGCCCGTGGCCACCTGCCGCATGTGCCTGGTGGAGATCAAGGGCCAGCCCAAGCTGGCCACCAGCTGCACCACCACGGTGCCCCCTGCGCCCAAGGACAACCCCGAGGCCGTGGTGATGGAGGTCTTCACCAACACGCCCGCCGTGGCCGACGCCCGGGCCGGCGTGATGGAGTTCCTGCTCATCAACCACCCGCTGGACTGCCCCATCTGCGACCAGGCCGGGGAATGCAAGCTGCAGGACTATTCGTACCACTACGGCAGCGGCGACTCCCGCATGGGCGAGGTGAAGCGGCGCTACCGCTACGAGGACCTGGGCGCCAAGATCGTCATCGACAAGAACCGCTGCATCCACTGCACCCGCTGCGTGCGCTTCACCCGGGAGATCAGCGGTGGCGGCGAGCTGACCGTGGCCTCCCGCGGCTCGCACCTGGAAGTCACCACTTTCACCGGCAAGAGCATGGACCAGAACCCCTTCGCCGGGAACGTGGTGGACCTCTGCCCCGTGGGCGCGCTGACGAGCCGCGACTTCCGCTTCAAGAAGCGTGTCTGGTACCTCAAGAGCGTGCCTTCCATCAGCCGCCACTCGGCCCTGGGCAATCCCATCTGGATCGATCACGAAGGCAACCAGATCCACCGCTTCCGCCCGCGGCCTCTGGAGGGCAAGGAGACGACCCACTTCATCAGCGACGAGGAGCGCTATGCCTACGCGCAGTACAACCGCACGGGAGCGGCGCCCCTCCCTACCCTGAAGGGCGTGGCCGCCTCCGCGGAGGCCGTCCGTGAGGCCCTGCAGGCCGCCGGACCGGTGGCCGTCGTCGGCCAGGGCACCTTCGGCTGCGACGCGGCCCAGCGCCTGGGCGAGCTGGCCGCCTCGGCCGATCTGCGCTACGGCAGCGGCGACAAGACCATTTCGGTGGTGCTGCCCAAGTACCAGACCAGCGCGGACGGCATCCTGAACCGCCGTGGTTTCATGGAGCGCGGATTCCGGTTCGGGGCCCTCGAAGAGCTGCTCGGCAAGGTGCAGGGTGGCGAGGTCAAGGCCGTGGTGCTCCTGCACGACGCCGCCTTCACGAGCATCAAGGAATCGGAGCTGCTGGGCCAGATCCTGAAGGCCGCCGCCTTCAGCCTGGTGCTCGAGGCCGAAGCCTCCAGCCTCGGCCGCTCGGCCACGGCCTGGCTGCCCATCACGAACGTGGCCGAGGAGAGCGACTTCATCGTCAACCACGATGGTGAGCTGAGGCGCTACCAGAAGGCCCTGCAGGCGCCCAAGGGCGTCCGCACCGTGCCGGCCTGGGTGAAGGAACTGGCCGCCGTTCCCGCCGCCGTCTAGTCCGGAGTTCCACTAAAATGAAAGCGGGCGCCCTGGGCGCCCGCTTTCATTCAGGAGGGTACTGGACCTACTTCTTCACCACCTTGGCGTCCTCGACGATGAGCGGGTAGACGTAGCCCGCGCCGAAGTCCTTGTCCAGGCGCACGACGCCCTTCACGGTGACCACGTCACCCTTGGCGGCGGGATCCTGGCTGGTGATGGTGATGTCGTGGTTGCCCTTGCTGGCCTCGCCGCTGCCGTCCTGGATGTGGATCCAGTTCTTGCCCATGACGCCGGGGTTGTACTTGACCACCTGGCCGCGGATGGTGACGGACTTCTCCTTGAGGCCGCCCTTCTGGGCCCAGACTTCGGCCACGGTGCGGGCATCCGCGCCGGCGGCCTTGTCCACCTTCACCGCCTCCTTGGGGACCACGGGGGCGCCGGACTGCGCGGGTGCGCCGCCCGCCTGGGGGGCCGCGGGCATGGCCGCGGCGGCAGGCGCGGCACCGCCGGCGGGGGCGAGGTTGCCGAAGAAGATCTCGGCGAAGGTGCGGTTCAGGGTCTTGGACTCGAAGTTGTTCATGAGCATCGGATTGACGATGGTCACCTCGGTGCCCTTCTCGATCTTGGCCTCGGGGACCGCGGCCCAGACTTCGCCGCGGGCGGTCTGAAGGCGGAGGTAGCAGTAGGGGGCGGCATCGATCCGCTCGAGCACCTTGCCGGTGAGGCCCTGGCCCGGGGCGGGGGCGCCTGCGGCCGGCAGGGCGCCGGTGGTCGGCGCGGCCACGACGGCATCGGATTTCTTGGACTGGCAGCCCAGGGTGGCTGCGAGCAGGAGGGACAGGGGAAGGGCACCGCGCATGGAAGGGACTCCTTGAGTGAATCGGGAAACGAACCCAGAAAGGCCTGAGCCTGGATCAATCATCCTATGACCGGGAACCCGGCGCGACTTCGGAATCCTCCGGGGGTCTCTCGCTGCGCGCACACCCCCGGACCCCCGAGCAGATCAGCGCAAAGCCCTGATCTGCTCATGGCACCACTCGTGCCGGGTCGTCCCAGAAGGGATAGAAGCAGTACCACTGGCTGGGATGGCGGCGGATCAAGGCCTCCAGATCCGCCACATAGGAGCGCATGCCCGCCTGGATGGCCGCCATGCGCTCGCCCCGCCCGCCTTCGATCCGGATGGGCTCCCCGAAGTGGGCGTGGAAGCGGCGGTCCCCGTCCGTGTAGAAGAAGCTGGTGATGATCGGCGCGCCGGTCATGGCCGCCAGCTCCCAGGGGCCCCGGGGGAAGGGGACCTCTCGTCCGAAGAAGGGCATGGGCACGCCGTTCAAGCTGAAGTCCCGGTCCCCCTGCATGCCGACCAGGGCGCCCTCTCTCAGCAGCCGCACCAGGGGCAGGGTCGAAAACCCCACGCCATCCACCGGGATGCCCACCACGCCTCCCTGAGCCCGCATGCCCTCGCGGAGCCGCTCCACGGCGGCGAACCGGTCGGGCTTGTAGACCGCGTGGACCTTCAGGTTCCGGGACCGCAGGAGGATGCCCCCCAGTTCGAAGTTGCCCGCGTGGGCCGTGAGCAGGATGGCCCCCCGGCCCTCGGCCAGCACGGCATCGAAGCGGTCCATCCCCTCCAGGCTGGCGAATTGGGCCAGGGCCTCCTCCACAGGCCGCTGGCCGAAGTGGAAGAAGTCCACCCAGGCCCGGGCATGCTGGCGCACCATCTCGTGCGCGGTCTGCTCCACCCTTGCATGGGTCGGCCTCAGGCCCAGCACCTGTGCGGTGTTGCCGAGGATGGCCTCCAGGTACCTGGGGCGGAGGACCATGAAGGCGTTGGCGATCTGGTCCGCGATCTCATGGCCGCGCTCCCGCCGAGTGAAGGACCGGGCCGCGAAGTGGAAGAGGGGGAACAGCGACCCGAAGACCGCGCCGTAGACGAGATCCATGACCCTGGAATCGGACTGCATGCGGTCCTGCATGCCCCAGGCTATCAGGGGGCTTCGGCGGGGACCGGCAGATCGATGGAGAAGACCGTGCCCTGGCCGGGGGCGCTCTCGACCTGGATGGCCCCCCGGTTCTGGAGCACGAGGTTACGGACGGTGGCCAGACCCAGCCCCGTCCCGGAGGGCTTGGTCGTGTAGAAGGGTTCGAAGAGCTGATCGAGCTGACCCGGCGGGATGCCGGGTCCGTCATCCCGCACGTCGAGGCGGACGGCGCCGGATCGGGGGCCCGCGCTGATCCGGAGGATGCCACCGGGTCCCATGGCATCGCGGGCGTTCGAGACCAGGTTCTGGAGGATCTGGTCCAGCGATTGCGGATCCGCCACCACCCAGAGCCCTTCCCCGGCGTGGATCTCCAGGCGCTGGCCGGGACGGAGGAGCGCCCTCCACAGGCCCTCCTGTTCGGCGAGCCACTGCGGCAGGGAGACGCGGACCGGAGCCAGGTCCTGGAAGCGCCCGCTCTCCAGGATCCGCCGGGTCATGCTGATGGCCCGTTCCGAGGCATCCTCCAGGATCTCCACCGTCTGGAGCTGGGTGGGGCTGCAGGATTCCCGCAGGAGCTCCAGCCGCATCCGGAGGATCCCGAGGATGTTGTTGAGGTCGTGGGCGAGACCGGCCGCCAGCCCCGCCATCATCCGGACCCGCAGGCTGTTCAAGGCTTCGCGATGGTGGGCCTCGAGCTCGCGGGTGCGCACCTCCACGCGGTCCTCAAGGCCCTGGGACAGCCGTTCCAGGTCCAGGATCAGCAGCCCGTGTCTCAGCACCAGGACGGCCATCAGGATCGATCCGAGTGCCAGCAGGGCCCGGGGGGCCTCACCCTGGGGTCGGAAGATCTGGATGGCGGCCAGGGCCAGGACGGCCAGCGACACCATGGTGGGGATGAGGGCCCGGAGCACGGACGGCTTCTCCCGCTGGGGCAGAGAGGCTGGGGTGGTGGCGGGACTCAGGGCCGCGAGGACGAGCAGGGCATTGGCCGTCTGGTGGAGGACTTCGGCGGCGTCGCCGAGGTAGTTCTGGATGTAGTGTCCGGTGATCCGGAGCAGCACCACGATGGAGCTGTAGGCGAGGAGGACCACCAGGGACCACCGGACGAAGCGCTTGGCCTGGGCCTGCTCGGGCAGGGCCAGGCGGGTCTCCTGGAGCAGCCAGAGGGTCAACACGGCCAGGCAGGCCCCGATCTGGATCATGTAGAGCAGCACCATGCCCCGGGACAGGCGCCCCACGGAGGCCATGGAGCCGGTGGCCATCCAGGCCAGGGTGAAGAGCGAAGTCGCGATGGCGATGCCATCGAGAAAGGTCCGGATCCGGTCCCTGGGCATCCGCGCCTGCTGGGGCCAGAGGAGGAAGCCTCCCCCGAGGGCCACCAGGGACAGGATCGAAATGGCCGGACCCAGGAGCGGTGCATGGGGCAGGTGAAGCAGGGTCGGGGCGTAGCGAAGCCCACCCAGGGCGGCCCCCAGTCCGAGCAGACCAAAGGCGGCCGGACCTTCGCGGCGCGAACGCCGCCAGGCGAGTCCTGCGGCCCCGAAGGCCAGGATGAACACGGACAGGAAATCGAGGGTTCTGGCGAGGGGGTGGATCCGGTAGGCCAGGGGCAGCAGGGCATTGGCGGCCAGGAGCGCCCACAGGCCGGAGAGGATGGCGGGGTGTGCCTCCCACAGGGCGGCGAAGGAGGCTCTGGCGCCCGTGCGGTTGTGCATGAATCGAGTGTTTCGCGGATTATTCAGGCAGGCAATCCTTACCTTCCGAAATCCCTACACTCGTAATGAATGTCACAGCTGCAATCCCCGCTTCCCGCGCCTGGACTGGATTCCGCTACCGCCACACATTCTGGTTCGGGTTGCGGTCCTCCATCTCCTGCCAGAGCCGCTGGAGGCTCTGAAGGCGCTCCGGGTAGTCCAGCTCTAGGCGATCGAGGGTCCCCTCGTCCTCCGCATCGAAGGCCATGGGACCCTCGAGGACCTCGGTCGGGAACTCGGGGAAGACCCGCGCCAGCAGCGAGCGGTCGAGCCCGCGCACGCTGAGGGTGCGGATCCCGGGAGTATCCACCAGGGTCCCCCCCGCTGCCAGGGCCAGCCAGCGCGAGGCGGTGGTGGTCTGCTTGCCCGTGCCGAACTTGGTGAGGCCCCCGGTCTTCAGGGCGGCCACGGGATGGAGGGCGTTCACCAGGGTGCTCTTGCCGACGCCGCTGTGGCCGAGCAGGACCACCACCTTTCCCGGCAGCAGCCCGTGGAGGGTCCCGACGCCTTCGCCGTTGAGGGCGGAGGTCTCGTGGATGGCCACGCCCTGCTCGCGCAGGGGATCCAGCTCGGGCAGGGTGTCCTTCTTGGATGCCCGGTCCCGCTTGGTGACGATGACGCGGAAGGTGAGCCCGGCATCGAGCGCGAGCAACTGGGCCCGCTCCAGGAGGCCTGGTCGCAGAGGCGGATCCACCACCGCGGCACAGATCCACAGCTCGTCGGCATTGGCGCAGATGAGCTGCCAGGGCTCGCGGTCATCGATGCCGCCGCGCCTGAGCAGGGTTTTCCGGGGCATCACGGCCACCACCTGCGCCTCGGGGGAACCCCCGTCGCCGCGGGTGGGGACATGGGCCGGCAGCTTCGGATCCTCCGGTTCGACGGGCACCGCGGAGTAGCGCACCCGGTCGCCGCAGACCAGGCGCACGCCCTTGAGCTTTCCGCCCAGCGTCGCCCGCATCACGGTGCGGTCCTCCAACTCCAGATCGACCCACTGGCTGTGCCGCTGGATCAGGATGGCCTCGGGCAGGTGCATCCAGGGAGCTGGATCGGGCAGCCGGAGCAGGGCCTCGGCATCGTGGGCCTCGATGCCGGTCTCCAATCGCTCGGCATGCTGCTGCCGTCGCTTGCTCTCCCCGCCCCGCTCCCGGGAATAGGCCTCCCGGTGGTCCATGTCCTGGGCCTCCCGGCTTTGGCCGAGGCGGAACTTGCGGGTCATGCGGCGGCTCTGGTCGGGCTTTGCCCGAGCAGCGCGCGGGGAGTGCGAGGGGGACGCAGCGCGACCACCGGGAGCAGGCGGTCCCCTTCGCCAAGCATCAGGCGCGACCGCCGAATTCGCCGGTCTCGGTGCTCACCTTCACCTTCTCGCCCTCCTTGATGAAGAGGGGCACCTTGATCTCGATGCCGGTCTCCAGCTTGGCGGGCTTGGTGACGTTGCCGCTGGCCGTGTCCCCGCGGGCGCCGGGCTCGGTGTAGGTGACGGCCAGTTCCACCGTGGTGGGCATCTGGAGGCCGATGGGATTGCCGTTGTACTTCTGGATCTGGACGATGAGGCCCTCTGTGAGGTAGTCGAGGGCGTCGCCCATGAGGGTTTCACCCAGGGTGTGGGTCTCGTAGGTCTCCTGATCCATGAAGTGGGAGCCTTCGCCGTCGCTGTAGAGGTAGCTGGCGGGCGTGAGGACCAGGTCGGGCTCCTTGAACTTGTCGCCGGCCTTGAAGGTCTTGTCGAACACGGCCCGGGTGAGCAGGTTCCGCATCTTGATGCGCACCAGGGTCTGGCCGCCGCGGGCCGTGGGCGTGGAGATCTCCACGTCCAGGCAGTGGAAGGGCGTCTCTTCGAGTTCGAAGAACATCTTGCGTTTGATCTCGATGGCTTCGAGCAGGGCGGCCATGGGCACTCCAGAATGTCGAATCCTCCATTCTATCTCGACTTGGGGAGGGGGTCTCCTGGTTAGAATTTCCTTTCCATGGCAGACCCGAAAACCATCGGCAGGTACCAGGTCCTGCGGCCCATCGGACAGGGCGGCATGGGGACCGTCTACCTGGCGGAGGATCCCCTCCTCAAGCGGCGGGTGGCCATCAAGGTCATCCGGGTGGCCGGCAGCGCCCGGCACCAGGCCATGCTGCGCTTCCGGCGGGAAGCCGAGATCAGCGCCCAGCTGAACCATCCGAACCTGGTGACCATCTTCGACGTGGGCGTGGAAGAGGACCTGGGGCCTTTCCTGGCCATGGAGTACGTGGAGGGGAAGAGCCTCGGCAAGCACATCAAGGAGAAGAACCTCGATCAGGAGACCTCCGCGAAGGTGTTGATCCAGGCCATGCGGGCCCTGAGGGCCGCCCACCGGCGCGCCATCGTCCACCGCGACGTGAAGCCCGACAACATCCTCCTGAGTGAGGAGGGCCGGGCCAAGCTCATGGACTTCGGCATCGCCCGCAGCATGGGGCACATGAGCGTGAATCCCCAGCATCCCCTGGATGCGCCGATGCTGGATGAGGGCGTCCAGGACGGCTATGCCCAGACCCTCGCGCTGCGCCTGACGGTCACCGGGGACTTCCTGGGTTCACCGGCCTATGCTCCGCCTGAGGTGCTGAAGGGCGGTGAGGGGACCCCGTCCTCGGACCGCTACAGCTTCGCGGCGACGGCCTTCGAACTGCTCACGGGCCAGCTGCCCCACCCGGGGGGCGGGCTCACGGAGATCATCATCCACATCCTGCAGGAGCCCATCGCCATCCCGGCCGACCTGCCACCCCGTCTGGGCGCCGTGTTCCAGCGGGCCCTGTCCGTGGATCCGGACGACCGCTACACCACCCTGCCGGAGTTCATGGAGGAGCTCATCGACGCCCTGCCCGGGCCGGCCAGCATGCGGGCCCGCCTCTTCGCGGCCCTGGGCCAGGATGACGACGGCAGCAGCGTGTCCACGGCGCGGTTCCGCCTTCCGGCCGGACTCACCCAGGCAAATGGGGAGGACAGCGGCCCCCAGGCCACGGAGGCCCGCCTGCGCCAGAGCCAGCCCGTGAAGATCACCCTGGCGGAGGATCCGGTGGAGACGTTCCTGGCCTCCCGGAAGGCCTCGACCGAACCCGGGCCCGATGAGACCGACTGGGTGACCATCCTCAAGTGGGTGGTCTTCGTCTTCGTGCTGCTCCAGCTGTTCTGGTGGCTCGCGCCGGTTCTCTCACGGGTCCACCTGACGACCTAGCCGCTCCGGCGACAGGCCTAGGCAAAGGCCCGCATCAGGAGGAACAGGCTCCCGTTCCAGCAGGCGTGGACCAGGATCGGAGTCCGCAGGCTGCCGGTATGCCGCAGGGCCAGGCCCATCACCAGGCCCAGGGTGCCGAGGACCGGCAGACCCGCGGGCTGCAGATGGATGGCCGCGAAGAGCAGGGCGGAGAGGACGAGGGCCACCGCCATCCGTTGCTTCCGGGCCAGCACGGGCATCAGGAAACCCCGGAAGAGCAGCTCCTCGAAGAAGGGTGCCAGGCCAGCGACCGTCAGGAACAGCGCCAGGCCCGGACCCCAGCCCGACAGGCTGCGCAGCAGCTCCTGGAGGTCCCGCTGGGGACTCTGCTCCGGCCGCAGGATCAGGTTCGAGACGAGGGCGACGAGGATGACCAGCAGAACCGCCAGGGCCAGGAAGGCGCCGCCCCAGGCGAGATCCCGCCCTGCCCTCCCCGGGGCGACGCGCTGCCACAGCTCGCCGAAGGAGAGACCTTCCGCGGAGCAGAGGAACAGGACCCCGAAGGCGGCATGGAAGAGGTAGCCCAGGGGCAGGGCCAGCCACCGCAGGCTTGGCCAGGGATGGAGCAGGAGTCCCACCAGGTTTCCGGAGAGGAAGAAGGTCAGGAACCAGCCGAGCAGGACCAGGGCGCAGGCACGGCCTGAGAGCGACCAGGCGGGCAGCGGAAGGGCCGGTTCCTTGTGCCGGGTCACCAGCAGGTAGATGCCGACCGCGAGCCCGGCCGCCGCAAGGGCCAGGACTCCCAGGCCAAGGAGGCCCAGCCCGGCCAGCCGGGTCAGCAGGGCCGCCCGTGCCCTGGCCCGGAGGGTCTCCCCTCCGCCTTCACGATCCAGGAGACGGGCCTCGAGCAGGTCGGCCGCATAGCCGTCCCCGAGGCGGCGGTGGACGTCGAGGCGGTCTCCGGCGGTGGGCAGAGGGGCTCCGGCATAGGCGGCGAGATAGGCGCGCCGGAATCGTTCCCAAGCCGGTCCCACCCGTGCCGCACCGGGGTCATCCAGGGCCGGGGCCGCCGGGTCGCCCAGCTCTGCCTTGAGGACGGCCAGGAGGGCACGGTCCCAGGGTTCCTTCAGCTGTCTTTCGGCCTTGGTCCACTCCTTCGCCGCCACGGGGCGTCCCGTGAAGGCCCTGGGGCCGGCCAGCGCCACTTCCAGCAAGCGCCCCTGGAGTCCGGCCCGCTCGGCGGGTCGCCTGGCCCCCTGCTGCCGGACGCGGAGGGTGAACCCAGCCGCCAGCAGGGCCAGCAGGGCCAGCAGGGCGATCAGGGGATCGGCCCAGCTGCGATGGGGGTGCCAGGAGGCAGGGGATTCTGAGGCCATGCCTCCAGGCTACGCGAAGGGCTGGCGGCCGGTGCGCCGGAAGCGCCAGGCGGCCCAGTGGAGGTAGAAGCGGTTGAGCAGCCTGGGAAACCCCGGGATGGCCAGGACCGGGGCGACCCACCGCCAACCCGGCAGGCGTTGGGCGATAGGTCGCAGCAACTCGGCCCCGGCCCGGACCTCCCGCGTGCCCAGGTCCAGGCCGTGGATCTCCTTCTCGACGGGGCGGCCGCCCAGCTCCGGCGCCAGGACCAGCAGCTCGGGGTCCCGCACCGGGAGGATGAGCAGGAGACCCTGGCGGTCCCGTCGGGCCAGCCAGAGGGCCATGCGGCAGCAGAGGGTGCAGGCGGGGTCGTAGGCGAGAAGGAGGGGGGCGGGCATCGGCCGCATGATGTCATGGGTTGGCGGTAAGGTTGAAGCTCCGGAGGCCCCATGCCCTTTTCCCATCCCATCGAGGTGCGGTTCAGCGATCTGGACGCCATGGGGCATGTGAACAATGCCGTGGTGGTCAGCTACATGGAGCAGGCGCGCTTCCAGTGGTGGCGCAGCTTCCTGGGCGGCCGGAAGTTCCAGGAGGAGGGCTTCCTCATCGCCCGCGTCGAGGTGGACTACCGCATGCCGATCCTGCTGGGCGACGATGTGCGGGTGGAACTGCACTGCACCAAGGCGGGAAACAGTTCCTTCGAGCTGAGCTACCGGATCACCAAGGGGCTCGGCGGCGACCTCTTCGCCGAAGGCAAGACCGTCCAGGTCATGCTCGACTTCACCACCAACCGGCCCAAGCCCCTGGCCCCCGCCACGCGGGACTGGCTGGAGGCCCAGGCGTGATGTTGCTGGGAAGCGCTGCCTGGGCCGAGGGCCCGGCCGAACGGCGGGCCCTGGTGGCGCGCCTCGCCTCCGGCCGGCTGGCGGATCTGAACCGCATCGAGGTGGTGCGCCTGCGCAAGCTTGGCGAGGGGGAACCCGAGCGCCTGGCCGAGGCGCTGGTGCCCGCCAGCCTGCGCCGTGTGCTGGAAGGAGGCCCCAGGGCCCTGGCCCGTGCCCGCCAGACCTTGGCCTATGCGGAAAAATGGGATCGGCGGGGCACCCTGCCGGCCACCCTGGCGCCGCCGCTGGAAGCCGTGGAGCTGCTGCCCTGCCTGGCCCGGCCGACGGCCCTGCGGCGCCTGGATGGACTCTGGTTGGATCGGCTGGTCGTGCGGGGGCCCGGAGCGGAGCTGTCGGCCCCGCCCCAGCCCGGCTTGGCGGCCGTGGGTCTGGCCGGGGGCGGCATGGCCGGCTACTGCCTCGCGCTGGAGGAGGCCGGGAGCGCCATTCTCGGCGCCTGGCTGACGGATGAATGGCCCACAGGACAGCTGGAGCTGAAGGTGGGCGCTGCCCGTCGCAGCGCGCCCCTGAAGGCATGGGAGGGGCTGGAGCTCCCGCTGCTGCGGGCGGGCGAAGTGATGCTGCTCCCGCCGCCGAAGCTGAAGCCCTTCTCCGAACTCATGGGGGGGGCAGAGGTGCACCTCAGCGCCGGGTTCGATCAGCTGGCGCTGCGGTTGGGGCCAGAGGGTGTGCATCCCACCGTGCAATAGATCCCGCTGAGCGATTGGGGCGCTGGGTCAGCCCCGCATCATCTCGGCGATGAGGAAGGCCATCTCCAGGCTTTGTGTGCCATTGAGGCGGGGGTCGCAGCCGGTCTCGTAGGCCTTGGCCAGGTCCGCCTCCGAAAGGCCCTCCGTGCCGCCGGTGCACTCGGTGACGGCCTCGCCGGTGAGCTCGATGTGCACGCCGCCCAGGTGGGAACCGTGGGCGCGGTGGATCTCGAAGGCCTGGCGCAGCTCGGAGAGGATGGCGCTGAACTCCCGGGTCTTGAGCCCCGCAGCGCTTTCCGTGCCGTTGCCATGCATGGGATCGCAGCTCCAGAGCACCGGGTGATCCGTGGCCCGCACGGCCTCCAGGAGCGGCGGCAGCGCCGCCTGGATTTTCGAGGCACCGAAGCGGGAGATCAGGGTGATGCGGCCGGGTTCCCGGTCCGGATCGAGCCGGGCCAGCAGGTCCACCAGGTGTTCCGGCGTGGCGCTGGGCCCCACCTTCACGCCGATGGGGTTGCGGATGCCGCGGAGGTACTCGATGTGGGCGCCGTCCAGCTGGCGGGTGCGCTCGCCCACCCAGAGCGTGTGCGCCCCCAGGTTGTAGTAGCTGCCGTCCTCGTGGATCCAGCGGGTGAGGGCCTCCTCATAGGGCAGCAGCAGGGCCTCGTGGCTGGTGAAGAAGTCGATGCGCTCGAGCACGTCCCGCTGGACGCCGCCGAGGGCCTCGAGGAAATCCAGCGACTCGCGCACCTGGTCGAGGGTGCGGCGATAGGCAGGCACCTCGCCCGTGCCGCCCGGCAGCTCCCAGCGCTCGGGGTGGTGGAGGTCGGCGAAGCCCCCGGCGGTGAGGGCCCGGAGGTGGTTCAGCGTGGCGGAGGCGTGGAAGTAGGCCTCCAGCATGCGTCCCGGGTCGGGCCGGCGGGAGGCCTCCTCGGCCTCCAGGCCGTTGATGAGGTCGCCCCGGTAGCTGGGCAGCTCGCGGCCCCGGACCATCTCCGTGGGCTTGCTGCGAGGTTTGGCGAACTGGCCGGCGATGCGGCCCACCCGGACGACGGGCTTGCGTCCCCCATGGGTGAGGGCCACGGACATCTGGAGCAGGACGCGCAGCTTGCCTTCGATGGACGCTGGCGTGCAGTCCTTGAACTGCTCGGCACAGTCCCCGCCCTGGAGCAGGAAGCGGCGTCCGGCGGCGGCTTCGGCCAGCAGGCCGCGGAGCCGGTCCACCTCCTCGGGCACGACAAGCGGGGGCATCCGGCGCAGGCGCGCCAGGATCCCCTCCAGCTCGGAGGGGTCGTCATAGGCCGGCTGCTGTTGGGCCGGGAAGCGCTGCCAGCTGTGGGGGTTCCAGGGCGTCATGCCCCATTCTGGCCTGGATCCAGCATTCAGGGCCAACGGCTCTAGGCGGGTTCGGCTTCCACTTGGGTGATCCAGCGGTAGCCCTCTCCGCCCACGGTGGTGATCCAGGGCGAGCCCAGCTCCTCGCCCAGCTTCCGCCGCAGGTTGGCGATGTGGACGTCCACGGTCCGGGCGCTGGGCCGGGCATCCTGCTCCCAGGCCAGCTGCAGCAGTTCCTTCCGGCTGTGGGTGCGACCCGGGTGGGTGATGAGGATCTCCAGCAGGCGGAACTCGCGCGGCGTCAACTCCAGCAGGCGGCCGTCGCGCCGCGCCTCCAGCCGGGGCAGATCGAACCGGAAGGGGCCCGAGCGCAGCAGGGGGGGGCGGTCCACGGGGCGCGTGCGGCGGAGGATGGCCTTCACCCGGGCCATCAGCTCGAGCACCGAGAAGGGCTTCACCAGGTAGTCGTCGGCACCGAGGCTTAGGCCCTGCACGCGGTCCGTCTCCTCGCCGCGGGCCGTCAGCATCAGCACCGGCACCTCATCCTTGCGCTCCCGGAGGGTCCGGAGCACCTCGAACCCATCCATCTGGGGCAGCATCAGGTCCAGGACGATCAGATCCGCCCGGTGGGCGGCATGGGCTGCGAGCGCGGGCACACCGTCCCCGGCCGCCTCCACGGAATAGCCTTCGAAGCTCAGGTTGTTGACGAGGAGCTGGCAGAGGGACGGCTCATCCTCCACCACGAGGATGTGGGTCACGGAATCTCGCTCAAGGATCGGTGGATTCACCATGGCGACCTTCATTGGGAATGACAAGTTGAAATTACGATTTATTTCCTAAGCCTATTATTTCGATCGCGGAAATATCCACACAAAAGGGCAATTTTGTCCGTCCAAATGATCACGCGGCAGGCACCTCAAGCAGGGCGACGAAGCCCTCTCCAGGGGCTGAGGAGAAGGTGAGGCCCCAGCCACGGGGCCCCCTCCGCGACCGAGCGGAGCGAGGAGCGGGAGCACGCGACAGACGTCGCGTGCGATCGGGGGGTGGTGGGAAGCGTGGCCTCACCGGGATGATGGAGGACTCGATCACGCGGCAGGCACCTCAAGCAGGGCGACGAAGCCCTCTCCAGGGGCTGAGGAGAAGGTGAGGCCCCAGCCTTCCTGCTCGGCCACCTGGATGAGCAGGCTCAGGCCGAGGCCCTGGCCCTCGCGCTGGAAGCCTTCCTTGCCCTGTTCGCGCAGCCGCTGGAAGGGCTTGCCGAGGGCCTTGAGCTGGTGCGGTTCGAGTCCCTCGCCCTCGTCGCTGACCTGGATGCAGAAGCGCCGGCGGTTGCGCCAGGTCTGGAGGGTGACGCGGCCCCGGCCGTGGCCGAGGGCGTTTTCCAGCAGGGTGAGGAGGGCCGCCCGCAGGGAGGGCAGGGGGGCATGGCCGGCCTCCTCGGCCAGGCGCAGGTCCAGCTGCCGGTCCTCCAATTCGAAGGCGGGACGGAGGTCATCGGCGACTTCCGTGAACCAGGCCCGGGTCGCCTGGTTGCGGGGGCCGGAGGGCCCGCCACCGCGGATCACCCGCAGGCCGCTCTCGATGATGGTGGTGAGGTGGTCCACCTCCTCGCCGATCTTCAGGAGCTCCTCATCCGCACGATCTGCGCTGAGCCGGCCCAGCCGGAGCGAATCGCAGCGGAATTTGAGGATGGCCAGGGGTGTCTTGAGGCTGTGGGTCATGGAGGCGAGGCGGTCCGCGTCGAGGACCGCCTTGCGGCGGCTGCGGTGCCGGAGCCAGAGCCCCAGGAGGATGGCCGTGCCGACCAGGGCAGACACGCCCGAGGCCAGCCAGTAGTGCCGCCGCAGCAGTTTCCGGAAGGCCGCCTGCTGATCGTCGAAGCCCACGCCGGCGAGCATCCAGCCATCGCCGAAGGCATTGGTCTTGGTGGCGCTGCCCAAGGGCAGGGTGGATAGCCGCTCCGGATCCACCTGGAGGTTGGGCTCGGCGCCCCAGGGTTCCAGCTTCAGGTCGTACCGCTCCAGATCCGTCTCCCGGACGAGCCCCATCCGAAGGGTCCGGCCGGGGGCCAGGGCGTTGCCCAGTTCGTGCTCGGCCTCGGGTGATCCGGGCCGCCACCGCTTGATGACCAGCCAGCGGTCCGAGAGGAGGACCACCGTGGCGACCTTCCCGAAGTCGGGATCCTGCGCCCGGGGGGGATTCCATTCGAAGCGTTGCGCCATCTCTGCATGGGAGAACCAGCCGAGGTACTGCTGGGCGGGGGAGGGATCTCGGGGTTCCACCAGCCGGTCCCCCTGGCGGATCCAGAGGCGGCGGCCATCAAAGCGGTCCAGCAGGGCCACCGCGAGGGGCTGGTCGGCCAGGAACCTCCTGACATCGGCTTCGTCGCCGGTGCGGACCGACTGGAGGATGGGCAGGGTCTTCCAGTGCCGCTCGACCGCCTCGAAGTCCACCCAGTGGGATTCCATGAAGGTGTTCCGCCCCTTGTCCAGCTGATCCAGCCGGTAGAGCCGGGGGGCCGCGATCAGCATCGCGGCCGTGACGAGGCCCGCGAGGGCCAGCAGCACGATGCCGCTGCGCTGCTGGAGCCGCTGCCAGCGTGAGGGGCCCATGCCGGGATGCAGGGCGCGGTAGCGGGAGGTTCGATGGCGATACATGGAGGCCCGGGGCGAAGGTTCCCCTCAGGTTACCGCCTGGGCCTCGGGCGTCGACAGGCGATCAGCCCAGGGCCAGCATCCGCTCCAGGGGCTGGAGGGCGCGGCGCCTCAGGGTCTCGTCCAGGAGGATCTCCGGCTTCAGGTCCCGCAGGCAGAGGTAGAGCTTCTCCAGGTTGTTCAGCTTCATGTAGGGGCAGAGGCTGCAGTTGCAGCCGCTGTCGGCGGGGGCGGGAATCAGCTCGGCCTCGGGGCGCCGCTGGTGCATCTGGTGGAGGATGCCCGCCTCGGTGGCCACGATGAAGGCCTTGGCGCTGTCCTTGGCCACGAAGTTCAGCAGGGCCGCCGTGGAGCCCACGAAGTCCGCCAGCTGGCTCACGGTGGCGTCGCACTCGGGATGGGCGATGAGCTTGGCCTCCGGGTGCCGGGCCTTCAGCGTGGCCAGCCGCTTGGCCGTGAACTGCTCGTGGACGATGCAGAAGCCCGGAAACAGCACCATGTCGCGGCCCGTCTGCTTCATCACCCACTTGCCCAGGTGACGGTCGGGGGCGAATACGAGCTTGCGTTCCTTGGGCAGGCTCTCCACCACCCGCACCGCGTTGCTGCTGGTGCAGATGACCGTGCTGAGGGCCTTCACGCCGGCGGAGCAGTTGATGTAGCTCACCACGTCGTGGTCGGGGTACTGCTTCAGCCACTCGGCGAAGTAATCCGCAGGGCAGCGGTCCGCCAGGCTGCAGCCGGCGTCCATGTCGGGGATCACCACGGTCTTCGTGGGGTTGAGGATCTTGGCGGTCTCGGCCATGAAGTGGACGCCGCAGAAGGCGATGACGTCGGCATCGGCCTTGGCGGCCTGCTGGCTGAGCTGGAGGCTGTCGCCCACGAAGTCCGCCAGATCCTGGATCTCGGGCTCCTGGTAGTAGTGGGCCAGGAGCACGGCCTTGCGCTCGGCCTTGAGGCGTCGGATCTCGGCCACCAGGTCGATGCCCGCGGGGATGCTTTCGAGGTCAGGAGCGTAGGGGGTCGTGAGATCCATGCCCCAATTCTAGCCCTTGTCGAGAAACCGACGGATTCGGAGTCCGGGATCCGGATGGTCGAATACTTCGGCGAAGGCGACCCGTTCCCATGCCAGCGCCGCGGGGCGGGGCAATGCCTCCTGGTGGCATTGGAGGTTTCCGAGCAAAAAAAGGGCCCGTTCACACGCATCAAAACCTGTTGTCACAAACGGAGTTCGGCTATCCTGTGGGTGGATCGCAGGGTCCATGTGGATGTGGGAATCCGATGACTGCCCTTCTTGGGCGGACATCGGTCCAGGTCTATATGGATTCATGCCTTTTCGTCCAAGGGGGGGACACATGGCCAAGGCGCAGGCGCCAGACACTTCCAGCATCTCACGGCTGGATCAGATCAAGATCAGCCAGTACTTCGGCTGCAATACGTTCAGCGAGCGCACCATGCGCGAACGGCTGCAGAAGGACGTGTACAAGGCCTACCGCCAGGCGCTGAAGCGCGGCGAGGCGCTGTCGCCCGAAGTGGCCAAGAGCGTGGCGCTCGCCATGAAGGAGTGGGCCCTGGAACAGGGCTGCACCCACTTCACCCACTGGTTCCTGCCCATGACGGGCGCCACCGCAGAGAAGCATGACGCCTTCATCACCTGGGACGAGCCCGGCACGGTCATCGAGCGCTTCAGCGGCAGCCAGCTCATCCAGGGCGAGCCGGACGCCAGTTCCTTCCCCAGCGGCGGTCTGCGCGCCACCTTCGAGGCCCGCGGCTACACCGCCTGGGACCCCGCCAGCCCGGCCTTCATCATGGAAGGCCCCCTGGGCAAGACCCTCTGCATCCCCACCGCCTTCGTGGGGTACCACGGCGAGGCGCTGGATCACAAGGTGCCGCTGCTCCGCTCCATGGACGTGGTTTCCGTCAGCGCTCGGAAGGCCCTCCAGCACTTTGGCGTGAACGCGGAATCCGTGGTCGCCCAGTGCGGTCCTGAGCAGGAATACTTCGCCGTGGATCTCGACTTGGCCCGGCTGCGGCCCGACCTGCTCTTCGCGAACCGGACCCTGCAGGGCGCCCGCCCCCCCAAGGGCCAGGAGATGGAGGACCACTACTTCGGCAGCATCAAGGAGCGCGTCCTCGGGTTCATGCAGGACGTGGAGCTGGAGTGCTTCAAGCTGGGCATCCCCGCCAAGACCCGCCACAACGAGGTGGCCCCCAACCAGTTCGAGATCGCCCCCATCTACGAGGCCGCCAACCTGGCCAGCGACCACAACCAGCTGCTCATGGAGATCCTGAAGTCCGTGGGCGAGCGCCACAGCCTGGCCATCCTGCTGCACGAGAAGCCCTTTGCCGGCGTGAACGGCAGCGGCAAGCACGTGAACTGGAGCATCGCCACGGACGAAGGGCAGAACCTGCTGGAGCCCGGCAACACGCCCGAGGAGAACCTGCAGTTCCTGTACTTCCTCAGCGCCACTCTGAAGGCCATCCACACCCACGGCGGCCTGCTGCGGGCCTCCATCGCCTTCGCGGGCAACGACCACCGCCTGGGCGCCAACGAGGCGCCCCCGGCCATCATGTCCGCCTTCCTCGGTGCCCAGCTGAACCACATCCTGGATGCCATCGAGAAGGGGGACGCCGCGGACGCCTCCGTGCAGCGGATCATCGACCTCGGCATCGGCAACCTGCCCCGCATCGAGAAGGACGCCACGGACCGCAACCGCACCAGCCCCTTCGCCTTCACGGGCAACAAGTTCGAGTTCCGCGCCGTGGGCTCCAGCCAGCCCATCGCCCTGCCTTTGACGGTGATCAACGCCGCCGTGGCCGAGGCCCTGGACGACCTGAACGCCAAGCTGGACGCCGAGCTCAAGGCCGGCAAGGAGCACAAGGCGGCGGTCCTCTCCGTGGTGCGCCAGGCCATCATCGAGACCAAGGCCATCCGCTTCGAGGGCAATGGCTACTCCGAGGAGTGGAAGGCCGAGGCCGAGCGCCGTGGTCTGCCCCACGCCAAGGACACCGTGGCCGCCCTCCACATCTGGGAAGAGCCCGCGGTCAAGGCCGTGCTCGCCAAGCCCGGCATCCTCTCCGAGGGTGAGCAGGAGTCCCGGCTCCACATCCGCCACGAGGAGTACCAGAAGGTCATCGCCATCGAGACTCAGGTCCTGCGCCAGATGGCCGAGACCCAGATCCTGCCCTCCGTGACCGCCGACCTCGGCGCCCGGGCCGACAGCCTGGGCAAGCTGGCCGCCGCCGGCATCTCGGTGCCCGAGACCCTGAAGGCCGCGCTGCAGACCCAGGCGACCCTGGCAGGTGAGGCCCAGGCCCGCCTGGCCGCCATGAAGGCCGCCCTGGCCAAGGCCGAAAGCCTCGAGGATCTGCACGCCCGCACCGAAGCCTTCGGCACCGACGTCAACCAGTCCAAGCACGCCCTCCGGGAAGTGCTCGATGCCCTCGAGGATGCCTGCGACGCCGACCTGTGGCCCCTGCCGAAGTATTGGCAGCTGCTGTCACCGCTGCTCTAGTCGTCCGCACCCATGCAGAACGGGCCGCTTCCGCGGCCCGTTTGCTATTCAAGAGTGATGCCCCGTCCTGACTTGATCCGGGCCTCGATCTTCGACGTGCTGTGGCCCGGCAGGAAGGGGATCAGCACCAGCCTTCCGCCGCGGCCTTCCACGAGATCGCGGCCCACCACGGTCTCCGGCGTGTAGTCGCCGCCCTTCACCAGCACGTCGGGCTGGAGGGCGCGGATGAGTTCGAGGGGGGTGTCCTCGTCGAACCGCACCACGGCGTCCACGCTGCGCAGGCCCAGCAGGATGGCGGCGCGGGCCCCCTCGTCCTGCAGGGGCCGGGAAGATCCCTTCAGCCGGGCCACCGAAGCGTCGCTGTTGAGGCCCACCACCAGGAAGTCGCCCAGGGCCCGGGCATCGGCGAGGTACTGCACGTGGCCCGGATGGATCAGGTCGAAGCAGCCATTGGTGAAGCAGAGGGTCTTCGGCCGGGGGACGGCCGCGAGGAAGGCTTCGGGGGTCTGGAAGAAACGGGTCAGTGACGGCATCAAAGGACCTGGATAAAATCATCGGTTCGGGGACGATTCCCAGGAGAAGTCTGCCATGCCCCTCTACGAATACCGTTGCGAAGCTTGTGGCCAGCCCGAAGAGAAGCTGGAGAGCCTGTCGGCGCCGACCACGCATGGCTGCCCCAGCTGCGGAGCCCAGGAGGGGATGAAGCGGCAGCTGTCCGTGGCCGCCTTCGCGCTCACGGGGGCCGGCTGGTACAAGGGCGCGGCCTCCGAGCCCGCCGCGGCCCCGGCGGCCGAGGCGCCCAAGGCGGGCCACGGCTGCGCCGCCGGGGGCTGCGGCTGTCCCCTGGCTGGATGATTTAGAGTGCCCAACAAAACCCCGACGAGGCCGCGAGAAAGCCAGGTGGGATGCACCGCAAGGAAGGGCCCGCAGGGCGATGCGGGACATCGTTCAAGGGCCGTGACGCCGCGGGGCGCCCACCTGGCTTTCTCCCTCCGGGCGAGGGCCGGCGGGCGTCGCGATGCCACGTCACGCTCGTCGCGCGTAGTACCCGCTACGCTTTGACTCGCGTTCCTCGCCTCGCTCGCCCGGCGACCCTCGCGCGACCCCGTGGGGGTTTTGTTAGGCACTCTTAGCCTCAATTCACACTTGATGCGTTGACTTTCAGGGCCATTCCGATAGCCTAGATGGTTCCGGCCCTGTGGGTCGGCGCAGGATTTCATCCGTCCGACGTTCCCCGGCGTGCCCGGCGAACCTCTCGGGCCCAGGCCCGGATCCACCGGTGCCTTCCTAGGAGGATGGTGTGCCTACCATCAATCAGCTGATCCGCTTCGGGCGGAAGACGTTCATCAACAAGACCAAGAGCCCCGCGCTCGACGCCTGCCCGCAGAAGCGCGGCGTGTGCACCCGCGTGTTCACCACCACCCCCAAGAAGCCGAACTCCGCGCTTCGCAAGGTGGCCCGTGTGCGCCTCACCAACGGCATCGAGTGCACGACCTACATCCCGGGCGTGGGCCACAACCTGCAGGAGCACAGCATCGTGCTCATCCGCGGCGGCCGCGTGAAGGATCTGCCGGGCGTGCGCTACCACGTGGTCCGCGGCACCCTCGACGCCACCGGCGTCGCCGGCCGCAACCAGTCCCGTTCCAAGTACGGCGCCAAGCGCCCCAAGGCTGGCGCCGCGCCGGCCAAGAAGAAGTAGGGAGGTAGACCATGGCTCGTCGCAATGCACCCGCCAAGCGTGAGATCCTCCCGGATCCCGTCTACAACAGCCTCACCGTCTCCAAGTTCGTGAACATCCTCATGGAGCGGGGCAAGAAGGCCACCGCCGAGCGCATCCTCTACGGAGCACTCGAGATCGTCGCCAAGAAGTCCGGCGAGGAGGCCCTGGAGGCCTTCCAGAAGGCCCTCAACAACATCAAGCCCTCGGTGGAAGTGAAGTCCCGCCGTGTGGGCGGCGCCACCTACCAGGTGCCCGTGGAGGTTCCCCAGAACCGCCGCCAGTCCCTGGCCATGCGCTGGCTGAAGACCTACTCCGCCTCCCGCGGCGAGCGCACCATGCGCGACAAGTTGGCCGGCGAGATCCTGGATGCCATGAACTTCCGCGGCGCCTCGATCAAGAAGAAGGACGATGTCCACAAGATGGCCGAGGCCAACAAGGCCTTCGCCCACTTCCGCTGGTAGCAGCCCATCTGACCGGAAGGAGCCGCCTCCTGGGCGGCTCCTTCCGCGAAGGTCTTTGAAGCAGTCCCGACTCCGATTCCGTTTTGATCCTTTCAGGAGGCCGCTGTGGCCCGTCAGACCCCCCTCGAGCGCTACCGGAACATCGGCATCATGGCGCACATCGATGCCGGCAAGACCACCACGACGGAGCGCATCCTCTTCTACACCGGCAAGATCCACAAGATCGGCGAGGTGCACGAAGGCGCTGCGACCACCGACTGGATGGTGCAGGAGCAGGAGCGGGGCATCACCATCACCTCCGCCGCCATCACCGCCGCCTGGACCGCTCAGACCGGCCAGTTGAAGGGCATTGAGCACCGCATCAACATCATCGACACCCCCGGCCACGTGGACTTCACGGCCGAGGTGGAGCGCTCCCTGCGCGTGCTGGACGGCGCCTGCGCCGTGTTCTGCGCGGTGGGCGGCGTCGAGCCCCAGTCCGAGACCGTGTGGCGCCAGGCCGACAAGTACGGCGTGCCCCGCATGGCCTTCGTGAACAAGATGGACCGCCCCGGTGCGGACTTCTTCCGCGTGGTCGAGATGATGAAGACCCGCCTGAAGGCGCGTCCCATGCCCATCCAGATCCCCATCGGCGCCGAAGAGGATTTCAAGGGCGTGGTCGATCTCGTCATGATGAAGGGCCTCACCTTCGACGAGGGCGACAAGGGCTTCAAGGTCATCTACGGCGAGATCCCCGCGGACCTCGTGGAGACCGCCAAGGAGTGGCGCGAGAAGATGATCGAGATGGTCGCCGAGACCAACGATGCGCTCATGGACAAGTACCTCGGCGGCGAAGAGCTGACCGAGGACGAGATCCGCACGGGCATCCGCACCGGCTGCATCAACCTCACCTTCACGCCGATGATGTGCGGCTCCGCCTTCAAGAACAAGGGTGTCCAGCCCATGCTCGACGCGGTGGTGAGCTACATGCCCTCGCCCCTCGACATCGCCGCCATCAAGGGCGTGGATGCCGATGGCAACGAGACGGAGCGCAAGGCCGAGGACAAGGAGCCCTTCTCCGCCCTGATCTTCAAGATCATGGCTGATCCCTTCGTGGGTTCGCTGGCCTTCATCCGCGTCTACTCCGGCGTCCTCTCCGCGGGCTCCGGCGTCTACAACGCCGCCAAGGGCCGTCGCGAGCGCATCGGCCGCCTGCTGCAGATGCACGCCAACAAGCGCGAGGACATCGAGGAGGTCCGCACGGGCGACATCGCCGCCGCCGTGGGCCTGAAGGAAGTGCTCACCGGCCAGACCATCTGCGACGAGAACCACCCCGTGATCCTCGAGTCCATGGACTTCCCGGATCCCGTGATCCAGGTGGCCATCGAGCCCAAGACCAAGGCCGACCAGGAGAAGATGGGTGTGGCCCTGAGCCGCCTGGCCCAGGAAGATCCCACCTTCAAGGTGAAGTCCGATCCCGAGACCAACCAGACCATCATCGCCGGCATGGGCGAGCTGCACCTGGAGATCATCGTCGACCGCATGATGCGTGAGTTCAAGGTGGAAGCCAACGTGGGCAAGCCCATGGTGGCCTACCGCGAGACCATCCGGAAGCGCGTGGATGCCGAAGGCAAGTTCGTCCGTCAGTCCGGCGGCCGCGGCCAGTACGGCCACGTGAAGATGTATGTCGAGCCCAACGAGGCCGGCAAGGGCTACGAGTTCATCAACGACATCAAGGGCGGCGTGATCCCCAAGGAATACATCAAGCCCATCGACCAGGGCATCCAAGAGGCCATGCAGTCCGGCGTCCTGGCGGGCTACCCCTGCGTCGACATCAAGATCACCATCTACGACGGCAGCTACCACGATGTGGACTCGAACGAGATGGCGTTCAAGATCGCCGGCTCCATGGGCTTCAAGAACGGCTGCGAGAAGGCCTCCCCCGTGATCCTCGAACCCATCATGGCCGTCGAGGTCGTGGTTCCCGAGGACTACATGGGTGACGTCATCGGCAACCTGAACAGCCGCCGTGGCCGCATCGAGAACATGGAAGACCGGGCCGGCGTCAAGGTGGTCACCGCCAAGGTGCCCCTGGCCGAGATGTTCGCCTACTCGACCACCCTCCGCGGCATGACCCAGGGCCGCGGCAACTACACCATGCAGTTCTCGCACTACGAGGAAGCTCCCCGCAACGTGGCCGAGGAGATCGTGGCCAAAGTGAAGGGTGCCAAATAGTTCTTCTTCACTCCAAAAACGGGCTCTACTCGTTTTTGGAGCAAGGCAAGACCTTTAGTTGATTGTTTTAGCCCCTCCGGGGGTGAGGCCATCCACCGAACCGCAAGGTTGCCGGGCCTCTTGATCCAACCGCTTCCGCCCACGGGTGGTCGTGCGTTCTTCTCAAAATAGCCGTTGTATTTCCAGCGGCTTTTGTTATGCTGATCAGCCCTGTCCCTGTCGTTGGGACGGATTTACATGGGCGGTCAGCGCCCCACGTCTATGGACGGTTCCCGTCCCAATGGAGTGAGCATGAAAGACAACATCCGCATCCGTTTGCGTGCCTTCGACCACCGTCTGCTCGATCAGAGCACCCGTGAGATCGTGGACACCGCCAAGCGCACGGGCGCCTCGGTGGCGGGGCCCATTCCCCTCCCCACCCGGACGAACAAGTACACCGTGAACCGTTCCCCCCACGTGGACAAGAAGAGCCGGGACCAGTTCGAGATCCGCACGCACAAGCGGCTGCTCGACATCCTGAATCCGACCCAGAACACCGTGGACACCCTCATGCGCCTGGACCTGCCCGCTGGCGTCGACGTGGAGATCAAGGTCTTCAGCCGTCAGGGCAACAGGTAGAGGGGGGAGAGACCATGTCCAAAGGAATCATCGGCAAGAAGTTGGGGATGACCCAGATCTTCAATGAGCAGGGCCAGATCGTCCCCGTGACGGTCATCCAGGCCGGCCCCTGCGTCGTCGTCCAGCGCAAGACCTCCGCCAAGGATGGCTACGAGGCCGTCCAGATCGGCTTCGTGGACCCCAACGGCGGCAAGCGCGCCTCCAAGGCCGAGAAGGGCCACTGCGAGAAGCAGGGCGTCGCCCCGGTCCGCGTCCTCCGCGAGATCAAGGTGGACGCGGCTGACGCCTCCAAGCCCGGCGACAGCGTCCTGGCCAGCGCCTTCGAGGCGAAGACCAAGGTGAACGTCACCGGCATCAGCAAGGGCAAGGGCTTCGCCGGCGTCATCAAGCGGCACCACTTTGCCGGCGGCCGCGCGACCCACGGCTCCATGTTCCACCGCGCGCCTGGCTCCATCGGCCAGTCCAGCTACCCCAGCCGCGTCTTCCCCGGCATGAAGATGGCCGGCCACATGGGCGATGCCCAGGTGACCGTGCGCAACCTGGAGATCGCCAAGGTGGACGTCGAGAACAACCTGCTGCTCATCAAGGGTGCCGTCCCCGGCCCCAAGGGTGGGTACATCGTCATCAAGCAGGAGGCCTAGGATGGCAGCGTTCCAGCACCCCGTCGTCAACCTCGAGAACAAGCCCGCGGGCACCGTTGATCTGCTGCCCGAAGTGTTCAAGCTCGAAGACCTGAACCAGCACCTGATCTGGGAGGCGGTCCGCCACTTCCTGGCCAAGCGGCGCTCCGGCACCGCCAAGACCAAGGACAAGTGGGAAGTCAGCGGCTCCGGCAAGAAGCTCTGGAAGCAGAAGGGCACCGGCCGCGCCCGAGTGGGCTCCATCCGCAGCCCGCTGTGGAAGGGCGGCGGCACCACCCACGGTCCGCACCCCCGCTCCTACGACTATGCCTTCCCCAAGAAGGCCCGGCGCGCCGCCCTGCGCAACGCGCTGTCGGCCAAGCTCGCCAGTGGCCAGATGCTGGTGGTCGAGAACTGGGATGTGGCCTCCCACAAGACCAAGTCCCTGGTCCAGACCCTCGGCAAGCTCGGCGTCACCGGTTCCGCCCTTCTGGTCGGCACCGAGGCCAGCGAGAAGCTCACGCTGGCCGCCGGCAACAACCCGAAGCTGCAGACCGTCGAGAGCCTGGGCGTGAACGTCTATGAGCTCCTCAAGTACGACCAGGTGATCTTCTCCAAGGAAGCCGTCCTGGCCCTCCAGGAGGTGGTGAAGCCATGACCAAGATCTTTGACGTGATCCGCAAGCCCCTCCTCACCGAGAAGGGCCAGATCCTGCGCGAGAAGAACATCCAGGTGTTCGAGGTGGCCACCTGGGCCACCAAGCACCAGATCAAGGAAGCTGTGGAGCTCCTGCTCCAGTCCAAGGTGAAGGCCATCCGCACCGTGCGGATCCCCAGCCGGACCAAGCGCCTGGGCCGCTTTGTCGGGACCTCCAATCCCCGCAAGAAGGCCTATGTCGAACTCGCCGAGGGCGCTCCCGCGTCCGAGTAAGGCGAACTCGATTCACTCCGGCGGACGGAAAAGCTTTGCCCACTATCGCCCGCCCCTTTCAACCCTGAGGCAAGAGGACAACCATGAGCATCAAGCAGCTCAAGCCCACGACCCCCGGTCAGCGCGGCATGTCCAAGTTCGGCTTCGAGGAAATCACCACGGACACGCCTGAGCGTTCGTTGATTGCCAAGAGGAACCGCACTGGAGGCCGCTCCAACACCGGCCGGATCACCACCCGCCACATCGGCGGTGGCCACAAGCGCCAGTACCGCATCATCGACTTCAAGCGCAACAAGCTGGAAGTGCCGGCCAAGGTCGCGACCATCGAGTACGACCCCAACCGCACCGCCCGCATCGCTCTGCTGGTCTACGCCGACGGCGAGAAGCGCTACATCCTGGCCCCCGATGGCCTGGAAGTGGGCCGCACCGTGGTGGCCGGCAAGAACGCCGACATCCTGGTGGGTAACGCGCTCCCCCTGCGGAACATCCCGGTCGGCAACACCGTCCACAACATCGAGATGAAGCCCGGCAAGGGTGGCCAGATCGCCCGCGCCGCCGGCACCTTCGCCCAGCTCGTGGCCAAGGAAGACGACTACGCCCAGCTCCGCATGCCCTCCGGTGAGATCCGCAAGATCCACCTGGACTGCTACGCGACCATCGGCACCGTCGGCAACCTGCAGCACGAGAACATCCAGATCGGCAAGGCCGGCCGCACCCGCTGGAAGGGCATCCGCCCGACCGTCCGCGGCGTGGTCATGAACCCCGTCGACCACCCGCATGGTGGTGGCGAGGGTCGCACCTCCGGTGGCCGTCACCCCGTGACGCCCTGGGGTCAGCCGACTCGCGGATACAAGACCCGTGGCAACCGTCGCACGGACAAGTTCATCGTCAAGCGGATCAACTAGGAGACACGACAATGGCACGATCCCTGAAAAAAGGCCCGTTCATTGACGCCCACCTCCAGAAGAAGGTGGAAGTCGCCTCGGCCGCCAACGACAAGCGCGTGATCAAGACCTGGTCCCGCCGGTCCACGGTCGTCCCGCAGATGATCGGACTGACCCTCGCCGTTCACAACGGCAACAAGTTCATTCCTGTGTATGTCACCGAGAACATGATCGGCCACAAGCTGGGCGAATTCGCCCTGACCCGCACCTTCAAGGGTCATGCTGGCAAGGCCGACACCAAGGCGAAGGGGAAGTAGCGATGGCTGATATCGTTTCCACCGCCACCGTTCGCCACCTGCGCGGTTCGGCCCAGAAGGCCCGCCTCGTGGTGGACCTGATCCGCGGCAAGCACGTCGGCGAGGCCCAGTGGGTGCTCGCGCAGGCCAAGAAGTACGCCGCCGCCCCCATCCGCAAGCTGCTCGATTCCGCCGTGGCCAACGCCATCGACAAGAATCCCTCCGTCAATCCGGACCAGCTTCTGGTGCAGACCGCGTTCGTGGACGAAGGCTTCCGCATGAAGCGCGTCCGCCCTGCGCCCATGGGTCGCGCCTACCGGGTCCAGAAGCGCACCTGCCACATCACCATCCAGCTCGCGTCCGCGGCCGGGGAGGAGTAGTCATGGGTCAGAAGGTCCACCCGTACGGGTTCCGTCTCATCTACCAGAAGAACTGGCACAGCAAGTGGTTCTCCAAGCGGGACTACGCCATGTTGCTTCATGAGGACATCAAGCTCCGCCGCGAACTGAAGAAGCAGCTGCACAGCCTGAACGCGATGATCTCGAAGATCGACATCGAGCGCGCCGCCGACAAGGTCACCGTGCGCATCTACACCGCCCGCCCCGGCATCGTCATCGGCCGCAAGGGTGCCGAGATCGACAAGCTCCGCGAGGATCTCCAGAAGCGCCTGAACCGTCCCGTGTCCGTCGACATCCAGGAGATCAAGAAGCCTGAGGTCGATGCCCAGCTCGTGGCCGAGGGCGTCGCCCAGCAGCTCGAGCGCCGCATCGCCTTCCGCCGCGCCATGCGCAAGGCGGAGGAGGCCGCGATCCGCTTCGGTGCCAAGGGCTTCAAGATCAAGGTCTCCGGCCGCCTGAACGGCGCCGAGATCGCCCGGACCGAGGACTACCTCTCCGGCCAGATGCCCCTGCAGACCATCCGCGCGGGCGTTGACTACGGTTTTGCCGAAGCCCACACGACCTACGGGATCATCGGCATTAAGGTCTGGGTGAACCTGGGTGACCTGGTCGCCGAGACCGTGAAGCGCTGAGGTGAATCCATGTTGATGCCCAAGAAGGTCAAGAACCGCAAAGTCCAGAAGGGCCGCACCCGCGGCATCGCCACCCGCGGCAACGATCTCGCCTTCGGCGATTTCGGCCTCAAGGCGATGGAGCACTGCTGGCTCACCAACCGTGAGATCGAAGCCGCCCGTATCGCCATGACCCGCCACATCAAGCGCGGCGGCAAGATCTGGATCCGCATCTTCCCCGACCGTCCCACCACCTCGAAGCCCGCGGAAACCCGCATGGGTTCCGGCAAGGGGGCTCCGGACGGCTGGGTGGCGGTGATCCGCCCCGGACGCATCCTCTTCGAGATGGAAGGCGTCACCGAGGAGATCGCGCGCGAGGCCCTGCGCCTGGCCCAGATGAAGCTGTCCGTGGCGTCCGAGTTCATCACGCGCACGCCGCCGGAGGAGTGAGAGCCATGACCAAGAAGAACCCCTTTTCCGATTTGACCGGCAAGAGCGTCGAGGAACTCGCGCAGCTGGAAGCCGAACTGGCCGCCAAGCGCTTCACCCTCCGCTTCCAGCACGCCGTGGGCCAGGTCGAGAACACCGCCGAGATCCGCAAGACTCGCCGTGAGCTCGCCCGTGTCAAAACCGCCCTGGCTACCAAGCTGGCCTAGGAGATCCCATGAGCCTCGAAAACAAGATGACCCGTAACGGCGTGGTGGTCTCCAATAAGGCCGACAAGACCGTGGTGGTGAAGGTGGAGCGCAAGTTCCAGCACCCGCTCTACCACCGCACCGTCAAGCAGACCGCCAAGTTCATGGCCCACGACGAGACCAACGCCTGCTCCATCGGCGACGTGGTCAAGATCGTGGAGACCCGCCCCCTTTCCAAGCGCAAGCGCTGGGCCGTCCTCGAGATCGTCCAGAAGGCCGGCGAGTAAGGAGCTCCAATGATCCAGATGGGAACCATGCTCACCGTCGCCGACAACTCCGGCGCCAAGAAGATCTGCTGCATCCTGCCCCTGGGCGGTGGTGTGGGCAAGATCGCCCAGCTTGGCGACGTGATCACCGCCTCCGTCAAGGAAGCGATCCCCGGCGGCACCGTCAAGAAGAAGGCCGTCGTCCAGGCCGTGATCGTCCGCCAGCGCAAGGCCTACCGCCGCAAGGATGGCTCGTACATCCGCTTCGACGAGAACGCCGCCGTCATCATCAAGAAGGATGGCGAGCCCGTCGGCACCCGCGTGTTCGGCCCCGTGGCCCGTGAGCTGCGCGAGCGGAAGTACATGAAGATCGTCTCCCTCGCCCCTGAGGTGCTGTAATGGAAGCCACCACCACCAAGATGAAGCTCAAGAAGGGCGACCAGGTCGTCGTCATCGCCGGCAAGGAAAAGGGCAAAACGGGCACCGTCACCAAGGTCAGCCCCGCCTCCAACCGCGTCGTCGTGGCCGGCCTCAACATCATCAAGAAGGCCACCAAGCCCAACCCCCAGACCGGCGAGGGCGGTGGGATCATCGAGAAGGAAGCGTCCATCCACGCCTCCAACGTCATGATCCTGGATCCCAAGACCGGCAAGGGCACCCGCAAGCGTCCTCAGTAAATCGCTTTCCATCCTCCTGCTTTCGTGGGAGGATGGTCGTTCTGCCCCGTGCGCGGGGCGGGCATCCACGGCGCATTCCGCGCCATGACAACCGAGGTTGGGGGGAAACGGGCCGGACCGCCGTCCCAAGCCCCCCCGCTCTCCCGAACCCCTGGGGCATAGCCGCCCCTCGGAAATGGAGGAATCCATGACTGCCACGCAAGGCCACGCGGAGCCCCGCGTCAAGGCTCGCTACCACCAGGAGGTGGTGTCGAAGCTCAAGGAGGAGTTCGCCTTCTCCTCCGCCATGCAGGTGCCCCGCCTGCAGAAGATCGTCATCAACATGGGCGTCGGCGACGCCATCCAGAACATCAAGGTGCTGGATGTGGCCGTTGACGAGCTCACCGCCATCGCCGGCCAGAAGGCCGTCGTCCGCAAGGCCAAGAAGAGCGTCGCCCAGTTCAAGCTGCGCGCCGGCATGCCCATCGCCTGCATGGTGACCCTGCGCGGTCCCCGCATGTGGGAGTTCTTCGACCGCCTGGTGACCCTGTCCCTGCCCCGCGTCCGCGACTTCCGCGGCGTGCCCACCAAGTCCTTCGATGGCCGCGGCAACTACACCCTGGGCCTCAAGGACCAGCTGATCTTCCAGGAGATCGACTACTCCAAGGTGGACAAGATGAAGGGCATGAACATCACGTTCGTGACCACCGCCGCCAACGACGCCGAAGCGCGGGCCCTGCTGGCCCACCTCGGTATGCCCTTCCGCAAATAGCCAAGGAGATCATACCGATGGCCAAGATTTCCAAGATCGTCAAGGATTCGCGCAAGCCGAAGTTCTCGACCCAGCACCGCAATCGTTGCAAGTGCTGCGGCCGGCCCCGGGGCTACATGCGCAAGTTTGAACTTTGCCGTCTGTGCTTCCGCAAGTTCGCCCTCAATGGCGAGCTGCCGGGCGTCCAGAAGAGCAGCTGGTAGGAGAGGGGACCCATGAATACCGATCCCATCGCTGATTACCTCACCCGCATCCGCAACGGCATCATGGCCGGTCACGATGCCGTGGTCGTTCCCGCCTCCAAGATCAAGGCCGGCCTTTGCGGCATCTTGAAGCAGGAGGGCTACATCCACTCCTTCAAGCAGGTCGAGCATGAGGGCCGCGAGTACCTCATCGTCAACCTGAAGTACGTGAAGGACAAGGAGAACGTGATCCACGGCCTGCGCCGCGTGTCCCGTCCCGGCCTGCGCATCTACACCGGCGCCCAGGACATCACGGACGTCCACGGCGGCCTCGGCATTGCCATCCTGTCCACCCCGAAGGGTCTCCTGACGGGCAAGGACGCCAAGAAGCAGAACGTCGGCGGCGAAGTCCTCGCCCACGTCTGGTAACCCATCCTGAAATGGGCGGAGCCTCCGCCCTCATCTAAGGAATCACCCATGTCTCGAATCGGAAAGAAGCCCGTGACGCTGCCCAAGGGCGTGAAGGTCACAGTCGCCGGGTCCGAGGCCGTTGTCGAGGGCGCCAAGGGCAAGCTCAGCTGCCCGATCCCTGCCGGGATCACGCTCGACATCCAGGCCGACTCCGTTGTCCTCTCCCGCGTCAATGACGAACCCCAGAACCGGGCCTTCCACGGCCTGACCCGTGCCCTGCTTGGCAACGCCGTCACCGGCGTGACCGAGGGCTGGAAGAAGGAACTGGACATCGTCGGCGTCGGCTACAAGGCCGCCATGGAGGGCGCCAAGCTCAAGCTCGAGCTCGGCTACAGCCACCCCATCAACTACGAAGCCCCCGAGGGCATCCAGATGGCCGTGGAGAAGACCACCCACATCGTCGTGACCGGCATCGACCGCCAGTTGGTCGGCCAGGTCGCCGCCGACATCCGGAAGTTCCGCAAGCCCGAGCCTTACAAGGGCAAGGGCGTCAAGTACACCGGCGAAGTCATCCGCCGCAAGGCCGGCAAGACCGGGAAGTAAGGGGAACCCATGGCGAACGAGATCCAGATTCGACGAGATAAGGTCAAGGCCCGCATCCGCGGCCGCGTGAGCGGGACGCCCGAGCGGCCCCGCCTCACCATCTACAAGAGCCTGAAGCGCATCTACGTGCAGGCGGTGGACGACACCAAGGGCATCACCCTGGCGTCCGCGAGCAGCCTCGAGAAGGACCTGCGCGCTTCGCTGAAGAACGGCGCGAACATCGAGGCCGCCAAGGCCGTCGGCGCCAGCATCGCTGCCCGCCTGAAGGAGAAGGGCATCACCTCGGTGGTGTTCGACCGGAACGGCTACGTCTACCACGGCCGCGTCAAGGCGCTGGCCGACAGCGCCCGCGAAGCCGGGCTTCAGTTCTAGGGGATGACCATGGCGATCGCAGAAGTCAAAGACAACAAGGAATCCCGCAACCCCGAAGCCGGGGAATTCAAGGACCAGGTCATCTACGTCGGCCGCGTCACCAAGGTCGTGAAGGGGGGCAAGAACTTCTCCTTCTCTGCGCTGGTGGTGGTGGGCGACGGCAATGGCAAGGTCGGCTTCGGTCTCGGCAAGGCCCTCGAAGTGCCCTCGGCCATCAAGAAGGGCATTGAGAGCGCCAAGCGCAACATGATCCGGGTCCCCCTCACCCCGAACGGCAGCCTGCCGCACCCGGTGACGGGCATCTTCGGCTCCGGCAGCGTGCTGCTGAAGCCCGCCCCCGAGGGCACCGGCATCATCGCCGGCGCCGCGGTCCGCGCGATCATGGAAGCCGCCGGCATCCACAACGTGATGACGAAGAGCCTGGGCTCCTCCAACCCCCACAACGTGGTTCGCGCCACGTTCGAAGGGCTGCGGGAACTCATGGATCCCTACACGGTCCTGACCAATCGGGGCCTGGATCAGGCGGAGGTTTAACATGTCGCAGTTCATCGGCAAGCAGGTGGTGCTGACCCTCAAGCGCTCCATCATCTGCACCACTCCCAAGCACCGCGCCTTCATGCAGACCCTCTGCCTGAAGCGTCCCGGCGATACCCGCGAATGCGAATACACCCCCAACGTCCACGGGATGGTCAAGCTCGTTCCCCATCTCATCGACGTCAAGGTGAAGGGGTAGACCATGAAGCTCAACGAACTCCGCCCCGCAGAGGGCGCCACCAAGACCCGCAAGCGGCTCGGCCGCGGCAAGGGCTCCGGCCTCGGCAAGACCTCCGGTCGCGGCGAGAAGGGCCAGAAGTCCCGCTCCGGCTACCGCGGCAAGCGCGGCTTCGAGGGCGGCCAGATGCCCCTCGTCCGTCGCCTTCCCAAGCGCGGCTTCACCAACATCTTCGCTCCGGAAACCAAGGAGATCACCCTCAGCCTCATCTCCATCCACTTCAAGGATGGCGAGACGGTGACCCTCGATGCCCTGCGCGACAAGAAGCTCGTCAACTCCCGCGTCGAGAAGATCGTGGTGCTGGCCAGCGGCGAACTCACCGCCAAGGTGAACGTCGTTGCCGATCGCATCACCAAGGGCGCCCGGGAAGCCATCCTGGCCAAGGGCGGCACCATCCAGGAGCCCGCCGCGAAGTCGGCCGAGTAACGGCCCATGAACCGCCTCAGGAACCTCTTCGCCATCCCGGAGCTGCGCAAGCGGCTCCTCTTCACCCTGCTCCTCCTGGCCATCTACCGGCTGGGCGTGCACGTCAGCGTGCCCGGGGTGAATGCCGAGAACCTGGCGGCAGCGCTTCGTCGCGGCGGCGGCGGCCTCTTTGACGTCATCGACCTCTTCTCGGGCGGTGCCTTCAAGAAGTTCTCCATCTTCGCCCTCGGCATCGCCCCCTACATCACGGCCAGCATCGTGCTGCAGCTGATGGGCGCCGTCGTCCCCTACCTGGAGAACCTCCAGAAGAAGGAAGGCGAAGCCGGCCGCGCGAAGATCAACCAGTGGACCCGCTACCTGACCGTGGGTCTGGCCTTCGTGCAGGGGCTGGGCATCGCCTCCCTGGCGCAGAGCCAGAACGCGCCGGGCCTCGAAGTCGTGACCAGCTCCATCTCCCCGACGGCGTTCCGCTTCCTGGCGGCCTTCACGCTGGCGGTGGGCACCATGTTCGTCATGTGGATCGGTGAGCAGATCACCGAGCGGGGCATCGGCAACGGCATCAGCCTGCTGATCTTCGCCGGCATCGTGGCAGGCCTGCCCCAGGCGCTGACCACCCTGACGGTGATGATCACCCAGTCCCTGAAGGGTGCTGCGAACGTCCCGCCCCCGGGCATCTTCATCCTGCTCATCGCGGCCATGACCGTGGTGCTGCTGGCCGTGGTGCTGGTGGAGAACGCCTACCGGCGCATCCCCATCCACTACGCCCGCCGGGCCGACTCGGCCGGCATGTCCAGCCAGCGCAGCTCCTACATGCCCCTGAAGGTGAACACCGCCGGCGTGATGCCCGTCATCTTCGCCAGCTCGGTGATCTTCTTCCCGGCGACCATCGCCCAGTTCACCCGCTGGGAATGGCTGGCCAAGGCAGCTTCTTATGTGAGCCCGCAGACCCACTTCTGGGTCTACACCCCGGTCTTCGTGGGCGTGGTGATCTTCTTCGCCTTCTTCTACACCAGCATCGTCTTCAACCCCGATGAGACCGCCGAGAACATGAAACGGTCCGGGGGCTACATTCCGGGCATCCGCCCCGGGAAGGAAACCAGCATCTTCATGGATGGCATCCTGTCCAAGCTGACCTTCGTGGGGGCCATCTACCTGGCCCTGGTCTCCCTGGTGCCCCTGCTCATCACCAACAACATCCAGGGCCTCAACTTCTACTTCGGCGGCACCAGCCTGCTGATCGTGGTGGGCGTGGCCATGGACAGTGCCGCCCAGCTGGAGAGCCTGCTGGTCATGCGCCGCTACGACGGGTTCCTGGAGAAGGGTCGCATCCGCGGTCGCTCCACCCGCGGGGGTGCCGCATGACCCTGACGGCCCACATCCTCCTCGGGGCCCCGGGCTCCGGGAAGGGCACCCAGGCCAAGCGCCTGGTGGAAACATTCTCTTTGACTCACCTGTCAACCGGTGACATTCTGAGAGATGCCGTCTCGAAAGGGACGGAGATCGGCCTGAGGGCGAAAGCCATCATGGCCGAGGGAAAACTGGTGGACGACGACACCGTCAACGGACTTGTCTTTGCGCGGCTGCTGGACGAGACCTCTGACGTGCTGTTCGACGGCTACCCACGCACCCTTCAGCAAGCTCAAGCCCTGGAAGACTTCCTCTCCTCCAAGGGCATGAAGGTCGGGCACGTGGTTCTGGTCGATGTCCCCCAGGAGGTGCTGGAAGCCCGCGTGGTGGGCCGACGCGTCTGCAGCAGCAATGCCTGCGGCGCCATCTACCACCTGGAATCCAAGCCCCCCAAGCAAGCCGGTGTCTGCGATGTGTGCGGAAGTCCCCTGAAGCACCGCTCTGACGACACCTCTGAGGCCTTCCAGAGCCGGATGGGCGAGTTCAACTCGACCTTCCAGCCCCTCCTGGGCTTCTACAAGCATCGGCCGAACTTCCGGAGCGTGGATGGCAATCGCCCACCGGAGCTGGTGTTTGAATCGCTGCGTCACGTCTTCGGAGAACACGCTTGAGCAAAGAAGAAGCCATTGAGCTGGAAGCCACAGTGGTCGAGGCCTTGCCCAACGCAGTCTTCCGGGTCGAACTGGAGAACAAACACCAGGTGCTGGCGCACATCAGCGGAAAGATGCGCAAGAACTTCATCCGCATCCTTCCCGGTGACCGGGTTCTCGTCGAGGTGACCCCTTACGACCTCACCCGTGGCCGCATCATCTACCGATTCAAGTAAACGAGAGGACACCATGAAAGTACGGCCCTCCATCAAGAAGCTGTGCGAGCACTGCAAAGTGGTCCGGCGCGAAGGCATCAACCGGATCATCTGCAAGAAGAACCCCAAGCACAAGCAGCGTCAGGGTTAAGGAGAAACGATGGCACGCATCTCAGGCATTGATCTGCCCATCGGCAAGCGCATCGAGATCGCGCTCACCTACATTTTCGGCATCGGGCGCGCCAAGGCGCACAGCATCCTGACCCGCGCGAAGGTCGATTTCGGCACCAAGGTGCGCGATCTGACCGAAGACGAGGTCGGCCGCATCCGCCGCGTGATCACCTCCGAAGAGACGGTTGAGGGTGACCTCCGTAAGAACATCTCTCTGGACATCAAGCGGCTTATGGATATCGGCTGCTACCGCGGCCTGCGCCACCGGAAGGGTCTCCCCGTCCGTGGCCAGCGCACGCACACCAACGCCCGCACCCGCAAGGGCAAGCGACGCACCGTAGCCGGCAAGAAGAAGTAAGGCGAGGAGCACATGGCCAAGACTCAGACCCGGACCGCCGGTAAAAAGGTGGTCAAGAAGAAGGAAAAGAAGAACGTCCCCCACGGCGTGGCTCACGTCCAGGCGTCCTTCAACAACACGATCATCTCCATCTCTGATCCGATGGGGAACATGCTCTGCTGGGCCTCCAGCGGCAACCAGAACTTCCGTGGCACCCGCAAGGGCACGCCGTTCGCCGCTCAGGTGGCCGCCGGCGTTGCTGCCGAAGCCGCCAAGGAGCAGGGCGTTCGTTCCGTGGACGTTCGCGTCAAGGGCCCCGGGGCCGGTCGTGAGAGCGCCATCCGCGCCCTCAACGCCGCCGGCATCCAGGTGACCAGCATCCGCGACGTCACCCCCATCCCCCACAACGGCTGCCGGCCGCCCAAGCGGCGCCGGGTTTAAGAGAGGAGGAGAGACATGGCACGTTACACAGACGCCGTTTGCCGCCTCTGCCGCCGCGAGGGCATGAAGCTTTACCTCAAGGGCGAGCGCTGCTTCAAGGAGAAGTGCTCGTTCGAGACCCGCAAGGGCAAGATCCCCGGCCAGCACGGCGCGGGAAAGATCAAGAAGCCCACCGGCTACGCCCTCCAGCTTCGCGAGAAGCAGAAGGTCAAGCGCATCTACGGTGTGCTCGAGAAGCAGTTCCGCCACTACTTCGAGAAGGCCGACGCCAAGAAGGGCGTCACCGGCCACAACCTGCTCGGTTTCCTCGAGTGCCGCCTGGACAACGTGATCTACCGCCTGGGCTTCGCGTCCAGCCGGTCCGCCGCGCGCCAGATGGTCATGCACGGTCACGTGCTGGTCAACGGCAAGCGGGTGGACATCCCCTCCTACCAGGTCAAGCCTGGCCAGGCGGTGGAACTGGGCACGCGTGCCAAGGAGAACGACGGCGTCAAGTCCTCCGTCGAGACCTCGGCCGGCCGTGGCATCCCCAAGTGGCTCACCCTGGACGCCGCCGCCTTCAAGGGTCAGGTGCTTGCCGCGCCGACCCGCGAGGACATCACCCTCGACATCAACGAGCAGCTGATCGTTGAGCTGTATTCCAAGTAAGGGGGACGGATGCTGAATCTCAGCGATTTCCAGAGGCCGCGTTTCGCCGAGGTGACCCCCGGGTCCCTCACCGACTCCTACGGGGAGTTCGTGGCCTATCCCTTCGAGCGCGGCTTCGCCACGACCGTCGGGCACAGCGTCCGCCGGGTGCTGCTCAGCAGCATCCAGGGCGCTGCCGTCACCAACGTCCGCATCAAGGGCGTCATGCATGAATTCACCACCCTTCCCGGGGTCTGGGAGGACATCACCCACGTCCTCCTGAACCTCAAGGAAGTGCCCTTCAAGCTGCACAGCAGCGAGCCCCAGACGGTGACCATCTCCGCCAAGGGCGAGGGCACCGTGACCTCCGCCGCCATCCGCTGCAACCAGAACGTGGAGGTCGTGGATCCCAACATCCACATCGCCACCCTGGGCGAGGAAGGCGAACTGGAGATCGAGATGGTGGTCTGCCTCGGCCGCGGCTTCGTCACCGCCGACCGCAACCACAGCGAGACCTTGGGCCTGGGCTTCATTCCCATGGACTCCAACCACAGCCCCATCCTCCGGGTGAACTACATCGTCGAACCCGCCCGCGTGGGCCAGAGCACGGACTACGAGAAGCTCACCCTCCAGGTTTGGACCAACGGCGCCGTCAATCCGAAGGAAGCCGTCTCTGACGCGGCCCTCATCCTGCGCGACCACTTTCTGGTGTTCGCCCGTCAGGACGAGGACTTCACCGAGATGGAGATGGGCACCGCCACGCTCGGCAGCGAAGCTGCCAACACCTGGCTGGGCAAGTCCGTCGAGGAACTGGAACTCTCCGTGCGGGCCAACAACTGCCTCCGCAACGCCAACATCACCACCATCGGCGAGCTGGTCCAGCGGACCGAGGCCGAGCTGATGAAAACCAAGAACTTCGGCAAGAAGTCGCTCCAGGAGATCAAGGACGAGCTCGCTCGTATCGGCCTCTCCCTCGGCATGCGGCTCGAGCAGGAAGTGTAAGGAGCCCCCATGCGTCACAACGTTTCCGGCAAGCGCCTGGGCCGCACCACCAACCAGCGCAAGGCCCTCATGAAGAACCTCGCGACCGCCCTCATTGAGAGCGAGCGCATCGAGACGACCCTGGTGAAGGCGAAGGAACTCCGCACGTATGTGGAGCCCTTCATCACCCTCGCCAAGGAAGACACCGTGGCCAACCGCCGTCTGGCGATGGCCCGCCTCGGAAGCAAGGACGCCGTGCAGAAGCTCTTCGGCGCCGACTTCCGCAAGCGTTTCGAGAGCCGTCCCGGCGGCTACACCCGCATCCTCAAGGTTGGCCATCGCCTCGGCGACGCGGCTGACATGGCCCTCATCGAGTTCGTGGACTACACCCTCCCCGAACCGAAGGCCGAGGACGCCGAGTAGGATCAATGTTGTCCGGGGGTTTCTCGCTGCGCGAACACCCCCGGAGCCCCCCAAGCACAGGCCCGGCATAGCCGGGCCTGTGCTTTTCCCGCTGACACCGGAGGCATCGTGGGGCTCACCCCACGGTCCAGGAACCGCTCGACTCCTCGCTCGCGTCATCGATGAACCCTGCCTTCCGCAACCGGCGGGACCGGACCACGGTGACGGTACAGGGCGCCTGGGCGGCCACCTGGCTGGAGACGCTGCCCAGGAGGGACCGGCGCAGGGAGCTGGCCCTGGCGCCGATGACGAGGTGATCCACGTGGTTCGCGTTCGCGTACTGCAGGATGGCCGAGGCAGGGTCCGGTGATTCCAGGACGTGATAGGTGATGCGGCCCTCCTCCAGGTCCAGGGGGATGGCCCAGCTGCGCAGTTCCACCAGTCGCTGGTGGTGGATGTTGCGTCCCTGGGCGTCCAGGGTCTGGTCCAGGGTGATGCGTCCCTGCTTGAGCACGTTGATGCAGGCAACCCGGGCCCCCGGCAGGGTGGTGAGCATGCGGGCGACCATGGTTCGGAGGGTCTCGGCGATGGGGGCCGCCTCCGCCGACAGATCGATGGCCACGGCCAGGATCGGGGCATCCCCATCGTGGCGGGCCGGGGCTTTGGCTTTGGGGATGGCGAGCTGATGATCGGCGAAGCGACGCCGGACGACTGTCAGGAAGGGATCCTGCTTCAGCTTCTCGGAGCGGGTGGTGAGCTTGACCTGGTCCGGGTGCTGCAGGGCCACGCTCAGGTGTCCGGCGGTGGGGAACCGCCAGGCAGGATGGACCTCTAGGCAGCGGAGGATGACCTCCTGCAACCAGGGCGGGCAGTCCGGGCGGAGCCGGCGGGGCGGCACAGGATCCCGCCAGAGCCGCCGCTTGAGGCCCGAGAGGCGCTGGGGATCGCCGAAGGGGCGGACGCCCGTGAGGAAGAAATACATGAGGACGCCCAGGGCGAACTGGTCGCTGCGGGGGTCCTTCCGGTGGCCCAGGACCTGCTCCGGCGCCATGTAGGGGGCGGTGCCGTAGGGCAGGCGGAATTCCTCGCCCATCAGGTCCGGGAGTTCGTCGTGGTGGGAGAGGCCGAAATCGACGAGCACCAGTTCGCCCGTGGGTCGGGTCAGCAGGTTGGAAGGCTTCACGTCGAGGTGCACCACGTGCTGCCGGTGGATGTCGTCCAGGGCCGTGGCGATGCTCCTCCCCAGCGAGGCGACGGTGGCCCAGGGCAGGGGCAGCTGGAGCAGCATGGGCAGGAGGGAGGGACCGGGAATCCGCTCCATGACGAGGTAGGGCTGGATGCCGAAGTCGCCCTGCGCGATGTGGCGGGGGACGTGGGGGCCCGACAGCCGCGGCAGAATCATCTCCTCCATTTCGAAGCCGACGATGGCCGCGGGATCGATGCCCTCCGACATCAAGGGCACCTTCATGACCAGGGGACCGGTGTGGTCGGGGTGGCTCACGCTCCAGATCGAGGCCATGACGCCACGATGGAGTCGCTCGCCGATGAGGTACCCATCGAGCGTGGCCCCGGTTTCGATGCCCGGCCGGTTCATGGTTCAGCGCCCTTTCTGCAGTCGGCTCGCCAGCGAGGGGGGAAGACCTGCGCGGAGGATGGCGAGTGCCGTCGCCTCCACATCGTAAGGCACGCGGAAGTGGGTGATCTCGGAGCGGTCCGTGTCCAGGATGGCATAGGCGGCGCTGGGATCTCCGTCCCGCGACTGGCCCACGGCTCCCACCACAGTGAGCCATCGCCGGTGGCGGGGGAGCGGCACCGGCACCGACGGCACGGGCTGGAAGGACACCAGCTGCCCAGTGGCCGTGATGCCATGGAGGGCCGGAAGGTGCGTATGTCCGCAGAACACGATCTGGGCGCGGCTGGCCTCCAGCGCGCGTTTGGCCGCAGGGCCGTCGTTCACGTAGATCCATTCCGGGTAGGTCTGGGGGCTTGCGTGGACGTAGAGCCGAGTGTCGTCCTCGAAGCGCATGGGGAGGCTGGCCAGGAACTCGCGCTCCGCGGGGCCCAGTTGCCCCCGCGTCCAGGCCATGGCGATCTCTGCATCAGAGGTCATGGACTCGCGGGTCTCCGCGACGGCCTGATCGTGGTTGCCCGCCACCGCGATGGCACCGCGGGCCGTCACCTCCATGATTCGCTCCAGCACGTCCTGGGGTTCCGGGCCGTAGCCGACATAGTCTCCCAGGAACACGAAGCGGTTCGCGCCCTGCGCGTGTGCATGGGCCAGGCAGGCGTCCAGCGCACGCCGGTTGGCGTGGATGTCAGCCATGAGTGAGATGCGCATCGACCGTCCTGAGGGAGGGGACCAAGACCATGATAGGGGGCCGGGGCCGTGGCGACCCTTCGAACTCCCGCCCCAGGCGTCGGTTGATGAACCCGAGACGAGCAAGACGGGAGAAGCTCTCGGAACCACCGGAAAAATGCCATCAGGGTTGATGACTGTCGTGACCATGAGATTGAGAAGGTGCTGCTGAAAACAAAAAGACGATCCCAAGATCATTTGTATTCAGGAATTGGGTCGTCTTTTCCTACCGCTGGGATTGTGAGATTTCTGGTGGAACTCGCTTGACCTTACCTCGGGGAAAGCGTTAGCTAAGGGCAGCCTACCCAAATCAAGCGTCCCGAATGATGGCGTGCCCATCTCGGTTCTCATAACGAAGCTCTCCTATCCGCATCCCGACCATGGGGGTTTCGGATCGTTGCCACCTTGAGTGTCAGCTCCGGATGCACCCTTTTGAGCTCTCATTCCAAGTCCCTTTTCCAGGAGGCACCACGTATGGCTCTTGCAACCGAGCAAGTCGCAGCAAAGACCCCGCTCACCAAGGAAGAACGGATGGTGATCGTTGCGTCGTCGGTCGGCACCGTTTTCGAATGGTACGACTTCTACCTGTACGCGACGCTGGCGCCCTTCTTTGCGACCCTGTTCTTCCCCAAGGGGAATGACACGGCCGCCCTGCTGTCGGCCTTCGCAGCCTACGCGGCCGGCTTCCTGGTCCGACCTTTCGGTGCCCTGGTGTTCGGTCGCATCGGCGACCTGATCGGCCGCAAGTACACCTTCCTGGTGACCATCGTGGTCATGGGCCTCTCGACCTTCGGCGTCGGCCTCCTGCCGACCTTTGCGAGCATCGGCTGGTGGGCGCCCATCATCATGGTGACCCTGCGCCTCCTCCAGGGCCTGGCCCTTGGTGGTGAATACGGCGGTGCCGCCACCTACGTCGCCGAGCACTCCGCGCCCAATCGCCGGGGCTACAACACCAGCTGGATCCAGACCACGGCCACCGTAGGCTTCTTCCTCTGCCTGGGGATCATCCTGGGCTGCCGCACGGCCATGACCAAGGAGGCCTTCGCCACCTGGGGCTGGCGCATCCCCTTCTGGATGTCCATCTTCCTCCTCGCCGTGTCCGTATGGATCCGCCTGAAGCTGCACGAGTCCCCCGTCTTCACCAAGATGAAGGCCGAGGGCAAGGGCTCCAAGGCCCCGCTCACCGACAGCTTCCTCAAGTACCCCAACAACAAGTACGCGCTGCTCGCCCTCCTCGGTGCCACGGCCGGCCAGGGTGTGGTGTGGTACACCGGCCAGTTCTACGCGCTGTTCTTCCTCCAGATCACCTTGAAGCTGGACTTCAAGACCACCTACATGCTGATTGGCGCGTCGCTCCTGCTGGGCACGCCCTTCTTCATCTTCTTCGGCTGGCTGTCGGACAAGATCGGCCGCCTCAAGATCATCCTGGCGGGCTGCCTCATCGCCGCCCTCACCTTCTTCCCCATGTTCAAGGCGCTTACCCACTACGTGAACCCCGCCCTGGAGACATTCCAGTACAGCACCCAGATCACCGTTGCCGGAGACCCCAAGAACGAGACCTTCAACCTTTTCGTCGGCCCCTGGAGCAAGTTCTCAGAGCTGGACCGGGTGAATGACTTCTTCGGCAAGCAGGGCCTCAATTTCACCAAGGTCGCGCCGGAGGCCGGCAAAATGGTGGTCGCCACCCTCACGGGCAAGAACCCCACCACCGGCCAGATCGTCACGACCCGCGTCGAGGGGTGGAGTGCGACTTCGGAAGCGACCCTCAAGAAGACCCTGACGGAGCTCGGGTACCCCAAGGAAGCCGACCCGACTCGGGTCAACTACCCCATGACGCTGCTGATCCTCTTCGTGTTCCTCATCTACGTGACCATGGTGTACGGACCGATCGCGGCCTTCCTGGTGGAGCTCTTCCCCACCAACATCCGCTACACCTCGATGTCCCTCCCGTACCACATCGGCAACGGGTGGTTCGGAGGCATGCTGCCCCTCATCGCGACGGCCATCGTGGCCCTCAAGGGCAACATCTACTACGGGCTCTGGTATCCCGTCATCGTGGCCCTCATGACGGTGGTGATCGGCTTCCTCTTCCTGAAGGAAACCAAGGATCGGGACATCAGTACCTACCAGCACTGACATGATCCTCTGGCGGCTCCGCCGCCAGAGCCAGGAAGGAGGCCGGGCGAGCGGATCACTCCATCGCCCGGCCTCGTCTTCCCTGCGCAGTTGCCTGGATGAACGGACCTTCCAGTGCACCGGCCGCGCGGCAACGAGTACTGGACAAGGGCTGACGCGGGCCGGAAAATGATCGCCACCCAACCCTTCTTGCTTCTTTCCCATCCCTCACGGATCCGCGTGGAAGACTCTGCGTTCGAAGCCTTTCATGATCCCATCCGCCCTGTCTGATTCTGAATCACCCTTGGCACGGAGTTGACCCATGTCCCAAGATCTCTTCCCTGTGAAGCCGCACATCCGGGAGCGGGCCCACATCAAGACGATGGAGGAGTACCAGCGGCTGTACCGCCTGTCGTTGGACAACCCGGAATGGTTCTGGGGCGAGCAGGCCAAGGCACTCACCTGGTTCCATCCCTGGCAGTCGGTGTTCGACGCCGACTACAAGGAAGTGGATTTCTCGTGGTACTCGGGAGGCCGCATCAACGCCTGCTTCAACTGCGTGGACCGCCACCTGCCGGCCCTGGGCGACAAGACCGCCCTCATCTGGGCCCAGGACGAGCCGGGCCAGTACACCCACATCACCTACCGGGATCTCAAGCACAACGTGGCCCGCGTGGCCAACGTGCTGCTGCACAACGGCGTCAAGAAGGGCGATCGGGTCTGCATCTACCTGACCATGATTCCGGAGCTGGTCTACACCATGCTGGCCTGCGCCCGCATCGGCGCCGTCCACTCGGTGGTGTTCGGCGGGTTCTCCGCGGAGTCGCTGCGCGACCGCATCGTGGACGCCAGGTGCAAGGTGGTGGTGACGGCCAATGAAGGACTCCGCGGCGGCAAGCGGGTGCCCCTGAAGCGCACGGTGGACCGCGCCATCGAGGGCATGTCCCTGGTGGAGTGCGTCCTGGTGGCCCGCCGCACGGACGGGGATGTCCCCATGCAGCCCGGCCGCGACCTCTGGCTGGACGAGGAGACCGCCAAGCAGCGCTCCACCTGCACCAACGAGTGGATGGGCGCGGAGGACCCGCTCTTCATCCTCTACACCTCGGGCAGCACGGGAAAACCCAAGGGTCTGCTGCACACCACGGGCGGCTACCTCACCTACGCGGCCTTCACCCACAAGTACGTGTTCGACTACCATCCGGAGGACATCTACTTCTGCGCGGCGGACATCGGCTGGGTGACGGGCCACAGCTACATCGTCTATGGTCCCCTGGCCAATGGTGCCACTTCCGTGATCTTCGAGTCCACGCCGCTCTATCCCGATGCCGGCCGCTACTGGCAGATCATCGACGACCTTGGCGTGACCATCTTCTACACCGCACCGACGGCCCTGCGGGCCCTGGCCGCGGCGGGAGATGAATGGATCGGCAAGTACAGCCGGAAATCCCTCCGGGTGCTCGGCACCGTGGGCGAGCCCATCAACCCCGAGGTCTGGCGCTGGTACCACGACGTGGTGGGCGGCGGCAACTGCACCGTGGTCGATACCTGGTGGCAGACGGAAACCGGCGGCATCCTCATCACGCCGCTCCCCGGTGTCACGCCCACCAAGCCCGGCTCTGCGACCCTGCCCTTCTTCGGCGTGAAGCCCGTCATCGTGGATCCCGCCACCGGCGTTCCCATCGAGGGCAACAGCGTGGAAGGGGCCCTGTGCCTGGGCGCCCCCTGGCCCGGTCAGGCGCGCACCGTGTTCGGAGACCACAAGCGTTTCCGGGAGACCTATTTCACCCAGTACCCGGGCTACTACTTCACGGGTGACGGCGCCCGGCGGGACGAGGACGGCTACTACTGGATCACGGGCCGCATCGACGACGTGATCAACGTCAGCGGCCATCGCCTGGGCACGGCCGAAGTGGAAAGCGCCCTGGTGGCCCACGAGGCCGTGGCCGAGGCCGCCGTGGTGGGCTACCCGCATCCCATCAAGGGGCAGGGCATCTACTGCTACGTCCTGCTGAATGGTGGCTTCAGCGAAAGCGACAACCAGCAGCTCATCGGGGCGCTGAAGGAGCAGGTCCGCCAGGTCATCGGCGCCTTCGCGGCTCCCGACGTCATCCACATCGCCTCGGGTCTGCCCAAGACCCGCAGCGGCAAGATCATGCGGCGGATCCTGCGCAAGATCGCCTCATCCGAATACGACGGCCTGGGTGACCTCTCCACGCTGGCCGAGCCGGACGTGGTCAGCCGCCTCATCGACGACCACCAGCGGCACAACGCCTGATGTCATCCGGGGGTTCCGCGCTGCGCGCACACCCCCGGACCCCCGCGCAGAAGCCCGGCGAAGCCGGGCTTCTGCTTTTCACCGGGACGATCGCCGCGGCACCTTCCCAATTTACGCGGATGCTTCTGCTGCTCCGGATTCCTACTGCGGCAGCTCCCGCACGAAGGCACGGATCAGGGATTCGAAGCGGCCGGCGGCGGCGGCGCCTGCCTCCAGGACTTCCTGGTGGGTGAGGGCCTGGGGGAGGATGCCCGCGGCCATGTTGCAGAGGCAGGAGATCCCGGCCACCCGCATGCCCTCGTGCCGGGCGACGATGGCTTCCGGGACCGTGCTCATGCCCACGGCATCGGCACCCATCGTGCGGAAGGCGCGGATCTCGGCAGGGGTTTCATAGCTGGGACCGGTGAGTCCCAGGTAGACGCCTTCCCGCAGGGTCTGGCCCAGCTGCCGGGAGCAGGCCTGCAGGTGCTGACGGAAGGCGGGATCATAGACGGCGGTCATGTCGGGGAATCGCGGGCCCGGCTCCACGTTTGGTCCGATGAGCGGGTTGGTCCCGAATAGGTTGATGTGGTCGGTCAGGGCCATGAGGTCGCCCACGCCAAAGGCTGGATTCAAGGCACCGGCGGCATTGGTCAGGAGCACGGCCTGGGCTCCGAGACGCCCGTAGAGGCGCATGGGCGCCACCACCAGGGACATCGGATGCCCCTCGTAGAAGTGGAACCGACCAGCCTGGAGGGCCACCTTGCGGCCTTCGAACTCGCAGAAGACCAGCTTGCCGCCATGCCCTGCGACGGTGGGTGCGGGGAATCCAGGGAGGTCGGTGAAGGGGATGGCGAGGCCAGCCTTCGCCTCAGGGCTATCGGCCAGGGCTCCCAGCCCGGACCCGAGCACCATCACCAGCTCGGGGACGAAGGGCGCCTTCGCCTTCAGGGCGGTCAATGCATCGGAGTAGGTCATTCCACAAACTCTCAAGCAGCGATTACGGCGCGGGGACGAGTGCCAGCGTCACGACGACATCGGGCTGGAGGGTCGCGGGGCTCTTCAGCCGGAGGCGCAGGGGGTGGTAGTAGGGAGCAGTGTTGGCGACAGGAATGACGATGACTTCGGTGGAACCACCGGAGCCAGTGAAGGAGAAGGTGCGCAGCGTCCCGGGCATGTCCACTTCGATTTTGGCACCCGCCCCGAGGGCCGGCGAGATGGTGGCGGCGAGTGTGCATCGCTTGTCGGCGTTCAGGCTGAAACCGGTGTAGAAGATTTCCCCCTGTGAGAGGTTCGGATAGGACCCGTTCACCTGGATCGCCTTGGCCATGCTGAGCGTCACAGGGGGGAAGGCCGTGGTCGGATCAGTGCCCCAGTCCGAAACGAAGGCGGCATAGGGCGCCGTGGTAGGCCGGGGCCAGGTGATTCCGAAGGGCGCCGCGAGGGTCGTCAGCGCCGCGTCAGTGAATATGGCGGACAGGTCTACCGGGTCCGAGGCGGACTTGACCTCTTTGAGCCGATCGAACTGGTTGTAGATGCTGAGGGGTTCCAGGTCGCGGGCAGCCGTTGTATCGGTCGCGGCCTTGGTCGGGCTCACGGGAGCGCGGAAGAACCTGGGGATTACCAAGGGGTTGATTGTGGCCCAATCCGCGCTGGTGCCAGGGGAGGGCAGGCTGTTCGCCTTCAGGATGATCTCCCAGGCAAAGGCCCGGATGGCCGGAGCGGAATACGGAGTCAACTGGCTGGGCGGGAGCCCTGAGATGTCACGGATATCCAGGACAGGAGCGGCCAAGCCGGTGCCCTGAGTGTCGGCGAGGTACGGGGACTTCAGGAGATTGGCGGCCATGGCGTCGGCCAGCCCTTCGATGCGGGCCATATCAGGAATCAGATCCGCTTGCGCCGAGCTTGCAGGCAGCAATGGGTTGAATGGGATCGAGAAGGTTCGGCCGAGGTTGGTGCCATACAGGAAGTTCCTCCCGAGCATGGGGAGAATCACCCCTTCATCCCACGCGTCATCGTTGACGTCTGCGCCGCGGATGGAACCGAAATAGTGGAAATTGCCGGTGGACGTGTCGTAAGCCTGCGGAAAGAGGGATCGATCATATTCGATGTAGGAACCGCGAGGCTCAGAGTGGCCGGGCCAGTAGTGAAGGTCGAGGGTGGTCCCGGGGGTGGCCGCGCCGTATGCGGTCACGAAGGTGGCGATCGTATCCCCGATGCCCAATACCCTGCTGCCACTTCCAAGGCCAGTCGTCCGACCCGAGATGCTGGTTTCGAGCACGGCCTGATTCGTCAGGGGTGCTTCACTGCTGGCGAGGTTAAAGGCAGGATCGACGAGCCACCAGACATCATTCAGACCGACGGAAAAATCAACTACGGCATCGGCCGTGACGGTCCAACTGGGTGCGTTATTGCCTGCAGGGGAGGTTCCATCCGCAGCCTTCCGAAGTGCATAGCGAAGCCGATCAAGCGCGCCCGTGGTGCTGTTGATCCCGCCCGGTTCGGCGACCAGGTTGATCTGCGAGGAATTGCCCCCAGTGAAGGAACTGATGACCTCGACCATGGTGGGCCGATCCTTGGGAACCGACAGAACGTAGGCGCCCAGTGCGTCCGTGACGCCGGACCGGGCAATGGTCCAGACCAGGATCTTGGTCCCATCAGGCTTGGTCTGCTCCAGCTGCTGATAGGCCCGTATCACCACTCCCCGAGCCGGAAGGCTCGTCAGGTTGGCCGGGATGGCGGCATCTTTCAGCCCCGTGGGCACCCCATTGGCATCCCTGGCCAAGGGAACCCTTTTGTAGGTCACGGTGCCGCTGATGGAGACGCTTGGAGTGACCGTTGTGCTACTACTGCCCTTGCTCTTCCCTTTGCAGGCCAGGGCCATGGCCAGAAGCACGATGGCCCCCAAGGTCTGGAGGAAAGCTCGGGACAAAGGCATGACCACCTCGAAACGGCGAAAGGACCCAGTCTACCACGGCCTCCTGGGTTGATCCCGCGCGAGGATCGGAAGGCGTGCTCTCATCCTGTGCCGCGGAGGGCGGGGAAGTTCAGTGGTGCGGATTCGTCCCGAGCAGCGCGTTCTGGGCGGCCAGTTCCGCGGGGATCTCCTCTTCATCGTTCAGGACCGGCAGGGGATTCCGGTGCACGCCGTCGATCTTGAGCTCGAAGTGCAGGTGGGGGCCCGTGGAATTGCCGGTACGGCCGACCTCGGCGATCTTCTGGCCGCGGCGCACGATTTCGCCGGCCTGTACGAGGTTCAGCCGGTGGTGGGCGTAGAGGGTGGCCACGCCGTTGCCATGCTCGATCACGACATAGTTGCCGTACTGCTTGTGCTTTCCGGAGAGTACGACCTGCCCGTCCAGGGCCGCGAAGACGGCGGTGCCGATGGGGGCGGTCAGGTCGACGCCCCGGTGGCGGCCCTTGTAGCGCACGCGCTTCTTCCGCTGGTCCTTCACGCGGACGGTCTTGGTCCGCATGCGGGGACCCCAGGCCGAGCTGATGGTCCGGGTCTCCACGGGCCACAGCAGGTCCAACCGGTCCGGATCCGCCGGGGCATAGGTGGGAAGGAGGGCCTTGAGTTCCGCCTCGGTGACCGGGGGCATCACCGGCTGCATGCGGGCCAGGAGCTGGGCCGTGGTGCTGGGGGCCTGGTGGGAATCGAGGTGGGCCGCGCTGATGGGCCCGTCGGCGGGGTGGGGGCTGCGGACCTGGTAGGGCAGCAGGCGCTCCAGGTGGGGCATGGGCGTGGAGACCACCACCGGAGCACCTGGCAGGGCCGAGAGGGGCGGGCGAGGGGCCGCGTTCGCATCCTCGCTTCGGGGGGTCGCCTGGGCCAGGCTGCGGGAGGAGCGGATGTTCAGGCGGGTGCCGATGGCAAGCCTGGACAGGGACTTGCCCGGGTTCAGCGCCGCAAGCTCATCCAGGCTCAGGCTGTTCGCCCGGGCCACCTGGGCTGCCGTTTCGCCCTTTCTGATCACGTGCACCGAGCCATCGGCGGGTCGGGAGGAGGCCTTCTTGGCGGTTCGCTTTGGGGCGGCCTGCAGACCTAAGCTAAGAGATGCAAGCACTAAAGTCAAAACGGCATGACGCATGGGGGACTCCCGGCTGGAACGGAAAAGCCTGCTTCGCTAGGCCTCCATGAAGGGGTCAGGACCCCGGTGACGTTCAATGAGGAACAGTTAATCCCCTATCTTAACGGGGCGCCGGATCCTTGAACATGCAAATGTTTTCCAACTAGCCTTCGCCGGGGCCGGGGCTCCAGGGGCATTCCTCCCAGGGCATGGTGAGGATGCCCCGCCGGCCACCCGCCTTGTGGAGGAGGCGGACCGGGCCGATGGTCATGCCGTGGCTGACGGCCTTCAACATGTCGTAGAGGACCAGCAGCCCGACGGTCACGCCGGCGAGGGCCTCCATCTCGATGCCGGTGCGTCCCTCGCAGCTCACCTGTACCCGGAGCCAGGCCCTCCGGTTGGGGGCGTCCCAGTGGTGGGCCACCGCCACGGCCTCGATGGCCAGGGGGTGGGCCAGGGGGATCAGGTCCGAGGCGCGCTTGACACCCCCGACGGCGCCGACGCGGGCCACGGACCAGGGATCGCCCTTGGGGCCCCCGCCCTGGGTCAGGGCCGCCGCCGCCGGGGCATCCAGCTCCAGGTAGCCCGCCGCCACGGCCACGCGGCGGGTGACGGCCTTGGCCGAGACATCGACCATCACCGGCCGGCCTTCGGGGTCCAGATGGGTCAACTCAGCCATCATTCGCTCCAGGCGAGGAGGATGTCCCTCAGGGCGGCGGTGTCCGGCGCGTAGGCCCGGGGGCCACAGGCGGCCAGGGCCTCCTGATCGTAGAATCCATGTCCCACGGCCAGGCTGGGCACCCCGGCGGCCCGGGCCATGTCCAGGTCGAAGGGCGTATCGCCCACCATGAGGATGTCCTCGGCGGCCAAGCCGGTCCTGGCCTGGAGCTGCTCCAGGGACTCCGGGTGGGGCTTGCCGTGGGTGACCTCGTCCGGGGTGATGATGGGGTCGAAGAGGGGCTCCCAATCCCACTGGGCCATCTGGCGGAGCAGGGGCAGGCGGCGCTTGGAGGTGACGACGGCCATGCGCTGGCCGCGGCCCTTCAGCTCCACCAGCAGCTCGGGGATGCCCTCGAAGGGCTGCATCATGTGCTCGTGTTCCGCATGGCCGAAGCTGCGGTAGGCCTTCAGAACCGTCGGGCCATCCAGCCCCAGGGGCTCGAAGGTGTGGCGGATGCCGGCTTCCACGGGCAGACCCACATACTTCAGCCACTCGGCCATGACGGAACGCGGCTGGCCCAGCGCGTCCAGGGCGTGGGCCATGCCCGCCTCGATGAGGGGACGGCTGTCCACCAGGGTGCCGTCGAAGTCCCAGGCGATGAGTTTCAAAGAAACCTCCCAGCCTCCATGATGGCAGACCGCGCGGCAGGGCTTTGCCATGCCGCGCGGTGGGGGGGTCCGGGGGGGACTTCGCGAGCGTCAGCGAGCAGGCGGTCCCCTCCGGACGGCATTTGAGGTCGTAACAAAACCCGACGATGTCGCGAGGAAGCCAGGTGGGATGCACCGCAAGGAAGGGCCCGCAGGGCGATGCGGGACATCGTTCAAGGGCCCTGACGCCGCGGGGCGCCCACCTGGCTTTCTCCCTCCGGGCGAGGGCCGACGGGCGTCGCGATGCCGCGTCACGCTCGTCGCGCGTAGTACCCGCTACGCTTTGACTCGCGTTCCTCGCCTGGCTCGCCCGGCGACCCTCGCGCGGCGCCGTGGGGTTTTGTTACGACCTCTTAGGCCGAAGGCAGGTGCAGGGCCTGGGCGAAGGTGGCCTCGGTGACCCGGCTGAGCTCCGCGACCACCGCCGGCGGTACGGGGGAATCCACGGAGAGCACCACCATGGCCTCGCCCTTCTTCTCCCGGCGGCCCAGGTTCATGAAGGCGATGTTGATGTCGTGCTGGCCCAGCACGGTGCCGATCTTCCCGATCATGCCGGGGCGGTCCAGGTAGCTCAGCAGGAGCATGTGCGGTTCGGGCATGAAGTCCATGGCATAGTCCCGCAGGCCCACGATGCGGGGCGAGCCCTCGAAGAGGGTGCCGGACACCACGCGGGAGCCGCCGGGGCCGTCCAGCTTGAGGGTGACCAGGTTGGAGAAGGCGCCGCCCCGGGTGGACTTGCGCTCCTCCACCACCAGACCCATGCGCTCGGCCACGAGCCCGGCGTTCACCATGTTCACGGGCTGATCCGCCACCCGGTCCAGCAGGGCGGCCAGGCCGCTGACGGTCAGGGGGGAGCAGTCGTGCTGGGCGATGGCGCCGTCGAAGCCGAAGGTGATGCGGTCCGGGTTGCCCTTCATGAGCTGCAGGCCGAACTCGCCGAGCACGGCCATGAGCTTGAAGTAGGGGCGCATCTGGTCCATGACGGCCGGGTCGAAGCGGGGCAGGTTGACGGCGTTCTCCATGGGGATCCGGTCCAGGTGGTTGAGGATCTCGCGGGAGACGTCGATGGCCACGTTGACCTGGGCCTCCTGCGTGTTGGCGCCGAGGTGGGGGGTGACGACCAGGCGCTCCTGGGCGATGAGCTCCTTGAGGAGGGGCGTGGCCGGGGGCTCCTCCGACCAGACGTCCACGGCGGCCAGGGCCACCTGGCCCGTCTTCAGGGCTTCGAGCAGCGGGCCTTCCTCTAGGATGCCGCCGCGCGCCACGTTCAGCAGGATGACTCCGGGCTTCATGCGGGTGAGCTGGCGGATGCCGATCATGCCGCGGGTCTCGTCGTTCAGGGGCGTGTGCACGGTGATGATGTCGCAGGCTTGGCAGAGTTCGTCGAGGCCCACCAGGCGGACGCCCAGGTCCTGGGCCCGCTTGGCGGCGATGTAGGGATCGCAGCCCAGCACCTCGCACTCGAAGGCCTTGAGCCGCGTGGCCACACGCCCGCCCACCTTGCCCAGGCCAATGACGCCGGCCACCTTGCCCTTGAGCTCGACGCCCGTGAACTTGGCGCGCTTCCATTCGCCGGCCTTCAGGCTGGCGTTGGCGGCGGGGATGTGCCTGCAGGCGGACAGCAGCAGTGCCAGGGTGTGTTCGGCGGCGCTGTTGGTGTTGCCGAAGGGGGCATTGACCACGATGACGCCCTTGGAGCTGGCGTAGCCCACATCCACGTTGTCGATGCCGACGCCCGCCCGGGCCACGATCTTCAGCTTCGTGGCCGCGTCCAGCAGGGCCTTGTCCACCGTGGTGCCGCTGCGGGTGATGATGGCATCGTACTCGCCGATGCAGCCCAGCAGGGCCTCCTTGGACAGGCCGAGGCAGACGTCCAGCGTGACCCGCGGGTCCCGCTGAAGCAGGGCTAGACCCTCGTCGGTCACCTCGTCGGTCACGATGATCTTCATGGCGTCCCCCGTCGGGTTCGGATCCAGTGCGGCGTGCAGGGAATCCACTACCTTAGCGGCGGGGCGCCAGCCGGACAAGGCCGGGGGCCGGTCGATGACTATTTCTTATAGATACCCGCGCCGAAGATGAGGTTGTCCCAGACTTCGATGTAGCTGGTCTTGGGCTGGCGCTTCTGAGTCGTGGGATTGACGTACTGGTAGTCGTGCCAGCCCTTGCCCTTGGTCTTGGCCAGCTTCACGCGCTCCTTCACGAACTCCACGCCGTCGGGATCCTTGGCGTTCATCTGGTTCACGCCGATCTTGCTGGCGCCCTGGCCGTGGGCCAGGACCTTGCCATCCATGTCATAGATGAAGACGTAGAGCTCGCCACCGTGCCGGTGGAACTTGCCACCGATCTTGGTGATCTCCTTGATGGCAGCCTCCTTGCCGTTGGCCTTGGCGAAGGCGATGGCCTCCTTCACCAGGGCTTCCGTTTCAGCCTGGGTGGCATCCTGGGCGGCCAGGGGGAGGCAGATGGCGGGAAGACACAGCAGGGCGGCCCGATTCATGCACATGGAAGCTCCTCGAAAGTCACTCCCCTTCTTTCGACCCAGGCCGGCTCAAAGTTGAAAAAAACGGCTCTGGATCAGGGTCCCTGGTCCGGCAGGGGTTCGGGATCGGTGCCGAACACCCCTTCCCACCGGGCGATGACCACGCTGGCCAGGCCATTGCCGATGACGTTCACCGTGGTGCGGGCCATGTCCATGATCTCGTCCACGGCCAGGAGCATGGCGACGCCCGCATCTCCGGGCAGGCCGAAGCTGCCGCAGGTGGCCGCGATGATCACCAGCGTGGCCCGGGGCACCCCGGCCACGCCCTTGCTGGTGAGCATGAAGGTGAAGACCATGAGCAGCTGCTGGCCCAGGCCCATGTGGATGCCCGCCGCCTGGGCGATGGTGAGGCTGGCCAGCACCAGGTAGAGGGTGGAGCCGTCCAGGTTGAAGCTGTAGCCCGTGGGGATCACGAAGCTGGCCACGCGGCGGGGCACGCCGAAGCGCACCACTTCCTCCAGCAGCTTGGGCAGGGCCGCCTCGCTGCTGGCCGTGCTGAAAGCCGTGAGGGCCGGATCCTTGATGGCCTTCACGAAGCCCAGGATGCGGATGCCCGCCAGCCAGGCGATGGGCACGAAGACCAGGATGAACAGCAGGGTGAGCGCCAGATAGAGGCTGCCCACCAGGAGGCTGTACTGCTTGAGGAGGTGGAACACGGCCGTCCAGCCCTTGATCACCACGCCATTGACGGTGTGCCCCGCCGCCATGTGGCTCACGTTGTAGGCCATGGCGCCAAATACGCCCAGGGGCGTCAGCTTCATGACGAAGTCCGTGTACTTGAACATGGTCTGGGCCACGCCATCGAAGAAGGCCAGCACGGGTTTGCCCCGCTCGCCCACCTTGGTCAGGGCCACGCCGAAGATGGACGCGAAGATCACCACCGGGAGGATGTCGCCCTCGGCGGCGTGCTGGATCAGATTCGAGGGGAACAGGTGCAGCGCGATTTCCCAGCCGGTCTTCGCCTTCACCGCCGCCACCGTCGTGTGGGCACCCATGTCCATGGGCAGGTGCGCGCCGGGCTGCAGCCAGTTGGCCACGGCCAGCCCGATGAAGAGGGCCAGCGTGGTGACGATTTCGAAGTACAGCAAGGCCTTGGCACCCATGCGACCCACGGCCCGGATGTCACCGGTCTGGGCGATGCCCACGATGATGGTGGACAGCAGCAGGGGCACGATCAGCCCCTTGATGAGGCTGATGAAGGCCTTGGAGAGGAACCGGAACAGATTGTAGGCGAAGGGGTACTGGTCCTGGGGCAGGAAACCGCCGAGCATCACGCCCATGGCCAGACCCACGAAGATCCAGAAGGTGCTGGAGCGGTACCAGGGGCGCTTCTCGGTCACGGAAACCTCGCGGGCAGAGCGTTAAGGGCCTAGGGCAAGTTTGGCATGGGGCCGTATGGGACGGGGGGGAGTAGAATTGAACTCTGTTTTGGAGTCAATGGAATGGCCCTGGCCAAACGCTGGAATCTGCTGAACACGACCTTCCTCCTGGGGACCCTGGGGTTGGCCCTCGCCCTCGTTCCCTGGCGGCTGGCCACCTCGGGCCTGCGCTGGAGCGAGGCGCTGGTGTGCCTGGCCATGGTCTTCGCCATCGGGACGGCCATCAGTGGCGGCTACCACCGGCTCTTCAGCCACCGGGCCTACAGGGCCTCCTGGCCGGTCCGGTTCCTGTTCTTGTGCGTCGGGGCCGCGGCCTTCGAGAACTCGGCCCTCAAGTGGTCCAGCGACCACCGGGTGCATCATCAGCACGTGGACACGGACCTGGACCCCTACAGCATTCGGCGGGGATTCTGGCATGCCCACTGGACCTGGGTGATGGAATCCCAGGCCCACCCCCTGGCCGGCGTGGCGGACCTGGAAAAGGATCCGCTCGTGCAGTGGCAGCACCGGCACCACTTCCTCATCGGGGCCGTGGTGGCCACCATCCCAGTCTGGATCGGACTGGCCACGGGCAACCTGATCGGCCAGCTGATCTTCGGCCTGGTTCTCCGCATCGTGCTGACGCACCACACGACCTTCTTCATCAACAGCGCCGCCCACATGTTCGGCAGCCGCCCCTACACCGATGCCAACACCGCCCGCGACAACTGGCTGCTGGCGCCGCTCACCTACGGCGAGGGCTACCACAACTTCCACCACCAGTGGCAGTGGGACTACCGCAACGGCGCCCTCTGGTACCAGTGGGACTCCACCAAGTGGCTGCTGAACCTCCTGGCCTGGATGGGCCTGGTGGGCCGTTTCCGGCGCGTGTCCGAGGCGGCCATGACCCGGGCGCGGCTCCACATGGAGGAGAAGCGGCTTCGTGAGCGGCTGATCCTCGCCAGCCCCGGCGTGGCCACCCCCATGCAGGCCCGGCTTGCCGCCGCCCGCCTGAAACTGGATGCGGCTCTCGCCTCCCTGCACGACCGGCACGAAGCGTGGACTCTGAAGAAGGCCGAGTGGCGCGCCAAGGGGCTTGCCAGGGCCGAGGCCTGGCGGGAGGCCAAGGCCGAGTGGCAGGCGGCGATGACCGCCCACCGCGCCGAGCTGAAGGCTGCCTGGGCCGAGTGGAAGGCCGCCCGGCTGGAAGTGCGGACCGCGCTCGTCTATTCGTGACCCGGGTCCCGCGACAGGGATCCCGGTCTGCGCCCATCGCTGCCGTGGCGGGCGCAGCCCCGGGGCTCGTGGGATACTGACCCTGTTTGACCCATGGAGGCTTCATGGCCCAGTTCGATCTCCTCGTCATCGGCTCCGGCCCGGGCGGCTACATCGCCGCCATCCGCGCGGCCCAGCTGGGTCTGAGCACCGCCCTGGTGGAAAAGGACACGGCCCTGGGGGGCACCTGCCTCCTGCGGGGATGCATTCCCGCCAAGACCTGGCTGGAGACCGCCCACCGCTTCGAGCAGATGCAGGTGGCCAATGATTTCGGCATCGACGGGGTGGATGGCAAGGCCCTGAGACCGAACCTGGGCGCCATCGTCAAGCGCAAGGGCCGCATCGTCACCAAGAACTCCAAGGGCGTCGAGTTCCTCATGAAGAAGAACAAAGTGACCGTGCTGAAGGGCCTCGGCAAGCTCCTCGGCGGCGGCAAGGTGGAGGTGGCCGGCGACGTCCACGAGGCCAAGCGCATCATCCTGGCCACGGGCTCGGCGCCCAAACCCATCCCCGGCCTGGAGACCGACGGCCAGCGGGTGATCAACAGCGACCACATCCTGGACCTGACCGAGCTGCCGGAGCACCTGGTGATCCTCGGCGCCGGGGCCATCGGCGTGGAGTTCGCCTCCGTGTTCAGCCGCCTGGGCTCCAAGGTGACCCTGGTGGAGTTCATGGACACCATCCTGCCCCTGGAGGACGAGGATGTCGGCCTGGAGCTGGCCAAGATCCTCCGCAAGTCCTACAAGATCGACGTGCGCACCAAGACCAAGATCACCCGCATCGAGAAGCGTGCGGATGGCGTGGTGTGCTTCCTCGAAGGGGAGACTCCCGGCGAGGTGGTGGGCAGCCACCTGCTGGTGGCGGTGGGCCGCGCGCCCCAGATCGAGGGCATCGGGTTGGAGAAGACCAAGGCCCAGGTGGACCGTGGCTGCGTGGTGGTGGACAAGTTCATGCAGACCGGCGAGCCCGGCCTCTATGCCATCGGCGACATCGTGCGCACGCCCTGGCTGGCCCACGTGGCCAGCGACGAGGGCATCGTGGCGTCCGAGCACGCCGCCCAGAGCCTGGGCAAGGACGCGCATCCCCACCCCATCCGCTACGACCGCTTCCCCGCCTGCACCTACTGCGACCCAGAAGTGGGCTCCATCGGCCTCAGCGAGAAGGCCGCCAAGGCCAAGGGCTATGACGTGCAAGTGGGCAGCTTCCCCTTCGCGCCCATGGCCAAGGCCAACATCGTGGGTGAGCCCCACGGCTTCATCAAGATCGTCGCCGACAAGCAGTACGGCGAGATCCTCGGCATCCACATCCTGGGCCCCAAGGCCACGGAGCTGGTGGCCTCTAGCGTGGCGCTCATGGGCGGCGAGTTCACGGTGGATGAACTCATCAACACCATGTATCCGCACCCGACGCTGAATGAAGTGTTCCCCGAGGCGGCCCGGGCCGTCTATGGTCGCGCGCTGAACATGTAGGCCGGGGCAATCCCTAGCCTTCGCCTTTCAGGAGTCGCTCCCTCAATTCCGGTCGTAGCTTCCGCCTCGTCTTCTCGTGGTCCAGCATGGCCCGGAATTTGGCATTCTTCAGCATCTCCTGGCCACTGACCTTTCGGTCGCGGGCCTCGTTGGCGGCGGTCTCGAGCAGCTCCAGCAGGTTCATCCTGTAGAGGGCGGCCATCTTCAGGGCGTAGGCATCCGGGTCCACCGGTACGGTGTCCGGCGTGGCGTCGATGATCTCCTGCGCCAGCTTCAGGGCGTGCTCAGGATGTGCATCCAGCTGATTGGCGGCCTCGTCGAGCACCAGGTCGTTGATGTGGGCGTTCACCTGGGACTGGAGAGGTGCCGCGGGGCGCCGCAGCACCCGGAAACCCGCCGTCACTGCCAGGAGCAGGCCGAGGCCGAGGGTGGCCAGCACCCAGGGCCGCCTGGACTTTGGGCCGCGGATGGCGGATCCGGCCCGGCTGCCGGTGCGGCTGGGCAGGGCCACGGTGGCGTCATCGAGCGGGGCGATCCAGGTGGGGTTCTTGGCGGCGCGCAGGGCCTTGGCGGCTTCGGCCGCATTCGAGAACCGGGCGGCGGGGTGCTTGGCGAGCAGGCGGGAGGAGAGGGCCTTCACCGAAGGGCTCACGCCCTCGAAGACCGTGTCCTCCAGGGAGCGGGGCTCATCGTGGATGATGGTGTAGACCATGGCGCCGGTGGTGCCCCCGTTGAAGGGCCTCTCGCCGCAGAGGCCTTCGTGCAGCATGACGCCCACGGAGAAGAGGTCGGAGGCGGGCTCCGCATGGCCCGTGCGCAGATACTCCGGCGCCATGTAGGCGAGGGTGCCCACCACCTGGCCCGTCTGGGTCACGTCGCCGCCGCTCAGCTTGGCCACGCCGAAATCCATGACCTTGGCCCGCAGCTCGCCGTCCTCACGCAGCACCATGACGTTGGTGGGCTTGATGTCGCGGTGGATGATGCCGTGCTTGTGGGCCTGGGCCAGCCCCTCGCAGACCTGGGCCAGGATCTCGAGCAGGTCGGAGGGGTTCAGCGCGTCCCTTGCCATCAGGGTGCCCAGATCGTCGCCCGGCACGTATTCCATGACCAGGTAGAGCAGGTCCCCATCTGTGCCGAATTCGAAGACCGTGACCACGTTCGGGTGGTGGAGCAGGCCCGCGGCCTTCGCCTCGCGCGCGAAGCGGTCCCGGACGTCGCCGCCCACATCGAGTCCGATGAGGGCCGGGCGGATCGTCTTGATGGCGACCTCGCGTCCGATGCCCGGATCCCGTCCCAGGTAGACCTCGCCCATGGCGCCCTGCCCCAGCAGGCGGACGATCTCGAACTTGCCGATGTGGGTGCGCATGGTGCCCCATCTTCTCAGAAGGGGCGGTCAGAGGGTGTAGCCGAACTCGCGCGGGCCGCGCTGGGAGCGCCGGGCGAGCCAGGCAAGGAGGGCGAGGAGAGCCGATGCGGGACATCGGCCGACGAGCGCGACGCTGCATGGCCCTCCGTCTATCGCCACGCTGTGCCTGGCTCCCACTCGCAAGCCCGCGGAGCCGGAGCCTCCCCGCCGCCCCAGCCCTTCGGGACAGTGGCCAGCCACGCGCCCTGCTGTGTCAGGGGCCTTGTCCGTATAACCCGATACGGCCTGCGACCCCTTCCTTGCAGGATCACGTGGCTGACCACTGTCGCGGCGTGCGGGAATTCGGCTACACCCTCTCAGCACCGTGCGCAGAAATGGGGCGGACCCGGCAGGCGCGCCAGATTCGTCAGAGCCAGCTCCCAGGCCCGCGCCGGTCCGCGGAAGGCGGCGATCTCCGGCGTGAGCCGGCGCAGGGCGTGCAGGGGCGCAGGATCCCCGGGTAGCGGAAGGATGGGGACCGGGGTGCCGGTGGCGGCTCGCAGCGCCACCCGGAGGGCATCAGTCAGGGGCGTGGCGCAGGGCAGTTCCAGGGGCGTCACCCGCAGCTCCGCCCCATCAGGCAGGGGCACGCCGGGCCAGAGCTCGGTCTCGAAGCCGCCGTGTTCCGCGTGATCCGGGGCCTCGCGCCACTCGGGACGGCGGAACACCATCTTGCGGCGGTCCTTCTCCCAGTCCGCCAGGAAGGCCTTCAGCTCCGTTTTCTCCAGAGGTCCCATGGGGGCCTTGGCGAGGGGCACCGGGGTGGCGCGGTGGATCCGGCCGGGCATCCGACGCACCAGCATGGGCTTGCCCCCCAGCCAGGGCAGGCCGGCGTCCAGGGCTGCCACCAGGGCGCCGAGGCGGCGGCGGTGCAGCTCCAAGGTCGATGCCAGGTCGCAGCCGGGCAGGGGCACCAGGGCCATGAGGTTCAGCTGGAGACCCGCGGCCTGGAGTCGTTCCGCGGCCTCCAGCGGGGCCAGCAGATCGGCGGCCCCCCGTCCAAGCACCGCCACCTGGGGCAGGCCATGGCCCTGGTTGCGCTCGACCAGCAGGAGACCGCCACCCAGGCCGCCCGCGGCGCCGCTCAGTAGGGTGCCGCCCAGTTCCGCGGCCAGCTGCAGCGCGGCGGGGTTCATCATCCGAGGCGCTCCACCAGCACCTCGCGGCGGCGATCCAGGAAGGCCGCAGCGTGGGGCAGGATCGCTAAATGGGCGCCCAGGGTCAGGACGAAGGCCAGGGCCAGGACCGGCAGCAGCCAGCCCGGCGAAAGCCAGGCCATGAGGGCGTAGAGCCCGCCGTAGAGGCCCGTCCAGAGGCCTGAGGTGGCCATGCTCAGCAGGCCCATGGTGAAGGGCATGTTGTTGTTCTTGAGGCTGTCCATGGCCATGGGGCGCGGGGCCCAGGCGGAGGTCCACTGGCCCACCGCGGCCTGGGCCAGGAAGATGCAGGCCATCAGCAGGATCCCGGCGAGCAGCAGGTCGGGCCGCGCGTGGTCCACCAGGCCCAGCAGCCCCGCGAGCAGGAGGGCCTGCAGGCCCTGGTGGCCGGCCATGCCCAGGAGCTTGCCCTTCAGGAGGTCTCTGGACGCCACGGGGAGCAGCAGCAGCCCTTTCACGCCGTGGCGGTCGAGGCCGAACTGGTTGAACGTGAAATTGTTCCCCACGAGCGAGAGGTAGGCGAAGGCCGCGGGAACCGTCCACAGGGCCTTGGTGGCGACGTGGGTGAGCGGGCCCTTCAGCAGCACCAGGGTCATGAGGGGCATGAGGAAGCCGAAGCGGCCCAGGTGGCTGCGCATGATGGTCTGGAAGTGCAGCCGGCCGATGCCTTCGGCGGGGTGGTGGAAGGACCAGAGCCGCTGCCCCCGGGCGCCCTTTTCGGGCCGGCGTTCGGCCTCGGCCTCGCGGCGCATGAGCTGGGCACCCATCAGCATGAGCAGCGCGAGGAGGCCCAGGGGGTAGGCATGGGTTCCGACGGCCGCGCCCCAGCGCCCCTGGCGGGCCAGCTGGAGGCTGCGCGCGGAGGCGGTGGCGGGGAGGAAGTTCATCGCTGCGCCCACCCGGGTTCCGACGGCCCGCAGGCGCTCGACCTGGGCGGCGGAGATGGAGACTGGAGGGGCTGCCGCGGACTTGGCCGGGACCCGGCCTCCAAGGAGGGTGCTGCCCAGCCAGATCAGGACGCCCAGGGCGATGAGGATCGAGCGCAGCCGGCGGACCAGCGCCCCGGCCAGGCCCTCGATGAGCAGCTGGACCGCCAGCAGGGTGAGCACGGTCTCCAGCCAGACCAGGGGTACCAGGGGCAGGGTGGCGGGCACGCGGAGCCCCATGCCCACCAGCAGGCCCGCGATGGCGCTCCCCAGGGCGAGGGGGAGCAGGTCACCGAAACCGGCCATCAGCTCGGCGGAATACAAGGTGGAGGTCCGCAGGGGGAAGCCCCGGTAAGACTCCCAGGCGAGTTGGCGCGCCCCGCCCAGGGCCCCGCCCATGAGGCCGCCGCCGAAGCCCACCAAGGTGAGCATGCCCCCCAGCACCAGGGGCAGGAGCGGGCGGTCCAGGGCGCCGCCGAGCACCCAGCCGAGGACCCCCGTGCCCACCAGGAGCAGGCCCGCGCCGAAGGTGGCGGCAATGAGCACCGTGAGCACCAGGGCCCACTGGCCCTGCCGTCCCAGCTCGCGGGCGGACTGGTTCCAGGTGGTCTGGCCGTGGGCCGCCAGCAGGGCGCGGAAGGGGCTCACAACCACGACAGGTTCCCCTTCTGGGCGCCGCCCACCAGGTTGACGAAGAGCTGCTCGAGGCTCTCGCCACCGTGCCGCAGGTCCTCCAGGGGGCCGAAGCCCTTGAGGCGTCCGTCGTCGAGGATGGCGATGAGGGGGCAGAGCCGCTCCACCACTTCCAGGATGTGGCTCGTGAGCACCAGGGTCACCCCACTCTGCTGCAGGCTGTGGAGGATGTCCTTGATGGTGCGGCTGGTGACGGGGTCGATGCCCTCGAAGGGCTCGTCGAGGAAGACCATGCGCGGGCCGTGGATGAGCGCGGCGCAGAGGGCCACCTTCTTCTTCATGCCGAAGCTGTAGTCGGCGATGAGCTGCTTCGGCGCCACGGCCAGGTCCAGCTTGTCGAAGAGTTCTTCGCGCCGTCCGTCGATGAGGGCGTCGGGCATGCCGTACATGCGCCCCACGAAGCGCAGGTACTGGGGCCCCGTGAGCATGTCCAGCAGGGCCATGTCCTCGGGCATGGCGCCGATCTGCCGCTTCACCGCCAGTGGATCGGCCTCGAGATCCAGCCCCAGGATGCGGATGCGCCCGGCCGTCGGCTTCAGTAGGCCCGTCACCATCTTCAGGGTGGTCGACTTCCCGGCGCCATTGCGGCCCAGCAGACCCAGGAAGGCCCCGGGCTCGAGGGTCAGGCTGAGGCCGTCCACCGCCGCCTTGTCGCCGAACCGCTTGGTGAGGGAGTCGAGTTCCAGAGCGAGCATGTCTCGAGGGTAGCAGTGGCCCCCGGGCCGACGGGGCGGCCGATCCCGATATACTCCGAGGCCATGCGAATCCCCGGCTTTGCCCTGACCCTGCTCCTGACGCTGGTGGCCTGCTCCAAGCCGGAGACCACGCCCCCAGTGGTTCATCAACTGGCCGGTGCCGCCACCACACCCCTGAGTGACCTCAACCTGCTGCGGGCCAAGATCCCGGCGGTGCTGCTGGCCGCCCTGAAGGCCCCCTATGCCCCGCCAGTCGATGCGACCTGCGGCGGGCTGGCGGCCGAGGTCCAGCTGCTGGACGCGGCCCTGGGTGAGGACCTGGATGGTCCGAAGGCCCCCAGTCCCAGCCTGGCCGAACGCGGCAGGGCCGAGATCGACGAGGCGGCGGTGGGCGCCGTGAAGAGCAGCGCCGAGGCGCTGATCCCCTTCCGGGGCTGGGTGCGGAAGCTGACGGGTGCCGAGCGGGCCTCGCGGCAGGTCACCAAGGCCATCGCGGCGGGGATCGTGCGGCGGTCCTACCTCAAGGGTCTGGGACAGGCCCAGGGCTGCCCGCCTCCGGCGGCGCCGCGCCCCACACAGTCCTGAACTATCGGGTGATCAGGATCCAGAAGGTGGTGCCTTCGGGCCCGGTGTCGAAGCCCACCTTCCCGCGCAGCACGTTCTCGCCGAAGAGCTTCATGGCATAGGTGCCGAGACCTCGTCCGGCGGCGCCCTTGGTGCTGAAGGAGCGCTGGAAGATGCGGGTGCGGATGTCCGCCGGGATCTCGCCGGGGTTGTGGACCTGGAAGCGGATGTCCGGCCCCTCGAGCTGGGCCGAGAGGGTGATGGTCTCGCCCATGAAGGAGGCCTCCACGGCATTCACCGCCATGTTCAGCACCACCCGGGACAGCAGCTCGGGATCGGTGTGGATCTGCTCCTCCGGGGCGGGGAGGAGCTCCACGTCCCGGTCTCGGGCCAATGCATGCCGGCTCAGCAGGTCGCCGACATCCACCAGGATCTCCAGGGGCAGAACGGCCCGTACCCGGGGTTTCAGCTCTCCATGTTCGGCCTGGGCCATGGCGTGATGGCTCTTCAGCTCCCGGTCCAGCAGATCGGTCAGGTGTGCGAGCTTCTGCGCGATGTCTCTGGAGGTGCTGGCCCCCGAGGCGAGCAGGTCCGCCCAGCCCCGGATGCCCTGCATGAGGTTGGCCACGTCGTGATAGAACAGGCGCTCCAGTGCGTCCCGCCGCTTGACCGCGCTGAGGTCGTGCAGCACCACCGCGAGGAACTGGTGCGGGCCTACGGCCAGGGGACTGGCCACCAGCTCGAACTCCACGCTCTCGGTGCGCTCCCCGCGGCGGAGGGTGAGGAGGCACTCGGATTGGATGGGCTTCCCGGTCCGCTGGGCTTCCAGAATGGCCAGCACCGCACCGCAATGGGCGCATGCGTGGTTGGTGCCGCAGCCTCCAGGGCTGCCCGCCACCTGGATGCATCCAAACAGCTCACCGGGGCGGCGCCCCATGACGCAGCCATCGGCCGTGTCCACCACCTGGAGCATCTTGTCGTTGGTGGCCAGGATCTGGCGGTGGGCGTCCAGGATCAGCACCAGGCCGTCCAGGGCGTGCATCAGGAATCCGGCCACCGGGTGGCCCAGGCAGGCCTCGGCCTCCAGGCGCAGCTCCTCGGGGCTGGACCGTTCCGCCGTCGCGAAATGGGTCGGGGCCGATGCCTCTGGCCAAGACTGTTCCTCGAAGACCATGGGAGCTCCCTGGGATCGGGGCGGGGTGCCTTGCAAAATGTATCGGTCTTTTCCCAGGTTGAATTAATCGATGGAAAGGGAATGCATGAATTGATCATGAGTCTTAGAAAGGGAGGCCAGGGCCAGGCTGGCCCCGATCAGGGCGCAGGCCATGTCCCACTGGGTGTCCCAGGGATCGCCCTGGCTGCCCAGGAAGGCATCGGCCGAACTGCCGGTCCACACGGCCGTCTGCCACTCCAGCAGTTCGTAGGCCGCGCTGAGCCCCAGCACCATGAGGATCAGCACCACCACGGACCAGCCCCCGGGCTTCAGGACGCCCTTCCGCAGGAGCACCTCCCGGAAGATCAGCACCGGCACGAAGCCCTGGAAGAGGTGGCCCAGCCGGTCATAGGGATTGCGCGCCAGATGCAGCCAGCCCTTCACCCAGAAGCCTGCGGGCACTTCCGCATAAGTCCAGTAGCCCCCCACCATCAGCACCAGGCAGTGCAGGGCGATCAGGACATAGAGCAGATTCGTGAGCGGGAAGCGCCGGTGGGTGAGCACCAGCGCCGGCACGCCGATGATCACCGGGACGTTCTCCATGAACCAGGTGAAGCGGTCCGCCCTGGGATGCCAGCCCAGCAGCAGGAAGGCCGCGGTGACGAACAGGAGCAATGACAACGGAAGGCGCTTGGCCGTCATGGGGTTCCCCTGGAGGAGCGTGGCCTGAGCATAGCAAGGGCGGAAGCGCCTATCCTGGGGGCCTGGAGGACGACATGGATCTGGGCATTCGGGGCAAGGTGGCGATGGTGGCGGCGGGCAGCAAGGGCCTCGGCCGAGCGGCGGCCCTGGCGCTGGGGGCCGAGGGCTGCGCGGTCTCCATCTGCGGCCGGGGCGCCGAGGCCCTGGAGGTGACCCGGGCGGAGCTGGCGGCCCTGGGAATCCGCGCCCTGGCGGTGGCGGCGGACATCTCCAGCGCCGAGGACCTGGCCCGCTGGCACGCGGCCACCGTGGCGGCCCTGGGCCCGGTGGACATCCTCATCACCAACACGGGCGGCCCCAAGGCCGCGACCTTCGACCACCTCAGCGATGAGGACTGGACCTCCGGCGTGGACTCCACCCTGCTGAACGTGGTGCGCATGACCCGCCTGGTGCTGCCGGCCATGAAGGCGCGGAAGTGGGGCCGCATCGTCCACATCACGAGCCTGGTGGCCAAGCAGCCCTATCCTCTGCTCACCATCAGCTCCACCCTGCGTGCCGGACTGTCGGGCCTCACACGCACCCTCGCCCTGGAGACCGCCGCCGACGGGATCACCGTCAACGCCCTGCTGCCGGGTCATGTCATGACCGACCGGCAGCTGCACTTGGCCGAAGTGAAATCCAAGGCCGACAACATCACCGTCGAGGAGCACTTCGCCCGCCAGGCGGCCGCCATCCCTGCCCGGCGCATCGGCGAGCCGGCCGAGGTGGGCAGTGTCATCGCCTTCCTGTGCAGCGGCCCGGCCTCCTATGTGACCGGCCAGAGCCTGCTGGTGGACGGCGGCCTCGTCCAAGGCACGTTCTGACGAAAATCGCCGGCCAACGGCCGGCGATTTTCGCAAGGAACGGCCATCAGTTCTTGATGCCGCTCACCGTCTGGAAGTAGTGCGCAAAGGCCGCGATGCCGCCACCGGCCTGCTCCCAGTCGTAGTTCTCGTTGGGGGCGTGGTAGCCGTGGCTGGGGAGGCTCAGCCCGAGGAAGAAGACTTCACAGCCCAGGAGATCCTCCATGGTCTTCACGGCGCCGATGCTGCCGCCCTCGCGGGTGAAGCTGCAGGGGGCATTGAAGGCGAACTTGTAGGCATCCTTGATGGCCTCGGCGTAGGGGCCGGTGACGTGGCCCTTGAAGGGTGCCAAGCCGTGCTCCTCGTGGAACTGCACGTCGGGGAAGCGCTCGTTCACGAAGGCGCGGATGCGGGCGATGGTCTTGTGCTCGTCCATGTCGGGCACCAGGCGGCAGCTCATCTTGACCTCGGCGCGGGGCGGCACGGCGCTCTTGATGCCGGGGCCGGTGTAGCCGCCGACCATGCCGTGCACCTCCATGGTGGGACGGCCCCAGACGCGCTTCATGACCTTGATGGGATCCTCGGTGCGCATGCCGGTGATCATGTGGTCCTTCTTGAAGGTCTCCACGCTGAAGCCCGCGTGGGCCCACTCCTCCAGCTCCTGCTTGGAGGGCTTCACCACCTCGTCGTAGAAGCCGGGGATCTTCACCTTGCCGGTCTCGCCGTCCATCATCTCGGCGACCACCTTGATCAGCTCGGAGAGCGGGTTGCGCGCGGCGCCGCCCACCACGCCGCTGTGCAGGTCGTGGTCGGCCGTCTCCAGCGTGAGGCGGAAGCCCTTGAGGCCGCGCAGGCCCGCGGGGGTGCTGGGCTTGCCGCGGGTGATCCAGACCGTGTCGCTCACCACGATGGCGTTGGTCTTCAGGCGGTCCTTGTGCCGGTTGAGCCCGCCTTCGAAGCTGGGGGAGCCGATCTCCTCCTCGGTCTCCCAGAGGAAGTGGATGTTGAGGGGCACGCCTGCGCGCCGGGCCGCCAGGGCGCCGAAGAATGCCGTCACGGCCGGGCCCTTGTCGTCCGTGCTGCCGCGCCCGCGGTAGGTGTCGCCGTCCACCACGAAGGTGAAGGGCTCGGCCGTCCACTCGGGTTCGTTGGCGGGCTGCACGTCCATGTGGTTGTAGACCGTGATGGTGGGCAGGCTGGGATCCTCGCCGAACCATCCGTGGATGAGCGGATTCCCGCTGGTTTCCAGGATCTCGGCCTTGCCACCGTGCCGCTCGAACAGGGCCCGCGCCGCCTCCGCCACGCGCCGCACGTCGCCCTGCCGGGCCGGGTCGGCGCTGATGGAGGGGATCTCCACCAGGGTTTTCAGCTCCGCCTCGAAAGCCGCGCGGCTTTCGTTGGCGAACTGGCCCAGGGCCTCGCGGGTGAGAAGGGAAGGATTCATGGTTGCTCCGGAAAGGGGAACCCATCATCCCACAGCCCGAAGTGTTGTCTATAAAAGGACCTATGGGTCGAGAGTTGGAGAGGGTGGCCGTGGCTTCGACCTCACCTCAGGGCCGGGGGGCCCCCGCCTCAGGGCTGCCCAGGCGGGCCAGCAGACGACGGAATTGCGGTTCATTCCGCTTGAGCGCCAGTCCGGCCTGACAGGCGATCCGGGCGGCTTGAAGGTGCAGGGTGGAATTTCCGCCGGCTTCGGCCTCGGCGAGCTCCGCTTCCGCCTGCAGCAGCTTGAGCCGGTAGTCCCGGGGATTGGCCCGCTCCCCCAGGGCGAGGGCGGCGCGACAGTCCGCCCAGGAGCGGGTCGCGTCCAGTCCTCCGCTGGCCCGCGCCTGGCCTTCGGCCAGGAGGGCATCCGCCGCGGCCAGGTGCAGGTTGGCATTGTCCGGGTTGATGGCCTGGCCCTGCTTCCCCGTGGCGAGGGCGGCCTTCACGTGGGGCCAGGGATCCTGCCCCGCGGCGAGGGCCATCCGGGCGAGCAGAGCGTGGGCCCTGGGCAGGTGGTAGAAGGTGTAGGCGAACTGGGGGTCGATCTTCAGGTTGGGTTCCAGCTGCCGGGCAGCCCTGCGCAGGGCGTCCTGGCCTCCGCGATGGTGGGCCCACTCCCAGGCGCCCCGCTCGAAGAGGGCCTGTCCCAGGGTGCTGTTGTAGAACACGGTGCCCTTGAAGTTGGCCCGGGTGCCGAGGCTGTCCAGGACCTGGAGGGTCTCTTCGTAGATGGGCCTCGGGTCCGCGCCCCGATCGGCCAGGTGCTTCGCTTCAATGAGCCGGGAGAAGGCGTGATGGGGGTCGGCGGGTACCTGGTCGCGCCAGTGCCGGGCGCGGGCGAGGGCCTGGTCGGGACTGCGGCCGAAGCGCTGGTCGGCCTCGGCGACCACCCACCAGAGGTGGTGCAGGGTCCCCTTGGCGGCGGTCCAGTCCGATTCGCGGGTCCAGGCCTCGCGCGGGGCGAAGGCTTCCAGGTCCTGGGCGGCCTTCCGCACGAGGGGGGCTGGATCGCCCCCGTTGGACAGCTGGATGAATCCCACCTGCAGGGCGCTGTTCGGCAGGGTGATGCGGGGCTCTTCGGCATCCGGGCGGATCCGCAGCGCGATTTCCAGCAGCCGGTGGGCCTCCAGAAAGGGCTCGGCCCGGCGGCGGTGGCGGGCCGCCTGGGAGATCCCCTCCGAGGTGACGAGGTTCGAGTGCCGGAGGACGGCCTCGTCATCGCTCGGGGCGATCTGCTCGGCCTCATTCAGGTAGCCCAGGGCCCGCTTGTACTGGGCATGGATGCGGTCGTAACCGGGCGTGTCGGTGGTCGCGAACACCGCCTCCACGGCATTGGCGGCCCGGGAGCCCCAGACCTCGAACAGCCAGGGCGCCTGGTCCAGGGCGAGGGCGTAGTGCCGATCCGCTTCGTCGTGGCGCCCTTCGGCCTGGGCGGCGAGCCCGATGCCGTACTCGGGGTGGTCCACGCTGGCCCCTTTGGCGCGCGCCATCCACGTCAGGGCCAGCGGGACCATCTCGGCGGCGACTTTGCGCAGGTCCTCCCGCGAGGCGAGTTGGCCGACGAGTTCGAGCCTCCGGTTCTCATACTGCTTCAGCCGTGTCAGCGCGAGGCCGTGCGCCACTTCCGGGGCCTGGAACCCCGAACTCCAGGCGGCCGCCAGGTGCCGGACAGCCTCTGCGTATTCCCGCAGCGCCAGGTACCCCCGGCCCAGGGCGTAGTGGGCGGGCCCCTGGGCGGACCCGCCCAGTCGGGCCATCTCATCCTGGATCGCCGCCATCCTCGTCCGCAGCCGCGCCTCCGCCGGCCGGATGTCATGCCGGGGCATCATGCGCTCGATGCGCAGCAGGTGCTCCGCATCCCGGATCTCCAGGGCGAAGCGCTGGGCCGCTTCCTCCCGCAGGCGCGAGGTGGCGCGGATGTGGCCGTTCCAGGCCAACAGGAGCACCGAGGCGAGAATTCCCGTCGTGGCGGTGGCGGCCAGGGCCGGGCGGCGTTTCGACCAGCGCCACAGCCTGCCGAGCGGGCCCACGGGGCGGGCCTGGATGGGCTCGTCCGCCAGGAAGCGGCGCAGGTCCGCCCCCAGGTCCTTGGCGGTCCCGTAGCGTCTGGCTGGCTCCCGCTCCAGGCACTTCAGGGTGATGGTCTCCAGGTCCCTCGGCACCCCCGGGTTGAGCCGCCGCACGGCCCGCACGCCCGAGTCCGATTGGTTCGTGATGAGGCCCGCCAGCGTGGACCCCTCGTAGGGTGGCTGCCCGGTGACGAGCGCGTAGAGGGTGGCGCCCAGGCTGTAGATGTCCGTGCTGGGGCCCAGGGCCTCGCCCTGCGTCTGCTCGGGGCTCATGAAGGCGGGCGTGCCCATCACCGCCCAGGACAGCGTCTGGTCCAGCAGGGTGAGATCCCGGGCCAGGCCGAAGTCCACCACGCAGGGGCGCAGGCTGCCATCCGGGCGGGTCTCGACGAGGATGTTCGCCGGCTTCAGGTCGCGGTGGATCAGGCCCGCCAGGTGGGCGGCGTGGATGGCCTCCGCCACGTCCGCCATCACCGAGGCCATGGCCCGGAAGTCCAGCTCGGGGTGCAGGTCCACCAGGGAGCGGCCCTGCACCAGCTGCATGGCGATGTAGGGACGCCCCTCCGAGTGGCCCAGGTCGTGGATGCGGCAGATGCCCGGGTGGTCGAGCTTGGCCTGGGTCCGGGCCTCCCGCAGCAGGCGGAGGTGCAGGTCGGGATCATGCCCCAGCAGCAGCTTCAGGGCCACCACGCGCTTGAGCACCGGGTCCC